>NZ_CP034570.1:2780478-3089420 GCF_003970695.1 Maribacter sp. MJ134
TTTTTTCCCTTATTTTTGCCCTTACTTAAAATGAATCTAAATAAAAATTGGAGACAACTGTTGGGCATTTAAAGCGTGGGGAGAGAGGAATCATAAAAGAGTTCGCAGAGGACGCATTGCCCATAAAACTCCTAGAATTGGGCTGCCTGCCCGGCAATGAAGTAGAGTTGATACAAGTTGCACCCCTCCAAGATCCCATATACATTAATGTTAATGGTTCGCATATCGCTATCAGACGATCCATGGCTTTTAAGATTGCCTTAGAAATCATTAAAGAGTAGCATAGCTATGGCCAAACAAATCAATGTAGCGCTCATAGGAAACCCGAATACGGGAAAAACTTCGGTTTTTAATCAGCTTACCGGACTCAATCAAAAGGTAGGGAACTACCCCGGAATCACCGTTGAGAAAAAAGAAGGTATTTGTAAGCTTCCCCGTGGGGTCAAGGCCCATATCTTAGACTTGCCGGGAACATACAGTCTTAACACCACCTCTTTGGATGAGAGTGTAGCGGTAGAATTATTACTGAATAAAAATGATAAAGACCATCCAGATGTTGCCCTGGTAGTATCGGATGTTGAAAATTTAAAACGTAACCTCCTTCTATTCACACAGATAAAAGACCTCAAAATTCCTACGATACTAGTCATAAACATGGCCGATAGAATGTCTCGTAAAGGCATTAGTATAGACATACCTTTGCTAGAAGAGAAACTAGATACCAGAATTGCTTTGGTCAGCACCAGAAAAGGCACAGGTATTACTGAATTAAAGGAATTCATCGCCGATTTTAAAAATCTTTCTAAAAGACCAGTTGTAGATACTACCGTTATTGCTCCTGACTACTTTGACGGATTAAAAAATACTTTTCCGAACGAAGACCTGTATAAGCTGTGGTTGGTCATCACCCAAGATGTAAACTTTATGCCTATTGAGAAAAATCTCATAAAGGACACCTCTTCTTTTGATACCAAATCAAAATCCGAGCTCAAAAGATTGCAGCAAAAAGAGACTATTTTAAGATACCAGTACATCAACGGCATTTTAAAGGAGACCTATAAAATTGATGTCAATGCGGCCAAAGGGTTTCGGGCCGGTTTAGATAAAATACTTACCCACAAGATTTTTGGTTACCTAATTTTCTTCTTAATCCTATTGATTATTTTCCAAGCTATTTACGGGTGGAGCGAATATCCCATGGATATGATAGATTCCTTTTTTGCCTCTGCAACGGAATGGGTGAAAAATACCTTGCCGGCAGGGGTATTCACCGATCTTATTGCCGAGGGCATACTAGCAGGTATAGGGGGAATCGTGATCTTTATTCCTCAAATTGCATTTCTATTTCTCTTTATATCATTATTGGAAGAGACCGGCTATATGAGTAGGGTGGTTTTTTTAATGGACCGCGTTATGCGTCCTTTTGGACTAAGTGGTAAAAGTGTAGTACCATTAATATCTGGCACGGCATGCGCCATCCCAGCTGTTATGGCCACCAGGACCATAGAAAACTGGAAAGAACGCCTTATCACTATTTTAGTTACCCCTTTTACCACCTGTTCTGCCAGGCTGCCCGTTTACCTAATTATCATAGCCCTGGTTATTCCAGAAGGAAGTTTTTTAGGACTTAGCTATAAGGCCCTGATTTTAATGTTGCTTTACCTCCTAGGTTTTGGGGCAGCAATACTCTCTGCCGTAGTGTTGAACAAAATCCTAAAAATAAAAAGCAGGTCCTTTTTCGTAGTAGAAATGCCAAACTATAAGCTCCCCCTGCCCAAAAATGTGGCCTACACCGTATTGGAAAAAACCAAGAGTTTTGTATTGGGTGCGGGTAAAATTATTCTAGCCATTTCTATTATCCTCTGGTTTTTGGGCTCCTTTGGAATTTCAAACAATTTCAAAAACGCCGAACAGATTGTTGAACAACGTATTGAAAGGGACGGATTCTCCGCATTTAATCAATCGGACGTGGAAACGAAACTAGCACTTTACCAACAAGAGCTGAACGATAGTATTTCTAAAAACGCTTACCAATTAGATAAAGTTGACTTTACGGATGCTATGGAGAAGAAGAAGACCGAACTTTTTAAAGCTGCTAAAAGCCAAGAAATTGCAAGTTTTAAGCTCGAAAATTCTTTTATGGGATACGCAGGCAAGGTTATTGAACCCCTTGTAAAACCTTTGGGTTATGATTGGAAAATAGGTATTGCCGTTTTAACCTCGTTTGCCGCTAGAGAAGTGTTTGTTGGAACTTTGGCCACCATATATAGTGTTGGTAGTGGAGAAGAAAACACGGACACCATTACGCAAAGAATGGCAGCGGAGGTAAACCCAAAAACTCAAAAGCCGGTTTTTAACTTGGCGACTGGCATTTCAATTTTATTATTTTACGCCTTTGCCATGCAGTGTATGAGCACCTTGGCCATTGTTAAACGTGAAACCAATTCTTGGAAATGGCCGGCAGGTCAGCTCGTTTTCATGAGTCTTTTTGCTTATATTGTAGCTTTAATCGCCTATCAACTTTTAAAATAAAATGGATATCCTACAACAGATTCTAGTCTACCTTACTTTAGCGATAGCCATTGGGTACATCCTTAAAAAATTCTTCCTTCCCAAATCCTTGTTCGGAACCAAAAAACAGCAGTCCAAAGCATGTGGACAAGATGATTGTGGCTGTCATTAAAGTTTAAATGAGCAGTTTTTCAATTTTATCGTAACAAATGAGACGTTTTTGAAGTCTTCCTTAAACCGAACTTAGTTCGTTAAAAAAATAATAAATACATCCTAATAAAAACAAAAACAGGCAGGTATTACGCCTACCTATTCTTTAGTTTGTAATTAAGTTATTCCTATTATATGCGAAAGACCTTTACCTCAAAAATTGCAATACTGACCGTTTTTCTATCATTCCCCACTATTCAGGCTCAGACACTCAGCTCCAAAATATTGGACAGCGTTACGCAAAAACCAATCCCTTACGCTACAGTTTTATTGAACAATAAAGGGGTTATAACCAACGAGGAAGGTCAATTTACTTTTTTGTTGGACAAAGGTATACAGCCAACGGATTCCTTGTTCATATCATGTATCGGTTATGAGTCTCTAGGCAAACCTATTGAAGAATTCAAAGAAAGTTCTATCTATCTCAGTCCTAAGGCTATTGAGCTAAAGGAAGTAATCGTTTCCAACAAGAATTACACCCCTAAAGAGATTATAAAGCTGGTCGAGGAAAACTTAGAAAAAAACTATAGGCTGGGTTTTACCAAAAAAAGGTTGTTTTTGAGAGAATCGTATGAAAATACCATCATCAAAACCGATTATACCATAAAAGAGTCTACCATACCTGCGTTTAGCAAACCCTTTTTGGATAGTGTTATACGCTCGGTTCCTAAAAGGGATACCTATTATACGGAAATGATAGGCGATTTATACGGTAGTGAGGACGATGATGAACAGAAACTAGACTTGATTAAAGCTTCTGAACTGTATGACAAGAGTAAACGTATAGATATAGAGAACTTAGAAGAACGTTTTAATGAGATCATTAAGAAAAACGTGAAAACCGATTCTTATTTTAAGGTGAAATCCGGCCTGTTCGGCACTCGGTTAGACGCAGATGAACTATTTGATGCAGAAGTAGATTCCACAGATGTGGCGGCTTTAAACAAAGAACTTGAAAAGAAAAAGAAGGAAAAGGTGAATCAGAAAAAATTCTTTGCCAATTACAAACGTAGAACGCTAGGGAATCTGTATAGCAATCTTCCCATATTTAAGGATACCGACTACAATGTACTTTTTAAACCTCGACGTTTTGAACTTACACTGGAAGACTTTACCTATATCGGTGATAAAGCATTATATGTTATTCGTTTTGAACCTAAGGGGTCAGAAGAATTTCGCGGTAAGCTTTATATTGATTCCGATGATTTTGCCCTAGTAAAGATGGATTTTGAGAATACGGAACCCATCCGAAACTTTAAGCTCTTGGGCATTTCTATCAATGAATATCTCGCTAAGGGCAGCATCTTGTTCGGAAAGGACGAAGATGGACTATACGGTTTAAAGTATTATGAAATAACAAAAGGAAACAGGGTTGGCTTTAGAAGACCTGTTCAGATCATTGAGAAAAATAAAAACGTAAAAGGAAGAAGAAAACAAAATGAACTTCATTTAAAAATCGATGCCGCCTTTGGTGGATTAAATCGTTATGAGGTCGTTGTTTTTGATACCGAGAACATCAGCGATACCACCTTTGAAAACTTTAAAGAGTCTAACGAGGTGTTGCCACAGTACATGGCTAATTACGACCCAGAATTCTGGAAAGGATATACGATTATGGAGCCTAATACTGCGATAAAAGAATTTACCTCCGAGGTGGCGGCAGAAAAATAAAGCCCTTATATTTTAGAAGAAAAGAACATTGCTTTAAAGCCTATTTTATCATTGGGTTTAGTAATTTCTTTAAATAATAAATAAATGGTCTAGGCTTATAAATCAGTTCCTAGGAAAACATGTCCTTCTAAAACAGCCGAGACTTTAAATCAAGTTCCGAATAAAGGAGTACAATAAAAGCGCCCAGCCCGCTACCAAAAATAATCCTCCGATGGGAGTAATTGGACCTAAAAACTTCAATTTCTTCCCTTTTGAGGAACTTATGCATAGGCCATAGATACTAAAGGAAAAAAGAAGGATCCCGATAATAAAACAGTACACCATATATTTTTCCAATGACGTATCCATGTTTAGGTTAAAACCTAACATCAATAGAACCAGGGCATGATACATTTGATATTTGACCCCAGTCTCAAAACTGTTCAACTGCTCCACGCTAAAACGTTTTTTTAAAGCGTGTGCCCCAAAGGCTCCAAAGACTATTGCCAATAATCCAAAAAGTGCTCCCAAGCATTGTGCAAGTAAAACCATAGTATTCCTTGTTTAGTTTCTTTAATTATTGAATAACGAAGTTCCTGATAAAGATTTACATATTACCCAACAAAATGGATTATATTTAGAAAGCTAATAATCCGCCATAATGAAAAACGTATCACTACTTTTAACCGTAATTGCTGTGGTAATTTTGTACAGCTGCGGTAGCTCAAAAGCCAAGGATACTTCCAAATCGGAACTTGAACAAGAGCTCACCGAAAAAAATAGAGGTGCCGTTTCCCTACTTACTAGGGTAATACAGTTGCCCGGCATAGTTCGCAGAAACGGAAGGCCGGTAATCAACAAAACGGCAAATTCTATTTTGGCAAGTGCTACGGAAGAACCGCTGTATATCCTTAATTCCTATATCGTTGGTAGTTCCTTTAACTCTGTAAATCAGTTGGTAGATAGTTTTAATGTAAAAACCATAGAAATACTTTCGGATGCTGCAGCAGCGGAGTATGGCACCAGAGCGGCTAATGGCGTCATAAAAATCACAACGTACGACTAAGAATTATTCCTTAGTCCAACACTATTGTAATTTCAGTGTTCGCAACAATTTTAAACGCACATTCGTCAAATCTAGGAGGGCCGAACATTTTCATTTTTGCTTTTGAAAAGGCTACGGCTTCTTTGGGAATACCGAACATATTGGTATCTAAAACATCATTCCCGTTTTCGTCATGGAAAATGGCCACGGCATAGTTACCTTCCGGAATATCGTTTATTTGGATAATCGTATTCCCTTCTGTTGCCTTTTTAGAACCCATTTTATAGACCTTATCAAACTTTAAAAATGATTCGTGGTCTTTATAGACAGCGGCACAAATAGCACCTGCGTTAGACGGCACACCCTCAATCTTAAGGCTAAGATTATGTTGGCTAAAACCGGCGTAAACCATTAAAATCAAAAAGGAACTGATTATTTTTTTCATAGGGATTTGAAGCGTTCATAGCTTCAATAATTTATAAATTATAGTGTCTATTGTTCTAGTTTGGAACGGTAACATCCAAACTTTTTTCTTGTAAGTGGTTAAATAAGTTTAAGGTTTCAACAGAATCTTTAAGGTTTACGAACAGTTTGAGCGAGTCCTTATAGACTATTTTTATTTTCTGTTGTGAAATATTATCCACGAAAACATGAATTTTACTTTCTGTAAGAGAATCCTTAAATGCTCTAAAAATACCTTTTTCCTTTTCCAACGCAGAAAATCCATTCAATCTTTCCATTGGCGGTATACGCTCTACGAACAGCACACTATCCATGTCGGCATAAGGGATAGCAACACGATAAAATCCAGAAAGTAATTGAATTTCATTAGGTTCTAATTTTACCCAATTTTTGTAATGCATCACCAAGCTAGAGAGGCATATGATGAAAGTAATAATCATTACCAAATTCCAAAACCAATGTCTTTTTTTGCTTGTCATACCATTCTTAACTATTGCCCTACTGTAATTTATTTCTTCAAAGATATCACTATGTACTATAATCATAACGACACCTTAAGAACACTATTGCCACCTCACTCTTATAATTAAAATTGTTCTTTTAAGGTTCTAACGCAAACATTATTCCAATAATCCCTTTATATTTAAAAGCATTAAATAATTAGACCCTATGAAAATTATAATACCCTTTCTGCTACTGTTTATTTCCCTGACTGTTTCCGCACAAAAAAAAGTGCTGGACCACAGCGATTATGAGCTTTGGAGTACTATTGAAGGAGACCAACTAGACCCAAATGGAAAGTATTTAGTTTACGCTTTAGCAAAGGGAGAAAAGGACCATTTCCTGAAGATAAAGGACATTGACGGAAGGGAATTATTGTCGTACGACCGCGGGAAGCAAGGACTATTCGGTTATGATTCCAAACACCTGTTCTTTACAATAAAACCTTGGAAAGATAGCCTTAGGGCCATGAAAAGCAGAAAGGTGAAGAAGAAAAATTTGCCAAAGGATTCTTTAGGAATTTTCAACCTAGAAAATAAGAGCCTTACCAAAATAGGGAATCTAAAATCGTACAAAGTACCGGAAAAATGGTCCGGTTATGTGGCTTATATGCTGGAAGAAGTAAAAACCGATAATACGTCAAAAAGTAAAGATTCGGTTCAAGAGAAAAAGCCTAAAAAAAAGAACGTAAGTAAGGAAAATGGCTATCACGTAGTGCTACGTAATCTCGAAGATAATACGGAGGATACCTTAAAATTCGTAACACACTATACCTTTTCAAAAAAGGACAACATGTTTGCCTATAGTACTACGGGTCCAGATAAAGACAGTAACTCGAGTGTTGTTGTTATGGATTTGGAGAATGAAGAAACAAACAATATTCACTCCGTTAAAAGCGCCAAATATTACCAACTTGAGTTTAGCGAGACAGGCCGGCATCTTGGTTTTGTGGTAGATGCGGACACCACGAAAGTACAGATACGCCCAAACGAACTTTTTTTATGGAAAAAAGGTGCTGGGAAAGCAGAAAAACTAGTTGATTCGTCCAGTGCCCCTAAAGATTATTTGGTTTCATCTGATGGAAAAGTACATTTCTCCAAAGATGAGTCCAAACTATTTTTTGGTCTAAGAACCCCACCTATCGTTAAGGACACCACCCTTACCGATGATGAAATCGTGAACGTAGAGGTATGGACCTATAATGAACCCCGGTTGTACACTGTACAAGAACTACAGTTAAAAAATGACACCATACGGTCCTTTGAAACCGTAATCCATTTAAAAGATAACAAACTAGTACAACTGGCAAATACCGAGTTTACAGAAAGTGAACTGGGTGATGAAGGTAATGCTGCTTATACGCTAATAGGCACCTCAACACCTTATGAATTAGAAAGTCAATGGAAAGGTTTTAAGGAGTACGATTATGCCGTACTGGATGTCCGTACGGGAGAAACCGTAAGGAAAATCAAAAAATCCGCTCAAATGAAGCTCAGCCCAAAGGCTAAGTATGCATATGGTTACAGCAGGGTAGATACCACTTGGTTTACACATGATATGAAATCGGGAATCTATAAAGCACTAACAAAGGACAAGGTTTTTTATAATGAATTCCATGATTACCCAGACCACCCTTATGCCTATGGAATGGCCGGCTTTACAAAAGATGATGCTTCAGTTCTACTTTATGACAGGTACGACATCTGGGAGTTTAATCCGAAAACAGGCGCAGGAAATAGATTAACCAAAGGGCGTGAAACAAAGACCAGGTACCGTTTGGTTCAATTAGACAAAGAAGAACGTTTCTTAAATCCCGATACGAAATGGTTATTTACGGTATTTGACGAAATTACCAAGAATTCCGGTTACGTACTTTTCAACCCAAAGAATCAAAAATTGACCAAACTAGTATCAGGACCATATCGGTATTCCAATCCTAAAAAGGCTGTCTTGAGTGAACAACTGTTATTTACGAGGGAATCTTTTAAGGAATTCCCAGATCTAAGAACAACCGACTTCGATTTTGAGAATATCACTGTGCTAAGCGATGCCAATCCGCAACAAAGCGGCTATAATTGGGGTACCAATGAACTTATCAACTGGACATCCCTAGACGGTAAAGAGCTTACAGGGATGCTCATAAAACCAGAGAATTTTGACCCGAACAAGAAATACCCCTTACTCGTAAATTTTTACGAACGTAGTTCGGACGGTCTGCACCGTCACAGAATACCCAGAGCGGAGCGATCATCTATTAACTATAGCTTTTATACCAGTAGAGGCTATATAATATTTAATCCTGATGTGGCCTATCGTGTAGGTTATCCTGGTGAAAGCGCTTATAATTGTGTCATTCCTGGTGTAACTTCCCTTATAGAAAAAGGGTTTATAGATAAGGACAACATTGGTGTGCAAGGACATAGCTGGGGAGGGTATCAAATTGCCTATTTAGTTACTAAAACCGATATATTCAAAGCGGCTGAATCCGGTGCTCCCGTACCCAATATGATTAGTGCCTACGGAGGTATTCGTTGGTGGACAGGGCTTAGTAGGCAATTTCAGTACGAACATACCCAAAGTAGAATCGGAGGTACACCGTGGGAATACCCAGCGCGTTATATAGAAAACTCCCCAATTTTCAACATCGATAAAATAAATACACCACTATTGGTCATGCATAACGATGCAGATGGCCATGTGCCTTGGTATCAAGGTATTGAATTCTTCGTTAGCCTTAGAAGGTTGGGGAAACCATCTTGGTTTCTAAACTACAATGGGGAACCGCATTGGCCGTTAAAATTACAGAACAGAAAAGATTTTAACCTAAGAATGGCCCAATTTTTCGATTACTATCTCAAGGGTGCTCCAAAACCCGTATGGATGGAGAAAGGAGTCCCTGCCCTTGTAAAAGGAATTAACCAAGGGTATGAGTTAACGGATTCTCCAGAGTAAAAGAAAGAATTGATCCTTGATTCGTAAACTACCATGGGGCAAGCCCTCGAGGCATTCATTGGAAACATATTTTCAATTTCGAGGCAAGCCCATGAATATCACACCCTTTGGTGGTGCCAATGAAATTAAGCTATTACGGGTTTAACGTTTATTTAGTAAGCGTTAAACCCATAATTGCTTTGACCCGATCTTTACTTAAACCGATATCCCAATCCCAGTTGAAATACATTAGAGAAAAAGTCATCAATGGTATAGATTTCATAAGCTGCTCTTATCTGTGTAAACTTTTTGATTTTATAGGTTAGTTGCCCCATATATCTCTCAAAGTTAGGTTGGTCCCGTTCTGCAAAAAGGCTAATATCCGTAGTAAATTGAAAATTTGTCAAAGGCGAACCAATTGTAAAAAGGATGCCTCCACCGCCCACTAATCTATTATTAGCTATCCAGTAAGGAAATCCGTCCCTTCTATTTAAAGTCCCAAATCCGTAAGATGTTTCCAACAATGGGGAAATTTTGAATTTTTTCAAATTAAGGAGGGCATACTCAAGCCTCAACAGCCCGGTTGTTTCAAACTCGTCATCCGTATAATAGTTGGATTCCAAGGATATGATATTCTTGAAAGATTTACCCAATGCTATTTCCTTGTATCCATTGAACCTAATTCTATAGATGTCTAAAACATGTCCTGGACCCGTTCTTACGGGAAAAGCATCCAATTGAAACGATGTAAAATTCAGTTTTTGACTAGTGCTATAACCTATTCCAAACTGATAATACAACTTGTTTTGATTATCTCTTTCTAATCTTCCTCTTAACCAAGCATTTTTATTTTCTTTTGAATTCATATAATAGCCGTATTCTAAACCTAATAAATCTCTTCCTTCATTATTTGGCCTTATGATAGAATCTGGCGGAATTTTGTACATGGTACTCTGTGTAAGCCCAATTTTATGAAAATTACCCTTTTGATTTCTTAGTTTGAAGTAAACGCTATTCATCAGAGCCGTAGGCCTAAAAGCATCATTTATGTTAAACGTTTCAAAACCAATCTCGTTACCCTGGTTTTCTCTTATTTTCGACACTATTTCCTTTCCAACGTTAGCATCGATCAGTTCTATATATTGTTTATAGAAAGAAGCCTGCTGCCTCAAATCCATTTCCTTTACTTCTCGATTGATAGCTTTTATGATGTTCTTATCTACTTTGTTCATGGGCATTCCGATAACAATTCTAGCTGCGCCCATAATGTCACTACTGTACAGCATGAGGGTCGCCATATGATTTTTTATCTTATAATCCCTTGGATTTTCACTTAAGTATTCTTTAAAGACCTTCTTCAACTCTTTTAACTGATTGGTTTCAAAATACCATTCCATCTTTTTTTCAATTGGCACCTCCGCACCGCATTTAGACCATTCCAAGGCCTTAGAAAAATCACCATAATCAGCAAAATTAACCGCTATCCGAGTTGCTTCATTTTCTAGACCTCTAAAACATGGGGTAATATTCCTCAATTCCTGATAGGCCTTTCTGGCATCGTTGGCCAATAACAGCCTTATATAATAGGGTAAATCTGTCTCTTTTTTCTCCTCAAAAGAAGTTGAGCTTAATGTCCAAAAATCAATAGTTTCTTGGTTAATACCCTGAGCGCATTGTGCCCAAAGTAGGGCCTTTTCAAAAACCAATCTGTCTGCATAGGACCAAGCTATTACATTGGCCAATGCTTTATCATCAAAAGAACAAACCTCTATGGTGTTTAAAAAAGATAAAACCTCTTCTGCTTCACTACCTATTAAAAAATTAGCGTAGGCCTTGGTTAAATCAATAGAGGGTTCAATTGCTATAAGTTTTTGAAAAGATTTATTAATGCTATGATAGTTTTCCTCTGTATTAAAATTTTGTATGTAATCTTTAAGTATCTCCGCGTTATCCGTATCCCAATAAAGTTCTCGCTCCAACCATTTTTGATGTTCACTTGGTTCAGGGTAGAAAGTTACATCCAGAACAAGACTGTGAACTTGGGCCGTACTAGCAGACTCAAAACGAGAATAATACCTATCCAATACGGTCCATAGTTCTTTTTCCCTTTCTTGCCAGACCATATACTGGGCATAGTCTTTGATCATGACTCTGTTTACTTTGGAACTTATTTTAAATTGCTCTTGAATTAAATCTGTTGCGGCACTCAAATCACCCTCTGCTACATACCGTTTTATCCTTTCGTCAATAGGCATTAGTAATTTCTTGTTTTTTTCAAATACGGCGCGTTCTGTCATTACCTGCCCTATTCTGTTATTTTCGTCTTCGAACAGGACGGGTAAACTGGGATTCAAGTCAGGAATCACAAGTTCGGCAGTTCTAGTCTTTATAGAATAGAGGAAGCCGTTCATTAGCTTTTTCTTTTCGTAGGCTATCTCTTCCCTGTTCAACGTATTATCCATCTGTTGAACATTTTCTCTGCCTACATACATCAACCAAAAACGTTCAGGGGAACCCTTGCTTTCACTCCTACCCTGAACCTCGTAAAGACCATCATAATTAGAATGTGAATAATAGTTATTACGCCATTCTACGGTAACTTCCGATGCCTCAGTCGCATTTAGAAACCTAGCATTAGGGTGATTCTTTTTGTAATCCTTAATATGTTCCTTAAACCGATCTAACATTCCTTTCTTTGAGCCAGTGCTATACCAGTTTAAATTGTACTTATTACGATATTCAAAATGACCACTTGTTTCAGAGTTGGATTTATCCGGTATTTGATAAACATCGTCTGGATGCACAAAATGCGTCCATATACCCGTACACATGTACATGGATTCAATTTCCCATTCACTTGTCGTATCCAAAACGTAACCACTACTGATTCTTGGAAAGTTAAAAAAGCGATTATTATACGGTTCTGGGTCAAATTCACGCAATCCGCCTTCCTTCAACTCCCCTAAATAAGTACTTTGCACATATCTTAGACTTGGCATTCCCTGATATAATTTTGCTAAGCCCACACTATCGATATAATTACTGGGTGGTACATATGATCTAGGAAGGTCTTTAAAGTTTAAGATGTTCCATTTTTTATCAGCAGATTTTAGGGCCGTGACCATATAGTCGGGATTTGTCCAATCACTAGCTAAAAGTGACACGTGATTGTATCCGTGAAAACCTAATTCATGACCACTCTTTAATATGTCTCTCCCGATCCAACCACTAGCACTCTGCTCTAGATTGTTCACAGTAACTTTGTTCCTGTCCCATTCTTTAAATGAGAAAGGTGGAATAACGCCGGCATTGTAGTCAAAGGTAACATAGGCTGTATATTTCATATTCTCCTCTTTGGCAAGTTTCTTCATATCTGGCCACCATACATTATTCACGTAATCTGTCACTGTTATGTTCATTTCGGATTTTATCGGCTCTTTATAGATGGCATAAGTAGGAGAAGGAAAATCATCAAGGAAAATAGTTGCCACATTTGCCACCGGATAGGGAACACCTTCCAGCCCCAACAAAGAACAACTAAAAATAAATCCTCTCATACTTTTGTTCAATTGTTCAAAAGAATTATGTAAAAGGACCTGACCCTTCCCTATTTTATTTTTGATTAGAACTGGATATTCCTTATCGTTAGCCGCAGCAACCAAAACCTCAATTTTATCGGAGAAATTAGAATTCTGAAATCCTGAATGTAAGCCCTTGTTTAAATAGGTAAACTTCATCTTTTCAGGAAAAATTGGCTTTTTAAAATAAAAGCCTTCTGCCGTCTTATTGGTCTTCCAATTTGAATTTGTCCCGAAACCGTAGAAAAAAGCGAGACGCTCGTCATTAATAGGTTTAGTAAAAAATATGCTTCCGCCCTTTGCAACAAATGCCAATAATGAATCGATAGCGGCATCCTTGAGTCCAAACGTCTGGTTGATGACTAATAGTCGTGCGGTCGGGGCCAAGGTTACATCTTCGTTAAATTGCTTAACGGGAATATAGTTGTAGGGTATTTTGGTGTATTCAAAGGCCTTTCCTAAATTTTCTCGCTCCATCATAGCCTCATAATCCCCCGATTCTTGTATGAATTGAACTAACGGTGATTCTGAACTTTTTGCAGGGATATTAAACCGACTATTGAATCGATACAAATCACTCTGACATCCAATATTCAGACTTAGAATCGAGATTGCAACTAAAATTATTTTAACACTTTTTATCATAGATTGAATATTAGCTCATCTAATCTTGATGAGTTTTTTTGGTTTACGATTTCGTAAACCGTTAAATATTGATTAGTATAGAAAATGTCTATTTTTCTACCTCTACTTCTTAGAACCTTGAGTGTTCTTAAAATGTTACTTTTTATTTCTGCCGATGTGGCCAATGAACTTAGGTTCTCTTTGTCCTCGTTTTCAGAAACAAAAACAAAAACACTGTTGGGTAGAATATACTGGGAGTTCTCTCTTAACAATTTGTCATTCTCCTTTATGTTGTGGTATATGGAATCTCTTTCTATATAGGTCTTCAGAAAATTTTCATACTGAATAAAATGGTGTTTACTTTTGCTGATCGTAAAACCATAATTGTCGTTCACAACCATATAAGAGTAGGGTAAATAGTCATTGGACAATTTATTATAAACCAGTAATACATCACTTTTAAGTTTGTCTTTTTGGTTCTCATCAGATTTAAGGAAGCTGTTTGAAGTATAAGCCATGTAAACAAGCATCAAGAATAGGAAACTATAGACAGGAGCCCTAAGGAGTTGGTTTTTAGGAATTGTCATTTTCAAATAATGCATTACCACCCCAAAAAAGATACCGATGGGCATGGCAATCAATGCGGCAATAGTTTGATAATATAGATCAACATCTATCCAATCCCACCTTAACCATTTAAGGGAAACGACTATATTAAAAAATATGATGATTATTAGTGCAGGGGTCCATTTTGCTTTTTCTTTAAGATAAATAGGCAAGAGACATAACAGTACGATTACTCCAAAAATAGCGTAATAGCTCATAAGCTTTTCTATACCCATTTCTATCTGGGGAAAATAGGTGTACGCATCTACTAAAATAAGGTTCTCCTTAAAAAAACTATAAAAGGAAACATCGTTTACGTAACAGGCTATTCCATGCAAACCTATCACAAGGGTTCCCGCCAAAATATAAACCCAAATGCTTCTCAGTACGAACATTCTTCGTTTTTTTGTTTGAAACATAAGTGCTGTCAATAAAAAAAGGGGTATTACGATAATGGCGACGAAAAGATTTACGAAAAACAGTGCACTGTACGCCACCATTAATTGTGTCATGAACTTTTTTGCTTTAATAGTCAGTAGTCCTGGTAAAAGTGTGTATATCATAATTGGTAAGGCAATCCAAAAAGCCATATTTATAGGATTATGCTCTAACAATAAGTTGGTGTTAATTGGCAAGTATTTGAATACAAAACCATAAAATAGTACTGAAAACATGGGTGCTAAGAAATCGGATTTACTAATTTTAGAGATTATCCAGTACAGCACTATACTGAGACCAAACACTTCTAACAGTCCAAAAGAGTGCACAGCCATTTCTTCACTTATCCCAGTAACTTTTGAATATAAATTGATAACAGCGTCTTCACCTAATAATCTAAATCCACTGGTAAACCATTGGTTATAGTTAAATTGTTTGACAAACTCCAAGTTTGTTTGCCATAAATCGGATAGAGTATATAAATCACTTTCAAGAAATAAATATCTGGATACAAAACAAACAGCGGCAACTAGAAAAGCAGTGATAAGTTTTAAACTGATATGTTGTGGAACATATAACCTTTTTAAACTTGTGTAAATATCCCCAAACCTGGGGCGTTCTTCAATGAACTTGAAGAACTTTAATAGGAATTTTACTTTTTTACGTTTAAATGACTTACCGCTAAAAGCATAATTCTTTAATCCGAAATATTGGGAAACTAGTATAATTACTAGAATAGCCAATACCGAAAAAGTGTCATATAAATCCAACTGAACCAGGATAAATACCAAAATCAACAAACTACTGCCATAAAAAGTTATCCTTTTTAAAATATAGTCCAAACCATAATTGCGTAAGGGCTGTCTTGTTATTATTTGATGAAAGAACAAAACCCCTGCAAACAAAAAGAGAACCCTAAGTGGGCCAACTAAAACATAATCCATGAGTATCATTTATTCAGCATTAAAAATTGAGATGGATGTTGAAGGTCTATCTGAGCAATGTAGTATGGCAATTTGTACGTAATCAACTCTTTTGTAACCTCTTCCATTATTTTAAAATTGTCGCTATATTCCAAAATATAAATAGGCTTATCCTTTGACTTTCTTTGGTTTAGAATTTCTTGCAACATGCGATTCTTAGATGTTTCATCTCTCAAAAGATATTCTTGTTTTTGAAAATCATAGTTGGTTACCAAAGATTCTAAAACTATGGCATCAGTAAGGCTCGATAGCTGAGCATCAAGAAAAAGACCTGAATTCTGGCAGAGATAAAATTGTGGATACTTCCTTTTGATGGTCTGTAAAAGCTCTACTAACTCATTCTCCATTCCGTTAAGTGCGCCCCAACTAGAAACATTGTCAAGGTTATCCAAGAACAGTCCATCAAAGCCGTGATTTTCGAGTTTACCGATTCGACTGAGCAAAACCTTCTTAGCTCTTTCATCAGATATATTAACGAACCTACTTCCCCAATTGGTGTTTTCACCAATGCAATATGACTTTAATTTATTAAAAAGTGGACTGTTCTCATTGACCTCCGTAAGACTGATATATGCTATCACTTTTTCATTATTTTTCTTAAAAATTCTAATATCTTCATCATTAAAATGACCTGCCTCCAGCACTACAAGTTTGTAACCTACAATACTGTTCGGGTCTATTTTTCCATAACAGACAAACAACGATTTTTCGTTTGAACCTTGTAAATGTGCTCCTTTTGAGAAACACAAGAAGGGCCATATGACTAAGAGTATATTAATAAGACGCATAATAATGGTAATCCAATTTTTTAAAGTAGGACATCGTGTGCTTACTTGTTAAAATCATAAAAACGAATGCTCCGATCAGCATACCTACGGAACTGTACTCATAACTTAAAACTCTACTAGAAAAGAATCCGATCGTAAAGTTGATTACGCAGGCAATCGTAATTGCTTTCAAAGCTCCCTGTGGTTTATTAAGAAGAAATAAGTATAAAGAATTGAGCATACCCCAAGTCATGAACAGGTATCCGAACCCTCCAATGATACAGACCCTTATACTTATGGGGTCAAGTGCTTCGCCAAAATTTGCTTGGTAACCCCATGATTTCGTCACAAAGAAATAAATGAAAAGAGTAGATAAAAAAGCAGTCCCCAATAAAAGTGTAATATGTCCTTTATACATGGTATGCATGCGCATATTAAACGACTTTATATATATTAATGATGTACTCTTTTGTCTTATATCCAAAAACTTACTGAATGAAGCGATGGAATATTCCAAAACACCGGATAACAAGAAGAAAATAATGATGGCGAGATCCATGCCTATTTCATAATTTTTTTCATAAAGAAATAAGTAGTTATGTGTGAGTGTAGCGTCTGCGGACCATGCCAATAGTCTATCCAAAAAGATAAATAGATAAACCAGAATACCATAAAAGAAGTAGTGATAATTCCTATAAATCACGGTAACCGTTCTTGGTTTTATAGCGTCTGTACCATTTAATCCGATTTTCTTCTTAAAGAATAATAACAAATAAACCCTGCAAAGGACAATCGCCAAGCCAATCCCGATCCAATGCGTAATGTAGATATGAATAGAGGTGGTTAAACTCAAGGTAAGTGCCAATACTGTAGAAATAAGTATAACCAATGAGTTGAACCAACGTTGTTTTATAGAATGGAAAGGAGCCATAACCAATAATAATAAGCCTATTAGGAAGGCGTATATCATTGTTATGAGGACAAATGAAAATGGATAAAAATTAAAGAACATATTAATCACTAGCAGTGCTGCGAAAGAAACCAGCAATCCTTTGATTCCTGAGAACGTCATTTTATCTATGACCACTTTAGCCTTGTAGTATTCTTGATGATGCCAATAAAAGGATGACTGCCTTCCGAGAACTTGAATGTAACCGCCAGAAATCGTAAGGCCAAGAATTACCCCAAATACAACTGATGTTGATTGTACAATATTAAATCCCAAATAGGTCCAGAGGGAATACCCAAAAAAAACGATAGTAATAATCTGTATAAATACGGGCATTAAATGAAATAGACCTAAGGGGTAATACTTTGTAAAGAGCTTTGATTTGATCCATAAATAATCGGAAACGGGAATACTTCTGGACTTTTTTTCCCTTCTCATTTCTGGCTCATTCTTCAAATCCTTAGGGTTTCTACTTTTTAAATCTAAAAAAATATGTTGCGCGAGCTCATTTATAGAGGGAAATCCATAATCTGATAACACGTCACTATCCCTAATGCCGAAGGATTCCAGAGTTGCTAATACCACCCTATCGTTTACCGGGTTACCCACCTTAAGGACAACTGCGTTCGTTGTGTCCGCTACTACTTTATTGTAATCTATCATTTCGCAAATACTATTGAGGAACGGCTATTTCTACGCTCGTTTCTTTTGTCTCTTTCAGCTTTACATCTTTATTGCCCAAACCCTTATATATATCTTTAAAAGCAGTCGTAAAACTATTTATAGTGAAGTTTGAAATCACTCTTTTTCTTGCACTATCTCCCATTTCCCTCCTTAAATCAGGATCATTCAGAAGTGTTATTACTTTATCGGCAATGTCTTGATAGTCTTTTGGCTTACATATAAACCCGCATGTTTCATCCAGAGCTTCTGAAACTCCACCCACGTCCGTTGAAACTACAGGAATACCACAGCTCATAGATTCAATTACCGTATAAGGAAATCCTTCAGAAATTGAGGTTAGAATAGACACATCTCCCTCGGAGTATAGTTTACTTGGATTATGATGAAATCCTTTAAGGTGAAAATGCTCCTTTAAATTAAGTGATACAATCAATTCTTCACAGGCAAGCGTATACTCCGGAACGGCATCTTTATTACCATAGACTAAAAACTGCACATTTGGTATTGATTTTCTTACTTCATGACAGACACGAATCATGGTAATAATATCTTTCAAATCAAATATTCTAGCAGCGGCTACTACCGTAGGTATATTTAGTAAAGGTTCCGGTTTTGGTAGTGGCTTAAATCTAGTATGATCTACCCCATTATATACGACGTTTATTTTAGCGGCATTGGCACCATAAAAGGTTTCCCACGATAGGTTGAACTTACTTACCGTTGTAATCTTAGTAGCGTGATAGTAAACTAGTTTTGTAATACACTCAGAAAAATTTATAAGCATTTTTTTTAAAAAATACGGATACTCTGCCGAACTTATCGCAATCAATCTTTCTCTAATGAATACACCGTGTTCCGTAACCAATATGGGTGTATTATATTTATATTTAAGGGCCAACGCGGGCAACACTGCGATACCGGAAATTGTGATATGAGCAATGTCCACCTTTGGAACTTTGATTGCCATGGGTATCAAAAAACGGTAAATCCAACGCATAGCGGTGGTGGTGTCTTCAAGTGTTATGTCTTCCAATTCTTCTTTGGGGATGACGGAAATCAGGGCCTCTTTAAAGCTATTCCAGACAACGGCACTGCTCATCGTCTTTTTGTAGTCGTATTTTTGAAAAAACTGCCACATCCTATGGAAACATTGTTCTATGACCTCAATGGACTTTTCCGTAGCGTATATCTCTTCTATAAAAGTCTTGAAACTTTGTGAAAACGAACTAGCGATTGCCGATTCTGTGGTTAACTCTCTTTTCTGGAGTATTTTTGAATACTTTATACCGTAGTCCAAACAGTCAAATGGCTCCTCTGAAGACCACATGGGAACCTGTATGACCTTTTTTATTCGATCTCCAAGATGGTATTTGGTTGAGCGCTCTACGTTTGCATTTATAGAATAAACGGTAAAGTCCACATCTTCTATTCGAGTACAAAGATCGTTGGCCCAGGTTGATACGCCTCCTGTGTTATAGGGGAATGTACCCTCACAAATCAGCAGAACCTCAATGTTCTTAGAATGATTCATTAAATAGTTATAGTTAGTATGTAACCACAAAGAAATCACTCTTAACGGGAATGTTAATTTTATTTTGTTAAACGTAAGCGTTTTATCTATGAACTACGATGTAGAATACCATAATCGATAAAATGCACTTTTAATAGAAAGGAGAATCTATTCATTTTCGAAATATTCAAAGGCGTCTATGATATCCAAGTATACTCCGTCGAAGCCAGTTGCTACAATTCGATCAAGATAGGAGTCTGTATTACCGTAAATGATATTTTGCCAATCCTTTTCCCAGTATTTTACCTTAAAATTACCTGGCCAATTTTTGTTTTCCTTATCCAGCCACTCAGGTTGTTCTTGTTTCCAGCTTGGATTCCAGTAAAATCTGTAATCCTCTGCTTCCCCAATGGACATGTAGGCCAGTACTAATCTTTTAGAGCCATTAGCTTTTATTTTTAGACGTTCAATCATGCTTTTGGAGTAGGGCGTGCCGTCATTAAAAAACATATCAATGAAAACAATGTCATAATCAGAATCCGAAATGGCGCTTACAACCGATTGTTTAGTGGGGTAATTTTCGTAATTCAGGAAGAATAAAAAATTATTGGCATCGTTTAAATTGATAATGTCTTTACCACTTAGTTTGTCTGTGGTCTGATTTAGTTCAGGAATTATAGTCAAATCCCGGTCTGGAGCAGCAAATGAAACAAAATCATAAGATGAATTTTTGTGTTTGGAATCTTTAACTTTTTCCAAATCAGAACAATAATCCGTTACAAAAATCATGTTATCTTGTTTCTGGGAAATTTCCAGATAAGAAATTAATGTTTTACTAACGGACTGATTTGTTTTAACGTTATCTTTTTTGTACCCATAAAATAAACTCTCCTGACCGTTACCATCTATTAGTGCCAAGTAATCCTTACTGATTTTACCGTCCGGTTCTCCGTTCATAGTAACCAGTTCGATGCCATTCTGTGGAATAATTTTAAAATCAGGATTAACCTCTTTAGCATGTTTTCCAAGCCCGATCACAAAATCTCTCATCTCTTGTCTATAATCGATTCCGTTATTTGCCTGATTCACGGATTGGTCCGTTTCTTCGCCAAAAACTTCAGAAAGTTCCTGATTGTTATTACATCCTAAAACAAGTAACAACAATAAACAATTCATTTTTAGTAAACCCATTTGTTCTTCTATATTACGCTAAGGTAAAGTAATTCCTCAAAATCTTCAATATACATTTTTCATTCTGAGTGATGTCTAACACTATTACCACGTTCGAATAGCCCCTCGGTCTAATTGTAAATAGATCTCTTGTCCTTAAAACTAAACATCCTAGTTTTAAACGTAGATTAAAAAAGTATTTTTAAAGAACTGTGCCTAATATGACTTGCATTTAAAGATAAGGATGGGGTGCTCCTATAAGTATCCCCCCCTAAAATTCTAAGGGCTCTTGTTTTTGGAAATCTTCCTGGGAGATGTTATTACCATTAATATGTGCAGTATCCCAATCTTGGGTAATTTTCCAATGCCCATCAATCTTTTTAATGACTATATGAAACTGTCCGTAATTATAGCTAGGTTCTTTTCCCGTATAGGTGGTTCCTATTCTGTAAAAACCAACTTCATATGACGTTGTTTCATTGGTGTGTCTGCTATCAAACCAAAAATCTAGCGTTATACTGGCTCCATCCTCCCTGTTTTTATCAAAACGTTTTATATTGGCAGACTTAAAACTATTATTGGTATCTATTCCATTTGGTGTAACCCGCAATACCTCTTTCGCATAAGTTCTGTTTAAAGCTTCACCATCCAAAGATTCAAAAGCCGTTTGAAAAGGTCTCCAAACGCTGGTATCTATTTCTCTCTGAATATTCAAGACTTCGATTTGTGCACCCACAGTGGCGGATGAAAGCATAATCGCCATGGCTATAATATATCTCATAAAATTTATTTTAAATAAGTATTATCCTAATCCCACATCTAAGGTCATCATCACTATAAATCCTCCAATAAAGCCTAACACGGCCACATCGGAATGTTTATCTTGCTGTGTTTCGGGAATTACTTCTTCCACTACCACGAAAATCATCGCTCCTGCAGCGAACGAAAGTGCATATGGTAATATAGGTTGAAAGGTCAATACTGCCCAGGCACCTATAACCGCTGCTATTGGTTCTACTATAGCGGAAGCTTGACCGTACATAAAGCTTCTCCTTCTGGTCAATCCTTGTCGGCGCAAAGGCATCGCAACTGCAAAACCTTCTGGGAAATTCTGAAGACCAATACCCAATGCCAAAGCCACGGCACCACCTATACTTGCTCCGTCAAAGCCGGCCGCTACCCCACCAAAGAGAACCCCTACCGCCAAACCCTCCGGAATATTATGTAAGGTAATAGCAAGTGTCAATAGGGTGGTTCTGTGCCACGGTGTCTTAACACCCTCTGCTTCACTTTCTTTAAAGTTCAAATGCAAGTGGGGTAATACTTTGTCCAATCCAAACAAGAATAATGCTCCAAGGGCAAAGCCAACAGCAGCCGGTATTACTTTTATAAACCCTTCACCAGGGCTCATTTCAATTCCCGGAGCCAAAAGACTCCAGAAACTAGCGGCTACCATGACACCTCCTGTAAAACCCAGCATACCATCCATGACAGCTCTATTGGGATTTTTGAATAAAAAAACCAGGCTGGCACCAAGAGCGGTCAATCCCCACGTAAAAAGGGTTGCATAGAATGCCGCCAAAATTGGGTTGATAGATTCAAAATAGTTAATTACCTGTTCCATAAAATCTTGCGCTAATTTTTATTCAACTCTTGTTCCACTATCTCTAAAAATAGATTGGAGGCAATTTGAGCGGAAATACGTAGTTTTTGTTCAGAAGTTTCTAATTGTACCGACCCATCGAATTCCTCTTTGTCCAATATTTTCAGGGTATCGCCCAGAGCAATCTTATTTTTATCCAAAAATTTTAAAAAGGCCGCTGAAGAGTCGTTTACACCAACACAGATGCCCTTACTGCCAATAGGAAGTTCACTTATCAGCTTTTTTACCGATTTGGTAAACCTTCCGTCCTTCGAGGGAATAGGATCTCCGTGGGGGTCAACTTTTGGGCTTCCCAAATAGCCTTCCAATTTATCAATGAGCTGTTCACTTTTTATATGTTCTAGCTGCTCCGCTACCTCATGTACCTCATCCCAGGCAAAATCTAGTTTTTCTACTAAGAAGACTTCCCACAAACGATGTTTCCTAATAATGGACAATGCTGATAACCGTCCTCGTTCGGTTAAGGATACGCCTTTATATTTTTTATAGAAAATAAGGTCTTTATCAGATAGCTTTTTGATCATATCTGTTACCGAAGAAGGTTTGGTATCCATTTGCTTGGCTATTGCGTTAGTAGAAATCGCAATTTGCTCGCCTTTACTAAGGTGATAAATTCCTTTGATATAGTCTTCCTCAGAGAGTGTCATTCACAAATTAAAATATATGCTAAAATACATTTTTATATATAAAAACAAATTTTTAGTTTTGTCTAAATTAATATTTTGATTTATTTAAATATTATTCAAGGGTGTTCAAAAAACTATATCTTTATTTTTCTCTTTTATTTCTGTTCTCTTTTTTTTGTAATGCACAGAGAGGAAGCATTTTAGGGACTATTTCCTCCGAGGGAGCACCCGTACCATATGCCAACATTTATTTAAAAAATACCCAGACGGGAACTACATCTGACGAGAATGGTACGTATCGATTAAATAATCTTGAGAGCGGAACACAAAGAATTATCGTTTCGGTACTGGGTTATCATACTTTTAGCACCAATATCGAACTGAACAAAGGACAAACTAGACTTTTAGATATTGAACTTGTTCCATCTATGGAAGCATTGGATGAAATGGTCGTAACCGGAACTTTAAAAGCGGTACGACGTTCAGAGAGTCCGGTCCCCGTAGAAGTATACAGCCCTACATTCTTGAAAAAAAATCCTACCGCAAGTATTTTTGAAGCCTTACAGAATGTGAACGGCGTGCGACCACAGATTAATTGTAACGTTTGTAACACAGGTGATATACATATTAATGGCCTAGAAGGTCCATACACCTTGGTTTTAATCGATGGCATGCCAATTGTCAGCGGCCTGGGCACGGTCTACGGCCTAACAGGAATACCAAATTCGCTCATAGATCAGATTGAAATTGTTAAGGGTCCCGCCTCCAGTTTATATGGAAGCGAAGCCGTAGGTGGACTCATTAATATCATTACCAAGAATTCCTTGGAAGCTCCGGATTTTTTTGCCGATGCTTTCGCCACGGGCTGGGGTGAATACAACTTGGATGTTGGCGCCAAAATAGCGCTAGGACAAAAGACGGATATGTTACTGGGAGTAAACTATTTCAACTATGATGAAATCATAGATAATAACGGGGATAATTTTACTGACCTCACCCTACAGGACCGTATTTCTATCTTTCAAAAGTGGAACTTTGAGCGGAGTAAGTCCAGAATTCTCTCCTTAGCCGGTCGCTTCTTCTATGAAGATAGATGGGGAGGTGAGCTCCAATGGACTCCCGCATTTAGAGGAGGAAATGAAGTTTATGGGGAAAGTATTTATACCCGCCGATGGGAAATCATTGGAAAATATCAACTACCCGTAGACGAAAAAGTAATGCTTTCTTTCTCGTACAACGACCATAATCAAAACTCGGTTTACGGAGATCTTTCTTATTTGGCAGACCAAAGGATTGGTTTTACACAGCTCACTTGGGATAAAATGTGGGGTAATCATGATGTATTATTCGGTTCTGCACTGCGCTATAACTACTACGACGACAATACAACGGCTACCATTGAGCCAGATGAAATAGTTATTCCTAGTCTGTTCGTACAAGATGAAATAGCCTTCTCCAAGAAGCATTCTCTTTTATTGGGTATGCGCTATGATTACGACAAAAGACACGGTAACATTTTTACCCCCAGAACCGCTTACAGATGGAAAATAACCGATAACGACATTCTCCGGTTTAATGCAGGAACAGGTTTTAGGGTCGTAAATCTTTTTACGGAAGATCATGCAGCATTGACCGGGGCAAGGGAAGTGGTGGTAACGGAAGAACTAAATCCGGAGCGTTCGTTCAACTTTAACCTAAATTATCTTAAAAAGATATACGGTGATAACGGTACGTTTATAAGTTTGGATGCCTCCGCCTTTTATACCAACTTTAGCAATGCAATACTACCTGATTATGATACCAACCCCGATCAGATTATTTATGATAATTTAGATGGAAAATCGGTTTCTCAAGGAGTTAGTGCCAATATTGATATTGTCTTCCCAAATGGATTCAAATTTTTACTTGGGGCTACCTTTCAAGATGTTGCCCAGACTGAAAGCGGAGTTAAAGAAAGGCAAATCTTGACAGAGAGTTATACTGCAACTTGGAATATTGGTTACACGTTTAGAAACCTTGACCTGAGTATAGATTACACAGGAAATCTTTATGGTCCTATGAGACTACCCGTTTTAGGGGATACCGACCCCCGAAGAGACTTTTCACCCGTTTGGAGTATCCAAAACATACAGTTCACCTATAAAGGTTTAGCGGACTTTGAATTTTACGGAGGTATTAAAAATCTTTTGGACTGGACCCCAAACAGAGGCAATCCCTTCATTATAGCCAGAGCAAACGACCCTTTTGATAAGGAAGTGACTTTTGATTCCAACGGCAACCCCCTCGCCACACCTAATAATCCAAATGCCCTTACGTTTGATCCCTCCTATGTTTATGGTCCAAACCAAGGTATTCGCGGTTTTTTTGGTATGCGTTACAGAATAAATTGAATAACCTATTCTTATTTTAAATACAACCGGCTATTAATTGTTATTTTTGATTGATGCCCAAATTACAATACGATTACATCATTATAGGAGCGGGAGCAGCAGGTCTTATGCTTGCGGACGCTATGGGGAAAGATGCCTTTTTTGAAACAAAATCCATTCTATTGCTAGATAAAGAAACCAAGGAAACCAATGATCGTACATGGTGTTTTTGGGAAAAAGGAGAAGGTACATTCGACGCTATTGTCTATAAGAAATGGGACCATATTTTTTTCGCAGGAAAGGGTTTTTCCAAGCGGTATGATATAGCTCCGTACACTTATAAAATGGTCCGTGGTATAGATTTCTATTCCGCCTATTTAGCCCGCATAAGAAGCTATCCCAACATTACCTTCAAGACTGAAAGCGTTACCAATATAGAGGAGCAAAAAGAAGAGGTGCACGTACACACCTCGGCAGAAACCTATTCGACCAAGGAAGTATTAAATAGCATTTTCGACTATGAAATGGCGACCCAGCAGAATAAATACCCTGTACTTCAACAGCATTTTATAGGATGGGTGGTAAAGACTAAAAAACCAATTTTTGACGCTAGTCAAGCCACCTATATGGATTTCTCCATAGCACAGAAAGGGAATACTAGGTTTATGTACATACTACCCTACAGTGATGACACGGCACTTATTGAATACACTTTGTTCTCTGATAAGCTTCTTCCAAAAGAAGAATACGAAAAGGCCATAAAGGAGTACCTACATAACAATCTAGATTGCTCAGTGTACGAAATATTGGAAAAAGAACAAGGGAGCATACCCATGACATGTTATGATTTTAAGGAACACCACACTGATAAAATTCGGTTCATCGGTACCGCTGGCGGATGGGCCAAACCTAGTACTGGCTATACCTTTATGAGTACCTCAAAAAAAATTCCACAACTTATAACCTTCTTAAAAACGGGCAGGCCGTTAAAGGAATTAGATTTTAAGAATCGTTTTTGGTATTACGACCTACTTCTTCTAGACGTACTTCATAACAAAAATGAAAACGGACATTTAATATTCCAAAAACTCTTTAAGGAAAGGAATCCTCAATTGATCTTTAAATTCTTAGACGAAGATACTAGCGTCATGGAAGACATCTACTACATTTTAGGTTGTCCTAAAATACCATTTACGACCGCTTTGATAAAACGCTTATTCTAAACAGTTCTTCGCATAAGATTCTCACCAAAAGCTCTGAGAATATCCTTTTTTTCCTGTGCTAACTCTAAACTCTCTAATACCGCAAAAGCTTTTTTGCTATAGCTTACGATAGCGTCTTGGGTAGCAGTGGCTGCTCCACTTTCGCTGAAAATTGTTCTAACCGCTTTTACTTTACTGTCCGTTTCTTTGGGTTGTATGGAATAGAGGTCCATAAGTTGTTTTCGGTTACTTACGGTGCCTGCCTCCATTGCCTTGATAAAGAGATAGGTCTTTTTGTTTTCTATAATATCTCCCCCAACTTGTTTCCCAAAGGTTAAAGGGTCGCCGTACACATCCAAATAATCATCCTGTAATTGAAAAGCAATCCCTAGATTCAAACCAAAAGCATATAGTTCTTCTTGAGACTTTTCTGAGGCTTCGGCAACAATAGCTCCCATTTTCATGGCAGCCGCTACTAAAACAGCAGTTTTGTATTCTATCATCTTAAGATACTCTTCAAGGGTAACATCTTCCCTGGTTTCAAAATCAACATCATACTGTTGGCCTTCACAAACTTCTAAAGCTGTTTTACTGAATAACTTTGCTAAATCTTTGAAAATATGAACTTCATAATTTTCAAATAATTGATACGCCATGATTAGCATAGCATCTCCGGATAAAATGCCCGTATTTGTGTCCCATTTTTCATGAACCGTGGGTTTACCACGTCTTTTGGGGGCATCATCCATAATATCATCATGTACCAATGAAAAATTATGGAACACTTCAATAGCCAATGCAGCGTCCAAAGCATCGGTATGATCCTTTTCAAAGAGCTGTGCGGACAATAAAACCAATACCGGTCTAAGGCGTTTACCACCTAATTGTAATATATAGGTGATAGGTGCATATAGGTTTTTTGGCTCCTTTGTCTCCGTTTTGGATTCCAAATAAGAGATAAAATCGTTACGATACTTTTCTATGGAGAGCATAGTCGAATTTTTTTCAAAAATACATCCATTGTTACAAATAGTTCATATAACCGTCAAATGATATAAAGAAAATAGATAGAAAAAATGCAATAGATTTTTAATTCGTCGTCTTTACTAATAAGGATCGCTTTAAAAACCGTCAATGGTTTCTGAGAAACAAGATAATAACAACCTGAATGATTTTTTTAGAGACGAATACCAGTCTTTAAAAAGATATGTGCGCTCTAAAATTGAGCACACTACGGAAAGTGATGCTGAAGATATCATACAAGACGTGGCTTTAAGAATTTTTTCAAGACCACCCAATGCGATTCCTATTAAAAATGTGGGAGGGTTTGTATACAACGCCGTTAAAAATAGGATTATTGACATTATGCGAACTAAAAAAGAAAGCATTAACGATGAGAAAGACATTGAGCGACTTTGGACGGATTTCACCGCAATGTTCTATGAAGGCCCAACGATGGCATATTCAGAGCGGTTAAGGGAAAAGTTGAAGCAAGCGATAACAGCCTTAAAACCGCCTTACAGAGATATTATACTGGCGGTTGATTTTGAAGGGTATACCTACAGAGAAATTTCAGAAGAGACAGGAATTCCTCAAGGAACACTGATGTCTAGAAGACACAGGGCAATAGCATTATTAGTAAAACATTTAGAAATGAAACAATAAAAAAATAAGATATGGAGTACAAAGATCATTTAGAAAGGCAAGTAGAGAACAAAGTGAAATATTACGTAGTCAAAATCTGTAAAGTACTATTCTTTATAGTGCTTGGGTTATTGATTGCCTTTTTGGTAGGGTATGTAGTTATGCGCTTATGGAATTGGCTCATGCCAGAACTTTTTGGCCTGCCTACAGTTGGCTATTGGCAAGCGGTAGGTATTTTAATCTTAGCCAAAATAATTTTTGGTTTTGGCGGTGGAGAAGGACCTAGGAGCAGTAGTAAATCCAAGAAGCGTCCTAGTTCTAAAAAATGTGTATCACTACGAAGAGATTTTTCAGAGTGGCAGCACTATGATGAATTCTGGAAAGCGGAAGGCGAGGAAGCTTATAATAATTATTTGGAAAGAATTAAAAAAGAGGAATAATGAACACAGCGAAAAATAATCTAGATAAAAGAAAGAGCAAATATCCAACCAGACCATTTTACTGAAGTCTTAATGCTAAATCCGCATATACGGCAAGCCCGCAAGAAAAATCAGATGATAAAACGGTTACCGATAGAAAAGTGTGACCAAACAATTAAGAATGTGTTAAAAAAGTGTAAAACTCAGGAAACTTTTAATGTTTTTAAAGTTTCCTGATGTACATTTGCCTTCGCTATGAAAGAAAACATTTTAAATAAGGCAACTGAACTATTCTTGGAACAAGGTTTCAAAAGTGTGACTATGGATGATCTGGCTGCGGAAATGGGTATTTCAAAAAAAACCATTTATAGTCATTATGATAATAAGACAAACTTAGTACAACAATGTACGCTTCATCTCTTTGAGTTTATACGCACCGGTATTGATGCCATAATAGCGTTGAAAAAAAATCCGATTGAAGAGCTTTACGAAATTAAAAAGTTTGTTATGCTGCATCTTAAGGGTGAGAAATCCTCGCCAGAATATCAGCTTCAAAAGTATTATCCGGAAACACATTTAGCCTTAAAGAAAAAGCATTTTGAAATGATGCAAGATTGCGTCGTAGACAATGTAAACAGAGGTATTGGTTTGGGAATATACAGGGAAAATCTGAACGTGGAATTTGTTTCCAGAATCTATTTCTCTGGAGTAACTAGTATAAAAGATCAAAAATTGTTTCCATTGAATAAATTTCCAATCGCTCAATTAATGGATGATTATCTAGAGTATCATTTACGGGGAATAGTAACTCCTAAGGGAAGGAAAACATTAAATAAAATCATCAATTCAAACCAAGAATAAATGCAACCAATCAGATTACTAATACTGGCATTGTGCATAGGTAGTTGGTCTTTTGCCCAAGAAAAGACCTATAGTTTTACACTTCAAGAAGCGATAAGCTTTGCACTTGAGAATAATTATAGTGCCATCAATGCGGATCGCGACGTGTTGGCCGCTAAAAAACAAAAATGGGAGACCATAGCCACCGGACTTCCGCAGATTACAGGTGCTGTTAATTATCAGAATCAATTAATTCAGCAGGTGGTGCAACTACCCGGGGAAATTGCAGGTGGTGAGCCCGGCACCTTCGTAGAAGTGGTTTTTGGTCAGCCGCAACAGGTCAATGCCGCAGCAACATTAAGACAACAACTTTTTGATGGATCCTACATTGTGGGCGTACAGGCAACTAAATCCTTTTTAAGTTATAGCGCCAATAACAAAGAAAAAACAGAACAGGAAGTAAGAAAGGCCGTAGTGGAGGCCTACGGCAATGTATTGTTATCTCAAGAAAGTGTGCTAATTCTACAAAAGAATAAGGAAACATTGGAAAAAACACTTTTTGAGACCACAAAAATCTACGAAAATGGCTTAGGAGATGAAGAAAGCGTTGAGCAGTTACAAATTACGCTATCCTCAATAGACAACCAATTGAAAAATGCCATGCGCTTGGAGGAAATTACCCTTCAAATGCTCAATTTGGTGATGGGAATCGAGTTGGATGCACCTACCCAATTAGAGGAAAACTTAGACAATCTTACACAAACTCAAATAGATTTTAATCTCTTAGAAAGTGAATTGACTATTGAAAATAATGTCGATTATAAATTAATTACCAATCTGAACGAACAGCGGTATTTTGAATGGAAACTCGCCAAAAGCAGGGCCTTACCAACGCTTAACGCATTTGCCTCTTACGGTGGTCTATCTTTTGGAGAAGATTTCTCTTTTTTTGATAACGGACAACAATGGTTTGAATTTTCTACGGTTGGCGTAGACCTGAGCATCCCAATTTTCAGTTCAGGAAAAAGAAGTGCCAGCACGGCTAGAGCCAAAATAGCCCTGGAAAAAGCCAAGACACAGCTTACGGAGGCGGAGCAACAGATACGTCTTCAGTTACAAAGTGCAAAAAGTAATTACACCCTGGCCATAGAACAATATCAAACATCAAAGAATAATCTTAATCTTGCGGAGCGCATAGAAAATAAAAATCAGATTAAATACGCAGAAGGTCTTGCAAGTAGTTTTGAACTTCGCCAGGCACAGACACAACTCTATGATGCGCAACAAGGTTATTTACAAAGTATGGTAGAGGTAATTAACAAAAAAACGGCATTGGAAATTATTCTAAACGAAAGTTTATAAAGTTTAATGGTTTAGAAGTTAACTATGAGATTATTCTCTTTTGAAAAATTAAAAGTTTGGCAGAAATCAAGAAATCTGGCCATTATGATTTACAAAATAACCAAGGTTTTCCCAGATGACGAAAAGTTTGGCTTAATATCTCAAATGCGGCGTTGTGCCATTTCAATTTCCTCAAATATTGCAGAGGGAACGGGTAGACATACAGCAAAAGATAAAGCTCGTTTTACAGAAATAGCATATGGTTCGGCACTAGAACTATTGAATCAAACTATAGTATCAAATGATTTGGAATTTCTAACCAATGAAAACTACGAACTTATTAGAACAGAACTAACGGAGATTACTGCAATGTTGAACGCACTAAGAAAATCACAATTGGCATGAAAACTCTAGATAAAAACCTAAACTTTTCAACCTTATAAACTATTAAACGTATTACAAATGAAAAACATTAGTTATTTTTTATTCCTTGCAATTCTATTAACAGCTTGCGGAGGTTCTAACGAGAAATCCGTAACAGAACTTATCGCTGAAGGGAACCTTGAAACGATTAGGGAAAGGAAAAATGAGATTTCAGAAGCCTATAAAAACTTGGGCCAAGAGATTAAGCAGTTAGATTCTGCGATTGCCGCGCAGACCGGGGAAGGTAATCTACCCCTTGTTTCTGCCATTACTGCGAAAACAGAAAAGTTTGACCACTTTTTGGAACTTCAAGGCGATGTTACTACAAAACAGAATGTGCTTATTTACCCAGAAATGCAGGGTACGCTGCAACGTGTTTATGTAAAAGAAGGACAGCAAGTTTTCAAAGGGCAGCTATTGGCCTCCATTGATGATGGTGGTATGGCCAGTCAACTTTCACAATTAGAGACCCAAGCAGATTTGGCGAAAACAACCTTTGAAAGGCAAGAGCGTCTTTGGAATCAGAAAATTGGCTCTGAAATACAATATCTGCAGGCAAAAACAACCTACGAAGCAGCGCAAAGTGCCGTAAAGCAAATTAAAAGTCAGTTAGGAAAATCAACCATTAGAGCCCCTTTCTCCGGCATTATAGATAATGTGATAAAAGATCAAGGAACGGTAGTTGCACCAGGCCCAGGTTCGGAAGTATTTAGAATAGTGAACCTTTCTGATATGTATATAGCGATAGATGTCCCTGAAACGTATTTAGGTGATATTAAAAAAGGAAATTCCGCCATAGTATATTTTCCTGTCTTAGGCGACACGCTAATTTCTGAAATAAGACAGACCGGAAATTTTATCAACCCAGGTAACAGGGCATTTAAAGTAGAGGTTGCTGTTCCTAATAGGGATAATACGATAAAACCGAATTTAACGGCAAAAGTAAGCCTCAATGATTACTCTTCAGAAGCCGCGGTCTTAGTTCCACAAGGGATTATTTCAGAAAATGCAGAAGGACAACAATACCTTTATATTGCGAGCGACAGAACAGAGGACAAGGCGACGGCAAAGAGACGGATTATCACTACCGGACGTACACAAGGTAACATGGTTGAAGTATTATCTGGAATTACAGCTGGGGATTTGCTCATAAAAGAAGGAGCAAGGAGCGTAAAGGATGGTCAAAGCGTACAGATTTTAAGTACGGACTAGCATCTACATAATTAGCATAAAAACTTAAGTAACAACTAGAAATGTTTTTAGTGTAATTACTCACTCATAAAAACAATAACTAAAGACTTAAAATGAGTAAACAAAAGAAAAACGCCGACAAAGAATTTAGCTTATCGTCCTGGGCCATAGATAATCCATCTGTAATCTATGTAATGATTGCACTCTTCCTTTTAATAGGCTATTCAGGGTATCAGGCCATGCCCAGAGAAGATTATCCAGAAATTGTGGAGACCAAAATATACGTGAGTACCCCCTATCCGGGAAATACCGCTGAGGATATTGAACGATTGCTTACCGACCCTCTTGAAGACCGACTAAAAAATGTGAGTAATGTAGTGGAAACAACCTCTACCTCTCAAGAAGATTATTCTATTATTACGGTCGAATTCGATGAGGATATCACCGTTGAACAGGCCAAACAAAAGGTAAAGGATGAAGTAGACGGGGAAAAAGCCAGTGAAGATTGGCCCACCTTCAACGGTGCTAAGGTAGAGCCAAATATCTTTGACCTTAATCTTGCGGAATCCTTTCCCATCATGAACGTGAATTTCACGGGGGATTATCCGGTAGAAAAACTAAAAGAATTTGCGGAATACTTGGAGGAAGAAATTGAAAATTTACCGGAAATAAAACAAGTGGATATTCGCGGTGCGCAAAAGAAAGAGGTAGAAGTAGCTGTTGATGTGTATAAAATGATGGCGGCCAAAGTAAATTTTCAAGATGTAATCGGTGCCATCAGTAATGGCAACATGACCATGTCCGCGGGCAACATTAAAACTTCGGAACAACGGCGTACCATCCGCGTATTGGGCGAGATTGAAAAACCAGAAGAACTGAATAATTTCGTAGTAAAATCGGAAAATGGCTCCGTCTACCTTAAGGATATTGCCAAAGTGTATTTTCAGGAAAAGGAAAAAACCACTTATGCACGTGAATTTGGGGAAAGTGTGGTAATGCTGGATATAAAAAAGAGGTCTGGCAAAAATACGATTGCAGCTACTACGCAAATTCGCGAAATAGTCAAAAAAGCTCAGGAGAATTACTATCCCGCTGACCTGAATATATCCATTGCCAACGACTCATCGGATAGAACTTTGAATCAGGTGGATGATTTGGTGAACAACATCATCTTTGGTATTATTCTGGTAGTCAACGTCTTAATGTTTTTCCTCGGTTTTAGGAATGCCTTGTTCGTAGGGTTTGCCATACCCATGTCCATGTTCATATCCTTTGCTGTACTAAACTTAGCGGGTTACACCCTAAATACCATGATTCTTTTTGGAATGATCATGGGGCTTGGAATGTTGGTGGATAATGGTATCGTTGTGGTAGAAAACGTATATCGTTTAATGAGTGAGGGCATGAGCCGCACACAGGCTGCAAAAAAGGGAATAGGGGAAATTGCGTTCCCGATCATCATATCTACCGTTACAACGGTAGCAGCCTTTGTTCCATTGGCATTTTGGCCGGGTATATTCGGTCAATTCATGATTTTCTTTCCTATTACATTATCCGTTGTTTTAGGATCATCACTATTCGTAGCCATCTTCATGAACTCCATGTTGGTTTCACAGTTTATGGACACGGAAGAGAAAGAACTTACTAAGAAACAACTATTGCGCATTAGTGCCATACTAGGCGGTTTTGGTATTTTCATACTCATCTTCGGTGGTGCCATGAGGGGTCTGGGTACGGTAATGATTTTTACCGCTATCCTCTTTTGGGTATATAAATACGCCATAAAGAAATGGGCTACGAAATTTCAGAACAGCACCATGGTACGTTTTGAAAATTGGTACGAAAGGCGCATAAAACATGCTTTAAGAGGCAAAAACGTGTACTGGTATTTCGGAATCACCTTCGCTTTATTGATAGCAACTTTTATGCTCTTCGGCATGTCGGTAGGCTCTGGTAGAACAAAAATCGAGTTCTTCCCGGAGAACACCCCCAACGAAATATACGTCTATATTGAGTATCCTGAAGGGACTTCCATCACCAAAACAAACACACTTACCAAAGCCATAGAGGATCGTGTTTATGAGGTTGTTAATAGAGAAATGTATATAGACCCGGACGGAGAGAACTACTTGGTAGAATCTGCCGTTTCTCAAGTGGGAGAAGGTGCCGGAAACCCCCAGACCGATGGTGGCTCCTCAGCAGAGATGCCGCACCGTGGTAAGGTTACCGTTTCTATGAGAGAGTACAAATACCGAAACGGGCTTGATACGGAGAAGTTGCGTGGTGAAATTCAGGAAAGCCTAACAGGTATTTATCCCGGCGTTTCTATTTCCGTTGAAAAGAATGCAGATGGCCCACCACCGGGATACCCCGTAAACATTGAGCTGGAAGGTAAAGACTATAATGAATTAATTGGAACGGCTGAAGATATTAGAAACTTTATCAATACAAAAAACATCGCCTTCATAGAAGAATTGAAGATTGATGTAAATAAGAGCAAACCTTCCATGCAGGTAACCGTAGACCGTCAAAAAGCAGGAGAACTAGGTGTAGCCGTTGGTCAGGTAGGGCAACAATTAAGACGTTCTCTATTTGGAGAAAAAGCGGGTGTTTATAAGTTAGATGGAGACGATTATGATATTAACGTGCGCTTTAACGAGGATATCCGTTTTGATAAGAATGCCCTTTTCAATCAAAACATAATTTTCAGGGACCCTGCTACCGGTCAAATAAAAGAGGTTCCCGTCTCTGCCGTGGCGTCACAGAAAAACTCCTCTGGCTATAGTGCTATAAAGCACCGTAACGGGAATAGGGTAGTTACGGTATATTCCGGACTTAAAGCAGGTGGTAACCCGGCCTTGGTCGTGGAGGAAATTAAAAAAGTAATGGAAAACTATGAAGGTATTCCGGATACGGTAAAGGTAGATTTTACTGGAGAAATTGAAGAACAGAATAAACAAATGAACTTTTTAGTGGGTGCATTTTTCTCGGGACTTGGGCTTATAATGCTTATTCTCATTTTTCAATTCGGAGGTATTTCCAAACCACTGATCATCATGATCGCTATATTCTTGAGTTTTATCGGAGTATTCGGAGGGCTAATGCTCACCGGGTGGTCCTTTGTAATTCTTATGACCATGATGGGAATTATTTCCCTTGCCGGTATTGTTGTAAACAATGGAGTAGTACTTCTAGATTATACACAGATATTGATAGATCGTAGAAAGGTTAAACTTGATTTAGAGGATAAAGATTTGTTACCTATGGATGAAGCTACCGAAATCATTGTTAAAAGTGGAAAAGCAAGATTAAGACCTGTAATATTAACGGCGATTACAACAGTGCTAGGTTTAATCCCCTTAGCTATAGGACTCAACATAGATTTCTTTTCGTTGTTCTCTCAGTTTGACCCAAGAATTTATATCGGCGGAGATAACGTTATTTTCTGGGGTCCTTTGGCCTGGACCGTAATTTTTGGTTTAATCGTAGCCACTTTCCTTACCCTGATTATTGTGCCGGTATTGTTCAATATTGTATACAGAATTAAAACTGCCATAAGAGGGCGTGGAAGTAAGAATGCCGAAACAGATCGTTTAGAAGCGGCAGCTTAAATAAACATGAACACTAAAAAAAGCCTGTACTTTTAAAGTACAGGCTTTTTCCATTACATGAATTATCGTTAGTCCTTTACAAGAGACCTACTTTGGTTCGCATTGGTTACAGCAGCTATTTTGTTGTTGTCAAAATTAACTTCTCTTAGCGCATCACCTTCCCAGAACAACCATTTTCCTGTTTTAGCGCCTTTTACGTAGTTTCCCATTGCAATTTTATCACCTTTTTCGTTGAACATGGTCCATTCACCTTCCAATTTTTCGTTCAGGAAATAACCCTGCTGCGCCACTGCACCATTAGCATGAAAATAAGTCGCTTTGACCATATCTCCTTCTTTTTCAAATTTCGGAGCTATGTCTTGGGCAAAGGCTCCTAATGAAAATGACATCAAAGCTATTATTAGTATTTTTTTCATGATATAATTCTTTTAAATTGATATTTATCTAACATTAACGTTACAAAGTTAGAATTATTTTACAATAAATCAATTATTACATAACTTTTAATTTACCTTAAATTAACATTGCAAGACTAATTTATTGATAATTAGACTATTAAATTAAACACTTTAACATATTTGAATTTGCTGTTTCACCTATAAAACCTCCAATTTATATAGATATTTAATGGATGAGACTTCTTAAATTTGCCCTTTATTTAAAGATACGACCATGTACAGAAGCCATTCCTGCGGAGAATTGAGAGAATCACATATTGATAGTGCTGTCACACTTTCTGGATGGGTATCTAAGACAAGGGACAAGGGTTTTGTTGTTTGGGTAGACATTAGAGATCGTTACGGAATTACACAATTGGTATTTGATGCGGACCGGACTTCTCCCGAGTTGTTGGAACAAGCGAGAAATCTTGGTCGTGAATTTGTTATACAGGTCAAAGGAAAGGTTATTGAGCGGGCCTCTAAGAACGCTAATATCCCTACAGGTTATATTGAAGTTTTAGTTGAAGAACTTATTGTCTTGAACGAATCTAAGACCCCTCCTTTTACCATAGAAAACGAAACGGATGGTGGAGAAGATTTGCGTATGAAATATCGTTACTTGGATATTCGTAGAAATCCAGTAAAAAACAACCTTATCTTCAGAAGTAAGGTTACCATGGAAGTTAGAAAATACCTGTCTAACCAAGATTTTATAGAAGTAGAGACGCCTTACTTGATTAAATCCACACCAGAAGGTGCCCGTGATTTCGTGGTGCCTAGTCGTATGAACGAAGGACAGTTCTATGCATTACCACAATCGCCACAAACCTTTAAGCAATTGCTTATGGTAGGTGGTATGGATAAATATTTTCAGATTGTAAAATGTTTCAGGGACGAGGACCTAAGAGCGGACCGCCAGCCAGAATTTACACAAATAGATTGTGAAATGGCCTTTGTAGAGCAAGAGGATATATTGGATGTATTTGAAGGTTTAACAAAATATCTGTTACAAGAGATAAATGGTATTACCGTAGATAGCTTTCCTAGAATGACCTATGATGAAGCCATGGCCAAGTACGGTAACGATAAACCGGATATTCGTTTTGGCATGGAGTTCGGTGAATTAAACAACGTTACTCAACACAAAGAATTCAATGTCTTCAACAAGGCCGAATTGGTCGTAGGTATTGCCGTCCCGGGTGCAAATACGTATACACGCAAGGAAATTGACAAACTGATAGATTGGGTTAAAAGACCACAAGTGGGCGCTTTGGGTATGGTGTACTGCCGGTGTAATGAGGATGGCAGTTTTAAATCTTCTGTGGATAAATTTTATGACCAAGAGGATTTGGCCAAGTGGGCAGAAGCAACGGGAGCCAAACCGGGAGATCTTATTTGCGTGCTATCGGGACAAACAAACAAGGTACGAGCTCAATTAAGTGCTTTACGTATGGAGTTGGCCACACGATTGGGCCTAAGAAAAAATACTGAATTTGCGCCATTATGGGTGGTAGACTTTCCTTTATTGGAATTGGATGAAGAGACCGGTCATTACCACGCCATGCACCATCCGTTTACTTCACCGAAACCGGGCCAGTTAGCATTATTGGAAACAGATCCGGGAGCCGTACGCGCCAATGCCTATGATTTGGTATTGAACGGCAATGAAATTGGTGGTGGCTCCATTCGTATACATGATAAAGAAACCCAAGCTACCATGTTCCGTCACTTAGGGTTTACCCCTGAAGAAGCCAAGGAACAATTTGGGTTTTTAATGGACGCCTTCCAGTATGGCGCGCCTCCGCACGGTGGAATTGCTTTTGGCCTGGATAGACTAGTAGCTATTTTAGGCGGACAGGAAACCATACGTGATTTTATCGCCTTTCCTAAAAATAACAGTGGCCGTGACGTAATGATTGACGCTCCTGCCGCTATTGATGACGAACAATTAAAGGAATTGAACTTGAAATTAGATTTGTAATTTTCTTTAATTATAATTTTCTGGTTCTACGAATTCCATTCGTATCCAATGATGAGGTAAAGTCAATACGACTTATTTCCCTTTTTTAAAGGACAAGGAAGTCCATTGAAAACGCTGTAATTATAACGAGATCTGCGCTGTTTAAAAAATCGTCTAACAAAATAGATTATTTTTAAGAAGAAAATTACTCCGAGGGAAGCTTAGGAGTATTTTTAATCTCGGTTATCGAGTAAAGCACAGTAATGCCCAACCAGAAAAACAGTCTTTTAAAACGTATATATAAGTGGAGGTACAAACATATTTCCAACAAAACCTTTATTTACATTCTTAGCGTAATCGTTGGACTATTAGCTGGCCTAGCTTCGGTAACCCTAAAGAACATCACCTATTTTATAGAGGCCTCTTTAGAGAACGGTATTATCCTTACAAGGAATCAACTTTACTTTGTACTTCCTATACTAGGGTTAACACTGGTTTTTCTATACGTAAAATACGTCCATAAAGAAAAATTGAAACACGCCGTTTCATCCATTTTGTTCTCGCTTTCAAAAAACAAAGGTATCATCAGCAAAAAACAGATACTAACCCAACTTGTTGCAGCACCGCTAACGGTCGGTTTTGGTGGTTCGGTAGGTTTATTGGGACCCGCGGTGGCCTCTGGAGCGGCCATTAGTTCCAATCTTGGACAACTCTTTCATATCAATACCAAAACACGGTCATTACTAATTGCCTGTGCCTCGGCCGGGGCTATATCTTCCATCTTTCAAGCTCCGATTGCAGCGATAATCTTTGCCGTGGAGGTCTTTAGTCTAGACCTGACCATGATCTCTATGTTACCCCTGTTACTTGCTTCCATTTCCGGCGTACTTACCTCCTATTTTTTTTTGGGTAACGAAGTGCTTTTTAAATTCACCATTACACAATCATTTGAGGTAAAAGACACCTTGTTTTATATTCTGCTTGGTGTGGGCACCGCAATAGCTTCCATATACTTTACCAAAATGTACTTTGGCATTATGAAACTATTTAAACCCCTTAGAAGTCCTAAATACCGTTTATTGGTTGGTGGATTGGCCATAGGTATAATGCTCTACTTTATTCCTCCTCTTTATGGTGAAGGCTTTGGGTTTATTAACCACTTGTTAGACGGGAATCACTTACTTGCACTGGGCACTACCCCTTTTGATGCATTTATGGATAATATTTGGGTAGTCATTGCCCTATTGTTCGGTATTACCATCTTCAAGGCGGTGGCCATGACCACCACTTTAGCCGCAGGCGGTGCAGGAGGTATTTTTATTCCTACCATGGTTATGGGCAGTGCATTGGGGAACGTTGTGGGGAAGGTCATCAATAACCTAGGCCTCGGTCTGTCCGTATCGGAGAGTAACTTTACGTTGATAGGCATGGCTGGTCTTATTGCGGGAGTACTCCATGCCCCTTTAACGGCCATTTTCTTAATAGCTGAGATTACCGGAGGATATGAACTTTTTGTTCCTTTAATGATTACCGCTTCCATTTCATACATCATTACCAAAAATGCGATAGACTACACTATTTATACAAGGGAACTGGCAGAAAGTGGTGATTTACTGACGCACAACAAAGACCAAGCGGTTTTGACACTTATGCAGCTTGATGATATCATTGAAAAGAACTTTAAGACCGTACGCCCGGATATGACCTTGGGAGATATGTTGCACGAGTCCGTTGCCAAATCGGCTAGAAACATTTTCCCGGTAGTGGATACCAACAATTCCTTGGTAGGCATTATACTATTGGACGACATACGTGAATTTATGTTCGACACCGCATTGTATAAGACAACCCGAGTAGAGACGTTTATGCATAACGCTCCAGAACATATATTCTACGGTAAGGATAATATGCAACAGGTAATGCAAAAATTTCAGGATAGTGGGGCGTGGAACCTTCCGGTCATTAAAAATGGAAAATATATAGGCTTTGTCTCCAAATCCAAACTGCTAACGGCCTATCGCAGAGAGCTTATAAATTTCACCAGTAACTAATTTTCATTCTGTAAATTTGCACTATGAAATATCTGATATCGCTTATTGTCTGCATTGCTTTTGGCCTTATTATTTATGGCTTTTCCTTAGATGAAACAGAAGAAGCGATTGCCGATAAGTATATCGGTTCAGGAACTTTGACCCTATTTCTTGTTGCTATGCCGCTTTTCTTGTATAAAGAAAGTAAAACCAGAAAGTGGAACGACTATATGCTTACGGAAGAAAACGTAAGGAAAATGCAAGGAAAGGAACCTAAGAATACTGATAATCAGGACACTCCGTCCAATTAAATTCTTCAACGCCACGTTTCTTAGACAAAAAATGATTAAATTAGAGTACTAACATTTAATCTTTAATTTTCATGACTGGCACAGTTAAATTTTTTAATGAATCCAAAGGATATGGCTTTATTACCAATGACGACACCGGAAAGGACATCTTCGTTCATGCAACCGCCCTTAACGGAACGGAGCTGAGAGAAGGAGACAAAGTGGAATACGTTGAAGAAGAAGGAAGAAAAGGAATAGTTGCAGGGCAAGTTCAAGTCCTTTAACCAAACGTATGACATCTTGTAAGAATTAGAACCATGCCAATGCATGGTTTTTTTATTGGTTCTTTTGAATTTTCCCATAATTCCGTACTTATATACGTCACTACTCCCGCCTTTTTTCAAAAAAACGTTTCAATAGGGTCGTTGATTCCATGGCCAAAATACCACCGGTAATGACTGTTTTAGGATGTAATTGCGTCCCCATAACCCCACATCCCCTTTGTTCATCTTTTGCACCAAAAACAATTTTGCCTATTTGGCTCCAATAAAGCGCACCAGCACACATTTGGCAGGGTTCTAAGGTAACATATAGGGTACAAGCGCGGAGGTATTTTCCGCCCAGGAAATTGGCCGCCGCCGTAATGGCCTGCATCTCGGCATGTGCAGTAACATCGTTCAACTGCTCTGTTAGATTATGGGCCCTAGCTATAATTCTATCCTTGATAACGATGACAGCTCCAACAGGTATTTCGTTCTGCTCAAAGGCATATTCCGCCTCCTGAAGGGCCTTTTTCATAAAATAGGAATCATCATAGGGTAATATCATAAATCAAAAATACAATAAGCCTAGCTTTAATAACTAGGCTTTAAAACAATTGTTTAACCTATTAAAAGAAGTATTTTTGTGGCTTAGCACTTCAATCTTGGATACGTTTTTAGACCATATTAACTCCCCGGCTGATTTAAAAAAGCTTTCCGTGCATCAACTTCCTGCACTAGCGAAAGAACTTCGAACATTCATCATAGACATCGTAGCCACTAAAGAGGGTCATCTAGGAGCAAGCTTGGGTGTTGTGGAACTTACCATTGCGTTGCACTATACATTCAACACACCCGAAGATCAACTTATATGGGACGTCGGTCACCAAGCATACGGACACAAAATTTTAACGGGCAGAAAGGAAATTTTTGAAACCAATAGGCAGTTAAACGGAATAAGCGGTTTTCCAAAACGAGAAGAAAGCAGCTATGACGCCTTTGGTACCGGACATAGTTCTACATCTATCTCTGCCATACTGGGTATGGCCCTAGCCGCGCAAATTCAAGGAAAAAGGGAACAACAACATATTGCCGTCATCGGGGATGCCTCTATTGCCAGCGGAATGGCTTTTGAAGGACTTAACCATTTAGGTGTTACAGATGCCAATGTGCTCATTGTCCTAAACGATAATGCCATTGGTATAGACCCTAGTGTAGGGGCATTGAAAAAATATCTCACCAATGTCAAGAAAGGAGTTGCAAAGGACGAAAATATTTTTGAATGTTTAAACCTTAATTATTCTGGACCCATAGATGGCCACGACCTCCAAACACTGATAACGGAGTTAAATCGACTAAAATCTGTTCCAGGTCCAAAGCTATTGCATGTCATAACCACCAAAGGTAAAGGGCTTCAAAAGGCAGAAGAGAACCAGGTGGTTTATCATGCTCCAGGTAAATTCGACAAAAACACCGGAGAGTTAATTCCAAAGACAATGAAACCAGGGCCGCCAAAATACCAGGATGTCTTTGGTCATACGTTGGTAGAGCTGGCTAACGATAATGAAAAAATTGTTGGTATTACCCCTGCAATGCCTACGGGAAGTTCCTTGAAATATATGATGGAAAAAATACCCGATCGCGCTTTCGATGTTGGTATTGCCGAACAACATGCCGTAACAATGGCAGCAGGGATGGCCACGCAGGGCCTAGTTCCTTTTTGTAATATTTACTCTACCTTCCTACAACGTGCTTATGACCAGCTCATACATGACGTTGCCCTACAAAACCTACCTGTCATATTTTGTTTGGATAGAGCAGGAATCGTAGGACAAGATGGCCCCACGCATCATGGTGTTTTTGATGTTGCTTATCTCAGGTGCATTCCTAATCTTATCATCTGCGCACCAATGAACGAGATACAGTTAAGGAATATAATGTATACTACTCAACTAGGTCTTCAAAAACCGATTGCCATTAGATATCCCAGAGGAAAAGGTCGTTTGGAGCATTGGAAACGACCCATGGTAAAAATGGAAATTGGCACATCTTTTGAGCTCAAAAAAGGAAATAAGATAGCCTTATTAAGTACCGGCCCAGTTGGTAATATGATAACCGATATAATCGAAGAATTTGATTCTAAGGACATGATAGGGCATTATAATTTTCCTTTCGTAAAACCATTAGATCAAAAAAGATTGGCGCACCTATTGGCATCTTACGAACATATTATCACTATTGAAGATGGCAGTAGTATCGGTGGCTTTGGGAGTGCAGTGGTAGAATTTGCGAACGAAAATGACATCACTAAAAATATTAAGATATTTGGAGTTCCGGATGAATTTATACCACATGGAACCGTGGAAGAACTTTATAAATTAGCCGGGATAGACAAAGAAACTATTAAAGAGTATTTAGCGCATATCACATGACCAAGAGGATTACGAATAAGACCGTATGGTTTACCATTATATTAGGGTTAGCTGCAAATTTATTTTTCGCTCAAAATACAATTCCGGCTACAACGCCTACCGACAGTGTTTCAATAGATACAACTGTTGTGGATACCATAGTTATACGAAAAACACTCACCAAGATAAAGCATATACCAAGGGGCGTTAACCTTACCAATCCCGTTATCTCATTTAAAAAAACAAAACCACTTAAAGATAGGTACAACCGATTTAGGGTACCTTCTTTTTGGAAAAAGGAGAATCAACTGGGGATAAATGTGAGCGAGACGGCCTTTGTGAATTGGAATGCAGGTGGGGACAATGCCATAAGCGGTCTAGGATTTCTTAAATTTTCCCGTAACTACAAATTTCGATATTTTAAATGGGACAATAATCTAGATCTCAGATATGGTCTTAACGCACAGGAAGGTCGTAAATTAAGAAAGACAGAAGATGTTATACGGCTAAACTCAAATGTCGGTTATCGCAGGGATACCATCAGTAATTGGTACTACTCCGTGCAGTTAAACTTTAACACCCAATTTTCCAACGGTTTTAAGTATCCAGATAGAACTACACCAATATCCCGTTTCATGGCTCCCGGATATTTGTTTTTTGGTGCTGGAACATCGTATATAAGTCAAGACCAAAAATTTAATCTTTACCTCTCTCCCTTAACACAGAAATCTACGTTTGTTCTAGACCAAAGATTGGCGGACAGGGGTGCATTTGGTGTTGAAAAAGCCGTTTTGGATGCAGATGGAAATGTGATTACACCCGGGGAAAACCATCTTTTAGAACTGGGGTTTCTGGTTACGCATAATTGGAACCTGAACCTGGGGAAGAATATTGACTTGAACAGTAGGCTAAACCTGTATACCGATTATCTCGCCAGCTTTGGGAACATAGATTTAGATTGGGAACTTAATATTAAGATGAGGGTGAACAAGTATATTTTGACCACCATAGGCACACATCTTATTTACGACGATGATATTCTTTTTGATGAAGTAAAGAATGTGGACGGTATCGTTACCGACCCCGGAGAACCTAGGTTGCAGTTTAAACAAGTGCTAGGGGTAGGTGTAGCTTACGATTTTTAAAGTTGTCTTCCTTGAATTTTATTATGAATATGAACGGCACTACTATCGGAAAGACTAGCTACGTAACAGCAGGTATTCAGTAAAATTTCATAAAGTGAAATACAGGTATGCTGATATGGTTCCGGTAAAGTTTGAACGATTAGCTTATGATAATTAGAGGCACTATCATTTTTTTCTGAACCAACGCATCTATATAAACATCCAGGATATTTGAGATGATCTTATAGCCCGCAATTTCTTTTTCAACTACTTCCTGAGCACGATAAACCCGCTCAACACTGATTCCTATAATATCCCTTATTTGCGCATCATATTTGCTCTTATCTAAAAGTGATACATCAAAATTACCGCTTAAAATCTGTTCTTCGTTTTCCATGAAAATTGAAACAGCATCTTGTATCAATGTGTTGATCGCCAAGGCTCTTAGATAACTTAACCGATCCTCTTTATAAGCCAAAGAACGGTACTTTTTGGTGTTGATACTGTCCTTGACCAATTTTATAAGGTATTCCAAAGCAAAATCTTCCGAAATAAGGCCAAGGTTAATGCCGTCTTCAAAATCTATTATCGTGTAGCAGATATCATCCGCTGCTTCGACTAAAAAAGTCAAGGGATGCCTAGCGTAGGAAACAGACGCTCCTTTTCTAGTCTGTATTAGTCCTAAGTCATTCGCTATGTCCTCAAAAGTTTGCTTTTCCGTTTGAAAAAACCCGAATTTCTTATCTGAAATATGTTTGGTCGGTTTCTTAGGTAAAGACTCTTTTGGATATTTCATAAAAGCCCCTAACGTAGCGTAACTTAAACGGAGTCCACCCAAAACTCCTTCTCTATCTTGGGCCAAAAGCTTAAAACCGTTGGCATTCCCTTCAAAATCAATAATATCCTGGTATTGCTTATCGGTCAACTGCTCCTTATATTTTTTACCGCTACCCGTTCTAAAATATTCACCGATGGATTTTTCACCACTATGTCCAAACGGAGGATTCCCAATGTCGTGTGCAAGAGCGGCCGCAGCGACAATAGCGCCAAAATCGTTGAATTTAAAACCATGAACTTCTTGAAGATAGGGGTGTTTTTCCAATATTTTTTTACCGGCTAATCTTCCCAGGCTTCGTCCTACAACGGATACCTCTAAACTGTGGGTTAGTCTCGTATGTACAAAATCTGTTTTTGAAAGCGGTATTACTTGCGTTTTATCCTGTAGACTTCTGAAGGCCGAAGAAAAAATAATACGGTCATAATCAACTTCAAAACCAAGTCTGGTTTCATCCTGCTCGTTTCTGAGCCTTTTATTGGTATCCCCGTTTCTTCGTAATGAAAGTAATTGCTCCCAATTCATGTTTAAAATTTAGTACGCGCAAGATACATTTTTTGCCATCCTTTTAACATCGCAAGCAAGCAAAACGATCATAATCTTAACCATTTGAAAATAAATAAATAACAGACAGCTAACCTTAACTTAACCTTGTAAAGCGTTCTTTGTCTAGAAACAAAGTCCTTCAATGAAACAGTTACTTTTTGTATTCTTATTCGCAGTTTTTTACAATGTATCCGCCCAATCAAATGGTGTCTTGAGCGGTAAGGTATTAGATGCGGAGATATATAATGAACCCTTACTTATGGCTTCATTGTGTTTAAAAGGCACCTCTTGGAAAGCACAGACTAATTTTAACGGCAATTTTGAAATTGCTGGAGTAACTCCTGGTAAATACACGCTGCAGATTAGCTTTTTAGGTTATGAAACGGTGGAAGTACCCGTAGAAATTAAGGATGGTGAACGTTTGGATGTACTACAGTCTTTAAAAGCCAAATCCTTGCCTGCCCTTCCCGACTCTGTAGTTGCGGCAAAAGAGGACTACGCTACCGATAGTCAAATTTCAGGTTTTAAAAAGTAAGTTACCCAATTCTTTTAGCGAATGGTACTATTATGGACTAGGGTCTGAAATTACCTTATTTCTAGTACCGTTTATTACAAAAGATTTTAGTATTTTTCGACTTTACACTCCTGTTAAGAAGACAAACTTTTTACTTCATAACCTTATTTTAACCTTACTGATGAATTATAATATGATTTTTGCTTTTATTTCTTTTTAGATGAGCGAAAACATTTACTTGTTTATGATTATTGCCTTGGCCGTTCTGGCCATCACCGACCTGGTTGTTGGGGTAAGTAATGATGCCGTAAACTTTTTGAATTCTGCAATTGGCTCAAAGGCCATTTCGTTCAAGACCATCATGATCGTTGCAAGTGTAGGTATTGCCTTTGGCGCAATTTCCTCTAGTGGTATGATGGAGGTTGCACGGAAGGGAATTTTTAATCCGAGTGAGTTCGTCTTTGCTGAAATCATGATTATTTTCATGGCGGTAATGATTACCGATATTCTTTTGTTGGATTTTTTCAACACCCTTGGAATGCCTACTTCAACCACGGTTTCCATAGTTTTTGAATTATTGGGTGCCGCTGTCGCTATTTCAATGGTAAAAATATATGCCTCGGACGGTGGTGTTTCAGATTTGGTCCAATATATCAATACAGAAAAGGCTACTGAGATTATATTAGGTATTCTTTTGTCCGTAGTCGTAGCCTTTACAATAGGTGCTTTGGTCCAGTTTGTTTCTAGAATACTTATTTCTTTTAAATTCGAGGAAAAACCAAAATGGATAGGTGCTGTTTTTGGTGGGTTTGCCATAACCGCCATTGTTTATTTTATTCTGGTCAAGGGCCTAAAGGGAACCTCTATTCTGTCACCTGAAATATCCATGTTCATAGGCACCCAACCAGAATTATTCATACTGGGAAATATCCTATTTTGGTCCATATTATCCTTTGTGGTTACCCAATTTTTAAACTGGAATATTTACACTGTAATCATAGTTTTAGGCACGTTTGCACTTGCGATGGCTTTTGCGGGCAACGACCTTGTTAATTTCATAGGGGTACCGCTAGCAGCCTTGGCCTCTTATGAAAGCTGGCAAGCCTCCGGTATGTTAGCTTCTGAATTTAATATGAAAGGACTAAATACGGCAAGCCAAGCACCCACCTACCTTTTGCTGGCATCCGGTCTTATAATGGTCATTACGCTTTGGTTTTCTTCCAAAGCTAAAAACGTGGTAAAAACCAGTGTAGATTTATCCAGGCAGGACGAAGGGGACGAACGTTTTCAACCGAACTACTTATCGAGGCAAATCGTAAAATATAGCATAATGGCTTCTGAAAACTTATCGGGAATCATTCCAAAGAACATTCAGAAAAGAATAAATAGCCAGTTTGAAAAGCCTTATGTGTACATTCCAAAAAGTAAAGTAAAGGACCTACCTGCTTTTGACTTGGTCAGGGCGTCCGTAAACTTAATGGTGGCCAGTGTATTGATATCGTTGGCAACCTCCATGAAATTACCACTTTCTACAACCTACGTAACTTTTATGGTTGCCATGGGTACTTCCTTGGCAGACCAGGCATGGGGTCCAGAAAGTGCTGTTTATCGGGTAGCAGGTGTACTTAACGTCATAGGAGGCTGGTTCTTTACTGCCTTCAGTGCTTTTACGGCAGCGGCCATAATAGCTTATATTATTCATCTTGGCGGTATCGTTGCCATTGGAATTCTTTTGACCTTGGCGTTTTTGCTTATCGGTAAAAATTACCTCTCGCATTCTAAGAAAATGAAGGAAACCAAACTTGAGGAAAAGTTACAGAAGGCAGAGAGCAATACTATAATTGGATTGATCGAAGAAAGTGCAACCAATGTAGCACTAGCTATGAAGCGCGGCAGTAAAATTTATACCCAAAGTATAGATGGTCTTGCAAAGCATGATATTGACACCCTAAAAAAAGGAAAAAAAGGAATTTCAAAATTAGATAAGGAAGTAGAGGACCTTAGAGGCAACATTTTTTACTTTATCAAAAACCTAGATGAATCAAGCGTAGGAGCCAGTAACTTTTATATTACGGCTTTAAGTTACCTTCAAGATATGACCCAATCTTTGGAATATATATCCAAAGCTGGTTTCAAACATGTAAACAACAACCATAAAAAACTAAGATTCAATCAAATCAAAGACCTCAAGGAAACGGACCAATACGTAGAAAAACTGTTTGTAGAGGTACGCGAAATATTCGAATCAAGAAATTTTGGAAATCTGACCAGCCTTTTGATGGGAAAAGAGGAACTACTCCTTAAACTAGATCAAAAAATAGCCAAACAGGTAGAGCGCACCCGTTCCGATGAATCTAGTCCAAAGAATACGGCGCTATATTTTAGCTTGCTACTAGAAACTAAAGACTTGTTGCAAGCAACAATGAACTTGATAGAAACCTATGACAAATATGCAAATAGGTAAGACACTGAAATTTATACTTTCCTTTATTCTGGTGATATTCTTAAATCATCTGGGAAACTCCCAAGAACTATCGGGACGAGAATTATTGGAAAAAGCAATCCAGTTCCATGATAAAGAAGCTAATTGGAAAAGTTTTAAAGGTAAATTGGCTATCACCATGAAATCTCCAAATTCTAGCGACCGTCATAGTATCTTGTTCATGGACCTTCCTGCGGAATATTTTAAATCTAAGGTTAGAAGGGATAACAACACTATTGAATCTGTTTTGATGAAGGACAGTTGTAATCTAAAACTAAACGGAAGTCCGGTAATATCTAAAAAATATAGGGATAGCCTTAGAATAACTTGTGATAGGGCTAAAATGATGAAAAATTATTACACCTATCTCTACGGCTTACCGATGAAGCTAAAAGACCCAGGAACAATCATTGCTCCAGAAGTAAAAAAGAAATCGTTCAAAGGAAAGGAATATCTTGTTTTGAAGGTAAACTACGATGAAGAAGTGGGCAAAGATACTTGGTATTTCTATTTTGATCCTTTAACCTATGCTATGGAAGTTTATCAATTTTTCCATGACGAGTCTAAAAATGATGGCGAATATATAGTACTAGATGATTTGCTCGAGGTCAATGGTATAAAAATGCCCAAAACTAGAGCATGGTATTACAATAAGGATGATAAATATTTGGGAACGGACATTCTTACCAAAGGCGGTGCCTTATAGAATTTGCTGTCCATTACCTGTAAAAATTCATTTCATCCATATATTTCCAAACATTATAGGGTAACATTGGGCTAATGTTTTTACCCTTTTTATGTTCATTTCTAATAAAGGTCGATGATATTTCCATTATGGGCGCTTCAACCTTATGAATCTTAGGATGCCCCTCAAATCTATGTGCTACGGTACCTTCAGAAATTCTTGGATATACATAGAGCTCGTAGTTTTCCAAGATTACTTCATAGTTCTTCCACTTGTGAAACCCTTTTAAATTATCCTCTCCCATAATAAGGCAAAACTGGTATTCATCTGTATACTTTTCTCCAAGATGTACAAGGGTGTTAATAGTATAGTTAGGTTGAGGCAAATCAAATTCAATTTTACTGGGCTTTAACTTTGGGAAATCTTTGGTAGCTTCAAGTACCAACTGATACCTGTGGTGATTTTCCAAAAGCGTTTTCTTGACCTTAAAGGGACTTTGAGGTGTTACTACGAACCAAATCTCATCCAACTCGGAAAACTCTGCCATGTGGTTGGCTATGACCATATGACCAATATGAATTGGGTTAAAGGTTCCAAAGTACAACCCTACCTTTTTCATCTTTCGTCAGTCTCCGTTTGGTTAACGAAATCGGACACTAGTTCTTCTGCCTCTTTTAGAGCTGTATTTAAATCGTAATTTTTGATAATCCTGTCAAACTGTGGCGCCGTCGCAAGTTCTACAGAAGCCTTTGCAATTCTCATATTAATTTTATCGTCGGTCTCCGTGCTTCGCTTCTTCAAACGTATCTTAAGCTCATCCACACTCGGTGGTTTTACAAAAACAGCTAGCGTCTGTTTTGGGAATTTCTTTTTAATACGAAGTCCACCTGCCACGTCTATATCAAAAATTACATTCTTTCCTTCTGCCCATAAGCGTTCTACTTCGCTCTTTAAAGTGCCATAAAAATTATCCCTGTATACTTCTTCCCACTCTAAGAAATCATCATTTTTAATATGTTTCTTAAATTCGGATACAGTCATAAAATAATAATGCTGTTTGTTCTTCTCCTTTCCACGTCTAGGCCTTGAAGTGGCTGACACAGAAAAAGCCAAGTTAAGGTCTTCACATCCAAGTAAATGTCTAACGATGGTAGTTTTACCACTACCAGAAGGAGCCGAAAATATAATAAGTTTACCACCTTTCATCTAAAGTACATTTAGCATCTGCTCCTTTATTTTTTCTAACTCGTCTTTCATTTGAACAACGAGCTGTTGCATTGGTGCATAATTGGCCTTTGACCCAATAGTGTTTATCTCCCTTCCTATCTCTTGGGAGATAAAACCAAGTTTTTTACCATTACTATCATTGGATTGTATGGTTTTCGTAAAATAATCCAAATGATTGGCTAAGCGCACCTTTTCCTCGGTAATATCGTACTTCTCTAGATAATAAATAAGCTCCTGTTCAAATCTATTCGCATCCACATCCTGCTTTATCTCCTGTACTGCTTTTTCCAAACGCTCCCTAATGGTACCTTGGCGGTCCGGGTCCATCTCAAGCACGTTTTGCAGTAAATTCTTTAAGGATGAAATACGATCTAAGAAATCTCTCTCTAAAACGTTTCCCTCTTCTGATCTAAACTTATTTATTTCTGATAACGCTCCCTTCAGCGCCTTAATTATAGCCTTATATTCCTCTTCATCTATGTCTTCCTTATCCGTTCGCATAGCATCAGGAAAACGCAGGGCCATCTCTAATAACCTAAGATCATCCCCATCCGCAATGGACTTCAGCTGCTTCATATATTGCTTTACAGCACTCTCGTTTACCTGAGCGGAGGTTTCATCTCCAGTGATTTCAATGTACAAACTAAAATCAACTTTTCCTCTTTGAAGTGAGTTGGCGATTAGTTTCCTCAACTCCAACTCTTTTTCCCGATATGCAGATGGCATACGAGCGTTTAAATCTATGCTCTTACTGTTTAGGGATTTAATCTCTACCGTAATTTTTTTAGTTGGAAGCTGTACAACATGCTTGCCGAATCCAGTCATGGATTGAATCATAGGTTCTAATTATATTTCGCAAAGGTAATTCTTTTGTAAAAGAAAATTTAAGACTACAATTCTCTTACCCAAATATTACGATAGCTCACACGGCTGTTATCACCATGATCCTGCAACTGAATCGGTGCCTTGCCATGTGCTTCATAACTGGGCCAACCTATATATCTAACAGGGCCTTCAATTTCAAAATGATTTTGAATAAGCACACCATTATGAAGTACTGTTACGTAGGCTGGTTGTACTAGTCTTTCATTTTCAAATTCCGGAGCTTCATAAATGATATCATAGGTATTCCATTCGCCTGATGGTACAGATGCCATGGCCAAAGGGATGGACTGCTTATAAACAGCACCTACTTGACCATTGGTATAGGTAGGGTTGTCATTACTATCCATTATTTGAATTTCATATCTCCGTTGGATAAAAATACCGCTATTCGCTCTACTTTGTCCTTCGTTAATAACGTCCTTTGGAGACTTCCATTCGATGTGTAATTGTATACTACCAAAATTTCTTTTTGTCATAATATCACCAGATCTGTCTTTTACCAACAAACTACCATCGTCTTGGACATACCATTGCGCCGCACTACTATCTACAACATGTACCCATTCCTCGAGTCCGCTTCCATCAAAAAGCACAATAGCATCACTGGGGACATTATTTTTTGTAAGTGTTACTTTGGGGGGTACTGGCTGGTATAGCTCGGTAGCCTCCGGCGTTGTAGGTTCCGTTCCCTTATATTTTGTAGGTTGTAAACTTTCGTTTGAATTATTTTCTTTCGTAAGGTTGGCACTCTTCTTTTCTTGGCAACCTATCAGAACAAAAAACACTATAAAGACATAAATAAATTGTTTCATTTTATAGTTTTAACCTGTTTCGTAGTGGATTTTAAACCTAAAGTTCTCTTACCCAAATATTACGATAGCTTACACGACTATCGTCCCCATGGTCTTGAAGCATTAGTGGCCCTTTACCATGCGCTGGATTCTTTGGCCAACCGATATAAGGCGTTGTACCCTTAATTTCTGTATGATCTTGAATTACAACACCATTATGGAAAACAGTTAAGGTGCCCGATTTTATCTTGCCACCCTCCTCATTAAATTCCGGCGCATGATAAATAATATCGTAAACATTCCATTCCCCTGTCGGGGCCGATGCCATGGCCAAAGGTGGACCTTGTTTGTAGATGGCACCAACCTGTCCGTTAACATAGGTATCGTTATCATTATTGTCCAAGACCTGCACCTCATAAATACCGTTCAGGAAAACACCACTATTTCCTCTATTCTGGCCGTCTCGCTGAACGGGAAGGGGCGATTTCCACTCAATGTGCAATTGTACGTCTCCAAATTCTTGTTTCGTCCTAATATTTCCCGTCTTATCCGCAACCGTCATGCTACCATCTTCGTTTAAATGCCACTTAGCGGCCGTACTATCTTGGACATGCATCCACCCTTCTAAAGAAGTTCCATCAAAAAGAACAATAGCGTCACTAGGGACGTTTCCATTTAACGCGGACCCAACCACGGGTACTTTTGGCTCGTAGTATTCCGTACCTTCTGGAGTTGTGGGCTCTGGCTTTTCATATTCTTCATACACAATAACAGCGTCTCTATTCTCAATATCAGAGCTAACTTTTTCTTTGGACGGTTCTTGGCAAGAACTCAATAGTAGCGCACATAGTACTCCGAGGGCACGTAGTTTATTCATTCTAGATACTTTAATTTACAATTCTTTAATCTTAATATTTCTGTAGGCAACAACATCGCCATGATCTTGTAATCCTATTTTACCGATGGTATATTTTCCAAAGTGTTCCCAACCATTAAATTTAGACTGGCTTACCATGGCACTCCACTCTGGGTCGTTCACTGGGAAATTTACGATTTCAACATCGTTAAGCACAACGATTCCTGTATTTGTCTTATGGTTTACTGTAATTACACAGTGATTCCATTCTCCTATTGGTTTGGTAACATCTTCTGAAGGAGCCACCATGTCATATAGTGCTCCTGCCTGATGTGTCGTTCCGTTCTTACCGTCAGGGTGCTTGTCGTTGTCCAGCACTTGTATCTCAGGGCCACTTTGATAAGCTTCACTTAGGGATGGGTCTTCATGAACTCCCCAAAAAATACCGCTATTGCCGGCCTCGGCTATTCGCCATTCCAGAGACAGGACGAAATCTGTATATTCCTGTTTGGTCACAATGTTAAATGCTTCTCCTTTTTTTCTAACCTGCGGAGGATAAAAAACCATTGCTCCGTCTTCTAGCTTCCAGGGTTCCGTAACTTCGCCCCTACCGTAGTAATGCCAATTATCAAAAGAACTTCCGTCAAAAAGTGTGGTCCAATCTGCCTGCGTTTCTTTTTTTTCTTCCAATTCTACTTTTTGTTCTGCTATATCCGTTGGTTTTGTTTTCTCCTTACAAGAGCCGAACGCAAAAACCAAAGCTGTTACCACTAATAGTTGTTTCATGATTCTAAGTTTAAGCGTTAAAATAAAGCAGAAAAGCTATTTGACATTCTTTTTTCTACGAACAACATTTTTAGGCACCAGTAGGCACTAAATTCCAAGGATTTTTTTCAACATTTCCTTGTCCACGGCCGACCCGGCAAAATCATCAAATGTTTTTTGAGTAGCTTCTATGATGTGGTCCTGAATAAAAATAGCCCCTTCTCTTGCACCCTGCTCGGGACTTTTAATACAACATTCCCACTCCATCACTGCCCAAACGTCACAACCGTACTGCGTTAGTTTTGAGAATATGGTTTTGAAATCTATCTGTCCGTCACCTAGTGAACGGTACCTTCCTGCGCGATTTCCCCAATCATTGTACCCCCCAAAAGCTCCTTTTTTACCCGTAGGATTAAACTCTGAATCTTTTACATGAAATGATTTGATAAACTCATGATAGTGATCTATATATTCGATATAATCCAGTTGCTGTAATACAAAATGGCTAGGGTCGTAAAGAATATTTACCCTTTTGTGGTTTCCTGTAGCTTCTAAAAACCGTTCAAAAGTATCTCCATCATGAAGATCTTCTCCCGGGTGTATTTCATAACACAGATCAACACCTTGCTCATCGAAATGGTTCAAAATAGGCATCCAACGCTTGGCAAGCTCTTCAAAGCCCATTTCTACGAGTCCCGCAGGTCGTTGAGGCCATGGATGCCATGTGTGCCAAAGTAGGGCTCCGGAGAATGTGGCATGCGCCGTAATCCCTAATCTACAGCTCGCAGTAGCAGCTTTTTTCACAACATCTACCGCCCATTCCGTTCTGGCTTTAGGATTATTCTTAACGGCATCCGGGGCAAAATTATCGAACATTAAGTCATATGCAGGGTGTACGGCAACCAGTTGTCCCTGTAAATGCGTAGAAAGTTCTGTAATTTCCAGACCATAGGAATTTACCTTGCCTTTTAACTCGTCACAATAGGTTTGACTTTCTGCCGCTTTATCCAAGTCGATTAAAAAACTTTCCCATGTGGGTATCTGTATACCCTTGTAACCTAGATCGGAAGCCCATTTACACATCCCGTCTAGCGAATTAAAAGGTGCTTTATTATCTACAAATTGTGCCAAAAATACTGCTGGCCCCTTTATTGTTTTCATATTGTTCTGTACTATTTGTTAATTAAAATGTGTCTTATCTGAACTTTATAAAGTTCAGATTTTAATCCTATATTTAGAAAATACTTGTTTGATATTAAGTTTTAAACGAGTTACGTTATAAATATAGGAATTACATCAGTATTAGAATAAAATTATCCGGATGAATCAAGATAACACGTATGACGCAATCGTCGTAGGAACAGGAATAAGCGGTGGTTGGGCTGCCAAGGAATTGTGTGAGAATGGCTTAAAGACCTTAGTCTTGGAGCGAGGTCCAATGGTGGAACATATTAAGGATTACAAAACCATGAACGATGACTCATGGGACTATCCACTTAGGGGAGAACTTTCCAAAGAAGATAAAGAGAAATACCATAAACAACGTCGCGTAAATTGGGCTCCACGGGAAGACGTAAAACACTTCTTTGTGAACGACTTGGAACATCCTTATGAAGAAATAAAGCGTTTTGATTGGATAAGAGGATATCACGTTGGTGGACGTTCACTGACATGGGGCAGACAAAGTTACCGCTGGAGCGATTTAGATTTTAAAGCAAATAAAGAAGAGGGTATTGGTGTAGACTGGCCTGTTCGCTATAGGGACATAGCGCCATGGTACGACAAGGTAGAGGAATATATAGGCGTAAGTGGAGAAAACCTTGGTTTGGCACAATTACCAGATGGCAAGTTTCAGCCACCAATGGACCTAAACTGTGCCGAGGAAGAATTTAAATCTGCCGTTTCAGATAAATTTGACGATGGCAGGCTGGTTACCATTGGCAGGGTGGCGCACATCACCGATAAGGATGCTAAAGTAGAGGGAAGAAATCCGTGTCAATATAGAAATAGATGTTGGAGGGGCTGCCCATTTGGGGGTTATTTTAGTAGTAATTCTTCTACGTTACCCGCCGCGGAACGCACCGGAAACATGACTCTGAGACCAAATTCCATTGTTCATGAGGTGGTCTATGACGACAAGACCAAAAGAGCGACCGGGGTAAAGATTATTGACGCAGAAACCAATGAGGCACTAACCTTTAATGCAAAGGTCATATTTTTATGTGCTTCCGCAATGGCCTCCGTTGGCATCATGCTGCAGTCTAAATCAGAGCGTTTTCCTAACGGTCTAGGAAACGATTCAGATGCACTGGGTAGAGGAATTATGGACCATCACTACAAACTAGGGGCCACCGCTAAAATCGATGGATATCTGGACAAATACTACAAAGGCAGAAGACCCAATGGCTTTTACATTCCTCGTTTTGTAAATCTAGACGAAAAGACCAAAAGAGAGGGTTATCTAAGAGGCTTTGGTTACCAAGGAACTGCAAGCAGAGAAGATTGGTCCTCTTCTGTAGCCGAAATGGGTTATGGGTCTGCGCTGAAGGAAGAAATACTCAAACCTGGAAAATGGCAAATAGGTGTTACCGGGTTCGGTGAATTCTTACCTTACGACGATAACCGGGTAATGTTAAGCACAACCAAGAAAGATAAATGGGGTTTACCACAGCTTGCCTTTGATGTGGAATTCAAGGAGAACGAATATAGAATGAGGGAGGATATCAAAAAAGAGATTGTAGCAATGTTCAAAGCTTCGGGATTTAAAGATGTACAGCCGTACGACGAACCATCCGGACCAGGGTTGGGTATTCATGAAATGGGAGGTGCGAGAATGGGTCACTCTTCAAAAACTTCAATCGTCAACAAGCACAATCAGGTACATCTTGTACCCAATGTGTATATGACTGATGGTGCTTTTATGAGTAGTTCTAGTTGTGTAAATCCATCTTTGACCTATATGGCGTTCACAGCGAGAGCAGCCAACCATGCGGCCAAGGAATTTAAGGCCGGGAAGTTTTCTTGATGCCTTGAACACCACTACAGTTTTGACAAAAAGTAACAATATAAACCAAATACCATACGTTTAAATTTCATGGAAAACGCTTCTGCTAACAACATGTGGGGAGATTACTTGAAAAATCATCTTGAGGATGTCTTTCAAGAGGCACCAAAAGCCGATTACTTCTGTGATAATGAAAAGGATGCCAACGAATGCGCCGCCTTGGTAAAAAAGGGCATTAAAAGAGCCACCTCACATTCTTTACTTGGTTTACAATATAGGAATGAACCACTTCCTAAAATAGGAGATTTCTTAGTGGTTACAAACTGGGAGGGTAAAGCACAATGCATTGTACAAACGACCGCGGTAAAACTTAAACCATTTTTTAGTATCGATAAAAGCTATGCTAAGTTGGAAGGGGAAGGAGACAAAAGTTTAGCATACTGGAAAAAAGTTCACTGGGACTATTTTACCCGTGAATTGGAACCTTTTGGACGTGTTCCGAGAGAAAGTATGATTATTGTATGTGAAGAATTCGAAAAAGTATTTTAAAACAAAAGCCGCAAAAAGCGGCTTTTGTTTTATCTGATCAAAAATCCTTGGTTACTCTTCCAATTGCACCCAGGTATTTCCGTTCTTATGTGATACTACCGTAGATTCAATAAAATCCATACCACGTACACCATCGGTCATGGTAGGAAATTCTCCGTCATTATATTGATCTCCCCTTATGGCACGTGCAGCTCCCAGATAAATATTGGCCATAGAATCAAAAATACCCTCTGGATGGCCAGCAGGAAGTTTTGTTCCATCTAAGGAAAGCTCGGAATTATAAGCATGGCCAGGTTTGTATACCTGCATGGGCTCCGTATCGCTCATTTTATAAAGGAAATTCGGTTTTTCCTGTTCCCATCTAAAGGCACCCTTTTCACCATAAATTGCAATTGCCAAACCGTTTTCCTCTCCAGTAGCTACCTGACTGCCTCTAATAACACCTTTTACATGATCTCCCAAACGGATGAGTACGGTACCGTCCACATCCATCTGATTGTCTTCATACAGGTAATTGAAATCACACAGCAATGATTTTACTCTTAACCCAGTGGTGAATTCTACCAGATTAAAGGCATGTACGCCAATATCTCCCATACAAGAACTTATCCCGGCTTTTTTAGGGTCCAGCCTCCAAACAGAAGAACGTTTGTCCTTATCATGGATAATGGTGTTTATCCAACCTTGGTAATATCTGGCATCTACCTTATGTATTCTTCCAAGGACGCCCGCTTTGATCATTTCTCTCATTTGACGCACCATTGGATAACCCGTGTAGGTGTGTGTCAAAGCGAAAACAGTTCCTGCTTTTTTATGGGCCTCTTGTAATATCTTAGCTTCTTCCAATGTTGTGGTCATCGGTTTTTCGCATATAACATGAAACCCGTTATCCAACAACTTCTTTGCCATAGGGAAATGCAGGAAATTTGGCGTAAGGACTGAACAAACCTGAATCCGTTCTTCAACAGGAAGCTTCATCTCCTCTTCTATAAACGTATCGAAATCCTTGTAAATTCTATTTAGAGGAACGTCTATCTCCTTCGCAAAAGCCAAGTTGGCATCAAAATCCGGATTAAAAACAGCACCGGTAATCTGATAATTATCGTTTATATGGGAAGCTACCCTATGCAAAACTCCAATAAGAGAATCTCCTCCCCCTCCTAAAATTCCTAATCTAATCTTCTTTGGCATGTCGTAATCGTATTTAATTATTTAAACTTCAATTTATATAAAATTCTAAGATTTATAGTCGATTTTTTCAGATTTGAACAAAAGAGCGAACAAAACCAACACAATCGCTGCAAAGCCCGATGGATATAACCAAATAGCATCCCATAAATGGGTTCCATTGCTAAGCGTATGACTATTGGAAATTTCCCCTGCTATCCAAAAACCTATTAACATTCCTACGCCGTATGTAGCCAATGTTATTAAGCCTTGAGCGGAACTTTTATATTTGACTCCGGCTTTGCTATCCGTATAAATTTGTCCGGAAACAAAAAAGAAATCATAACAAATACCGTGCAGTGCTATACCTATCAATAATATGAATCCTAAGGTTCCTGTATTACCGTAAGCAAAAAGCAAATACCGCACCGCCCAGGCCAGCATGGCAACAAGAATGGTCTTCTTAAACCCGAATCTCGTAAAGAAATATGGTAATAATAGCATAAAGAGAATTTCGGAGATTTGCCCTAAGGTCATTTTTCCCGTCGGATTTTCCATTCCTATTTCTACCAAGAACGGATTCGCGTTTTGATAATAAAAAGCTAGGGGAATACAGATTAAAACGGAAGAGAGAAAGAATATGAAGAAGTTCTTATCCTTCAATAATTTTAGCGCATCTAAACCTACCATCTCGGACAAGGTTAATTTTTCCGGGCTTTGGGCTTTTGGAGGTGTTTTAGGTAGCGTAAAACTAAACACTCCAAGTACCAGGGAAGCAATAGCCGTCATCAAAAAAGTATTTTTGAGCAAACCTGCAGAAATCCCGACATCGGAGTCCCAATGAAAAAAATAGCTGATTAAAAGCCCAGCAAAAATCCAACCTATCGTACCAAAAACACGCACTAAGGAAAACTCCTTCGCCGGATTCTTCATTTGATTAAAAGAAACGGAATTAACCAAGGCCAAGGTTGGCATATATAGTATCATATATCCGAGAACGAAGGGATAAAAGAGGGCAAACGAGGTAGTTCCGTACATCATGTAAAGCAGCCCAGCACCAATAATATGAAGAACACCGAGTATTCTTTCCGCATTAAAATATTTATCTGCAATTAACCCTATTATAAAAGGAGCGACGATGGCGCCCCATGACTGCGTAGAAAATGCCTGGGCTATTTGCCCGTCCGTAGCGTTAATATTACGCCCCAGAAAAGTACCGAGCGTAACGAACCATCCTCCCCAGATAAAAAATTCCAAAAACATCATAATACAAAGCTGTATTCGGACCCCGGTTTTCATATTTTATCTTTTGTAGTAAACGTAGTCTAATACAATGGGTTGTATGTCGTTATTTCTAAAGTCTGTGGCTATTTGTCCCCTATGGTTTGTTGAGTGGTTTATTATATGAAAAAGCATATCCTGGAGGGTATTGGTAAATAGTCTGCCCTCGGTATTTTCGTAATCTATTCTCTTTTCAAAATTATCCGCGTTAGTGGTAATTTCAAAAGAACTCCTTTGGTTTTCATAGTGAATGTCTGCCCAATCCTTAATCGGATGTTTAACCCAAACATCAAAGTCCGATGGTCTACCTAAGATTCTAGCATTCCAAATATGATGGGCATTTAATATATGACTAAAGAGATCCTGACTTTTTTCAGGAAGCTTCTCCAGGGTCATAGCGTTGTCTATAATTTTCTTGTTACAATAAAAATTGTAATCAAAAAGCTCGTTGAAAAAAACTTTCATAGGATGTTGGGCTCTTTTAAACCACTTCTTTAGCGGCCTTAAGTAATAAATCTTTGGTGGCTTTTATCCCGGCTTCCTCATCCAATACACTCCCTTCATATTCCACTCCTATAAAACCTTTATAGCCATGATCTTTTACCATCTGTAACATTTTTACGTAATCTATTCCAATTTCATTACCATCGGCATCAAAATTATTAGATTTTGCACTTACTGCCTTGGCATAAGGCATCAATTCTTTTACTCCTTTGTACTTATCGTATTCTAACTCGCACTCCCGGCTATCCGGTTTTCTGGTGATACAGAAATTACCAAAATCCGGCAATGTCCCACAGTTATCCATATTCACCATTTTCATGACCTCGGCATGCATTTCTCCGTTTGAAGAAAGACCTCCATGGTTTTCCACTAGTATATTAATGTTTTTCCCTTTAGCGTAAGTTGATAATTTGGTGAGTCCGTCTACCGAATTCATTTTCCATTCTTCGGGATCAAGACTTCCGTTAAGATTCACCCTAATGGAGTGGCAGCCCATTGCAGCTGCGGCATCTACCCAACGCTTATGCTTTTCAACAGTTTCATTTCGTTCAGCTTCATCACTTACGGCTAAATTTCCTTGACCGTCGATCATAATAAGCACGTTTTTCATTCCATGCTTCTCCGCCTCAGCATTAGATTTGTTCACGAAAGAAGCCATGGCTTCTTCGGAATACTCTGCATCCGAAAGCTCTGGATTATAAAGCTGACTCACATATTCCAATCCCGTAAAGCCCCAATTTTTCGCCTTTTCAGCAAAGGTGTAAGGATCTACCCCATCTTCCCTTATCATACGATGTATGGACCACTGCGCCAGTGAAAGGGTAAAAAATGGTGCTGGCTCGGCCACTTCATCCGTTACTTCGGCTGTACTGTCATTCTCTTTCTTTGTTTCCTTACAAGCGTATGTTCCTAGGAACGTAATGCCAACACTTGCTACGGAGGTTTTCCTAATAAAATTTCTTCTTTCATCGGTTCGGTATATACTTTTAAAGGTTAGCAGTTTAATAATGATACAACTGTTAAAAATAAATCTAAAAATGATGTTCTCTAACGTTTTAGTTAGGAATCATCAGGAAGATTGCGGATTAAATGTAGAGAATTAATTTTATATTTAATAAATTTAGAAACTAAACAATTTCTATGAGTAAATTTTATTACAACGAAGAGCAGGAATCTTACGACGCAATTGTTGTCGGAACTGGTATTAGCGGTGGTTGGGCTGCAAAGGAATTATGTGAAAATGGCCTAAAGACTCTTGTTCTAGAGCGGGGAAGAATGGTAAAACATCGGGATGACTATGAAACGGCCAATATGGACCCATGGGATTTTCCAAATGCAGGGCAACCTACTCAAGAAGATATTGCTAAACAAGAAAAACAACACAGAACAGGATACACCACCCAAGCTGCCAGCAAAATGTGGTTCGTGAATGACTTAGAGCATCCTTATAATGAAGTTAAACGTTTTGACTGGATGCGCGGTTACCATGTTGGTGGACGTTCCTTACAATGGGGCCGTCACAGTTACCGTTGGAGCGACATAGACTTTAAAGCAAATTTAAATGATGGTCACGGCGTGGATTGGCCTGTGCGTTATAAAGATATTGCGCCCTGGTATGATAAGGTAGAGTCCTACATTGGTGTTACCGGCGAGAAACTGGGCCTTCCGCAACTTCCTGATGGGCAATTTGAACCTATGATGGAGCTAAACTGCGTTGAACAACACGTTAGGGAAAAAGTAGCGGAAAATTTTAATGGTAGAGTTATTACTGCCGGTCGTGTAGCGCATATCAATAGTGATAAACAGTTTGATGGCGATGGCCGTTCTAGATGTCAATACAGAAACAGATGTATTCGCGGATGTCCTTTCGGCGCCTATTTTAGCAGCCTTTCCTCAACATTGCCTGCAGCCGAAGCAACCGGGAACATGACACTGAGGCCAGACTCCATCGTACATGAAGTTATTTATGATGCTGATTCTAAAAAAGCGACCGGTGTAAAAGTTATAGATCGTGTAACAAAAGAAGTCTATGAGTACAAAGCTAAGGTAATTTTTCTTTGTGCTTCTGCCATAGCCTCTACTTCCATTTTAATGCAATCCAAATCCGACCGTTTTCCAAATGGTATGGGGAACGATTCCGACCAACTTGGCCGTAATATTATGGATCATCATTTAGGAGTAGGCGCACAAGGAAAATTCGACGGATTCGAAGATAAATACTACAAGGGAAGAAAACCCAACGGAATTTACCTTCCGCGTTTTAGGAACCTAGGAGGTGATTCCAACAGAAAGGATTACACAAGAGGTTTTGGTTATCAAGGAGGTGCCGGAAGAGGTAATTGGGAGGAAAGTATTGCAGAGCTTTCCCACGGTGCAGCACTCAAAGAGGCTATTCTTAAGCCAGGAGGTTGGACCTTTGGCATGGGTGGTTTCGGCGAAGTATTGCCCTATCAAGATAACCGTTTCACCTTGGATTATGACAAATTAGATCAATGGGGCTTACCCACGGCAACCTTTGATGCAGAATTCAAGGAGAACGAATTGAATATGCGAAAAGATATGATGCAGTCTGCTGTGGATATGCTTACCAAGGCAGGACTAAAAGAAGTAGAACCATTTGATAAAGAGACAGCTCTTGGTCTTGGAATCCATGAAATGGGTACTGCCAGAATGGGTCGTAATAGAAAAACGTCTGTAGTAGACGGGAACAATGCCTTACATGATGTACCCAATGTTTATGTCACTGACGGTGCATTCATGACCTCCGCCAGTTGCGTTAATCCATCGTTAACATATATGGCATTTACGGCAAGAGCGGCAAACCATGCAGCAAAAGAACTTAAAAAAGGAAATATATAATGGATAGAAGAAAAGCACTTAAAAACATGGGGTTAGCAATGGGTTACACCTTAGCCACCCCAACATTAATTAGCCTAATGCAAAGCTGTAAAGGTGAACCCGCGGTGGTATGGACGCCAGATTTCTTTACAATGGATGAAGGCTCGGCAGTTACTAAATTAGTAGATATTATATTACCTAAAACAGATACTCCTTCTGCCTCCGAAGTTAATGTTCATCTTTTCATTGATAAATTTGCAAATGAAGTGATGGAAAAGGAGCAACAAGATTTTGTTAGAATGTCCATGAACAAGTTTATGGATAAAGTCTTGGCGGATAGTGGAAAGGAACAAATAAAGGATATAACCACAGAGGATTTAGAACCGGTCTTAGCGGCCGCTTTAAAAGTGAGCAACGAAGATAAGATAACGAACATGAAGATGATAAACACGTATAATAAAGCTGTCGCCGCAGGTGAAGAAGCCCAGCTGGATGATACGGTCTCTCGTTTTGCCTTTGCCGATAATTTAAGAGGGCTAACTATCTGGGGCTACAAAACATCAGAATATGTGGGTGAAGAAGTATTGGCTTATCTTCCAGTTCCTGGGGAATATATCGGGTGTGCCGATACCCAAGAACTAACCGGAGGAAAGGCTTGGTCTTTATAATATGAAACGAAGAGGTTTTATTCAGAATTCAATTTTGACCGGTGGTGCTATGGTGTTAGGTAGCAATTTTTCATTTGCATCTGGCAAAAGTGATGTTACAGCACCTGCGTTTAACCTTAAGTACGCGCCTCATATAGGCATGTTTGAACATCATGCGGGTAAGGACCCCATTGACCAACTTAACTTTATTGCTGATCAGGGTTTTACCGCTTTTGAAGATAACAATATGAGAACACGAGAAATCAGTGTTCAAAATGAAATGGCTAAAACCATGCAAAAACGTAACCTTGAAATGGGCGTTTTTGTAGCGCATAAGATTTATTGGAAGGAACCCAATTTGGCATCCGGAGATAGCGAAAAGAGAACTGAATTTTTAAATTTCATAAAAGAGTCCGTTGAAGTTGCCAAACGTGCTAATGCTAAATGGATGACCGTAGTTCCTGGGCATGTCGATTTAAAACTGAACATGGGATATCAAACAGCTAACGTTGTTGAAACCTTAAAGCTAGCATCGGCTATTCTTGAACCTCATGACCTTACGATGGTATTGGAACCTTTAAATTTTAGAAATCACCCAGGACTATTTCTCACGGAATCTCCACAAGCCTACGAAATTTGTAAAGCTGTTGATTCTCCTTCTTGCAAGATTCTTTTTGATATATATCATCAACAGATACAGGAAGGTAATTTAATCCCTAATATGGAAGCTTGTTGGGACGAAATAGCCTATATACAAATTGGTGATAATCCAGGCCGTAAGGAACCTACTACCGGGGAAATAAATTATAAAAATGTCTTTAAATTTATACATAGCAAGGGATTTAATGGCATATTAGGTATGGAGCACGGTAATTCGCGACCAAATAAAGAAGGCGAGCAAGCCGTTATAGATGCGTACAGAAAAGTAGATAACTTTCTCTAATATTATACTTCTAGAGGTAGGAAAGCCGCAATTGAGTATCGCGGCTTTCTTGTATATTCAAATTGATGCATCTTCTTATTAGCTTTTTTGCTTATAACTTTTTCTTTCTGATGTCGCTCATCGAATAAATTCAACCTTTCGATGAACTACCATGTGCAATGGTAAGTAATAGCACATTTATCCGTTACTTTATGTAAGTCCCAAATTTATAATTATGTTTCCCTACTTATACCTACTTACAGTCTATGTACTGCTATTTTGTATTTCTAAAATCAGCTTTCATTTTTACATGAAACGAAAAACTGGTCTTAGCCGAGAAAAATCCTTATCCCATAGTAAAGGTCTGAAAAAACCATATTTATTAAATTTTAACAATTTTTTTAATGATTTAATAAAATTTCCATAGTCCAATTTGCGTTGTTATTACGTATATAGATTGAATCCCCTAAAAAAAGCACTATGGATAATTATGTAATTATATTAATGATATATGCCGCGGCCCTTGTATTCACAAGTGTTTTAAAGCCTTATATAAAAAATAAGTAGAAATTATATTCTGGAATGAAATCAAAAAGACACCGTTAATAACGGTGTCTTTTTAGTTAAACGATATTCAATATATCGCTAAAAGAGTACTAAATTTAAAATATAGGGCCTAGGATCCACACATGAGGCAGTCATCGTCTGCTTGCCCTTCTTTTGCTCGTGCAATCATCTCTTTCATCTCCGCTGGTGTCATAGGTTTAATATCTGTCTCTACTTGTCCCTTAGTTTGCGCCTGTGGCATGTCCGTATTAACTTTTAATTCCGCAGTGGAAGCTGAATCTACTCCCGTGGCGGCAAGAACCTCTGCCTCTGCTGCAATACTCACAGGAACCTCTTTCTTCTTGGTGTTATCCAAAGTAAATTTGATAGCATCAACTGCAGCCTTGGTTCGCAGGTAATACATTCCCGTCTTTAGACCGCTTTTCCATGCGTAAAAATGCATTGAGGTCAACTTTGAATAGTTAGCATTTTCCATAAACAGGTTTAGGGACTGGCTTTGATCAATAAAATAACCTCTATGACGGGACATATCGATTATATCTTTCATACTCAATTCCCATACCGTCTTGTACAATTCCCTAATCTCTTGTGGAATGGTCTCAATATGCTGAATAGATCCGTTTGCTCTCATAAGCTCCTGCTTCATATTTTCATTCCAAAGACCCAGACCCACCAAATCCTCCAATAAATGCTTATTTACCACGATAAACTCACCTGATAGGACCCTTCTGGTATAAATATTAGAAGTGTAAGGCTCAAAACACTCATTATTACCAAGAATTTGAGAAGTAGATGCTGTTGGCATAGGAGCCACCAACAAAGAGTTCCTAACGCCGTTCTTTTGAACCTGCTTTCTTAATTTTGCCCAATCCCAACGTCCTGATAATTCTTCATCCTTAATGCCCCAAAGGTTATGTTGAAAGTCTCCTTGCTCAATAGGCGAACCTTTATATGAAGAATATGGACCTTCTTCCTTTGCCAATTCCATAGAAGCGGTAACCGCCGCAAAATAGAGTGTTTCAAAAATTTCCTGATTCAAGTTCTTGGCCTCATCACTAGTAAATGGCAAGCGTAGCATTATAAAGGCATCTGCAAGGCCTTGTACACCCAATCCAATAGGTCTATGGCGCATGTTAGAATTCTCGGCCTCTTTTACGGGATAATAATTCCTATCAATTACTTTATTCAAGTTTTTGGTAACTCTTTTGGTTACCTTGAAAAGTTCCTTATGGTCAAATGCACCATTCTTAACGAACATTGGAAGCGCTATAGAAGCCAAATTACACACAGCAATTTCATCTGGAGATGTATACTCCATAATTTCCGTACATAGATTTGATGAACGGATGGTTCCTAAATTCTTTTGATTGCTCTTACGGTTGGCAGCATCTTTGTACAACATGTAAGGCGTACCTGTTTCTATTTGAGATTCCAATATCTTTTCCCAAAGATCTCTGGCCTTAACGGTCTTTCTACCTTTTCCTTCTGCTTCATACTTAAGATATAACTCCTCGAACTCCTCACTGTGCTTTGTAAATAACCCTGGACACTCGTTAGGACACATTAAGGTCCAATCTTCGTTGCCCTCTACTCTTTTCATGAATAAATCGGATATCCACATGGCATAGAATAAATCACGTGCACGCATCTCTTCTTTACCATGATTCTTTTTTAAATCAAGAAAATCATAGATATCTGCGTGCCATGGCTCCATATAAATTGCAAAACTACCCTTACGCTTACCACCACCCTGATCAACGTATCTCGCCGTGTCATTAAACACTTTCAACATAGGCACTATTCCATTAGAAGTCCCGTTAGTTCCTCCAATATAGGAACCTCTTGCTCTTACGTTGTGAATAGATAGTCCTATGCCTCCTGCGGATTGCGAAATTTTTGCTGTCTGTTTAAGGGTGTCATAAATCCCGTCGATACTGTCTTCTTTCATTGCCAACAAAAAGCAAGAGGACATTTGGGGTTTAGGTGTACCCGAGTTAAACAAGGTTGGCGTTGCATGTGTAAAATACTTCTTGGACATTAATTCATATGTCTCTATAGCTGCATCTAAATCCTCTAAATGAATTCCAACTGAAACGCGCATTAACATGTGTTGTGGACGCTCCGCTATTTGTCCGTTAACTTTTAGCAAATAGGAACGCTCTAATGTTTTAAAACCAAAATAATCGTAACCAAAATCTCTGTTGTAAATTATGGTAGAGTCCAATCTTTCGGAATTTTCAGAAATCACCTTAAACACTTCGTCTGATAATAACGGTGCTTTTTTGCCTGTCCTTGGGTTAATGTATTCGTATAAATCCTTCATTGTTTCAGAGAAGGACTTTTTGGTATTCTTATGTAGGTTAGAGACAGATATGCGTGCAGCTAGTTTTGCATAGTCCGGATGCGTGGTTGTCATTGTTGCTGCTATTTCCGCGGCTAAATTATCAAGCTCGGAAGTAGTAACCCCATCATACAGACCTTCAATAACCCTCATAGCTACTTTCAATGGGTCTACAAGACCATTGAGCCCGTAACATAATTTTCTAACTCGAGCTGTTATCTTATCAAACATTATCAGCTCTTTTCTTCCGTCTCTTTTTACTACATACATTTTGTTACAGTTGTTTTTGTGGGTTATTCATTCCGTCCATGTCATACACTAAGAAGTTATCTTTGGCCAACACATGGAAAATTCTATTTATAGTATTACATATCTTTTGAAACCTCTACGTTTCCAAAAGTGATCGATTTCTAGAAATCTGCGTCGAAACTAATTTTTTGGGCATCCTCATCTTTTTCATTGTTGAGGACTCCCGCTTTCTGATATTCAGAAACACGCTTTTCAAAGAAATTGGTTTTCCCTTGTAGGGATATCATATCCATGAAATCGAAAGGGTTCGTTGCGTTATAAACCTTGTCACACTCTAATTCTACTAATAATCTATCCGTAACGAACTCCAAGTATTGTGTCATTAGTTTGGAGTTCATTCCTATAAGACTAACGGGTAATGACTCCGTTATAAATTCACGCTCTATATCCAGAGCGTTAGTTAAAATCTGCTTTATTCTATCCTTTGGGACTTTATTCATCAAGTGCTTATTATGAAGATGAACCGCATAATCACAGTGCATACCTTCATCTCTGGATATTAATTCATTAGAGAAGGTAAGGCCCGGCATAAGCCCTCTTTTCTTTAACCAAAAGATAGAGCAAAAGGCTCCTGAAAAGAAAATTCCTTCCACAGCGGCAAAGGCAATAAGGCGCTCTGCAAAGCTTGGGGACTCAATCCAGTTTAAGGCCCAGTCCGCCTTTTTCTTTATGGCAGGAAAGTTCTCTAATGCTTTGAACAAAACATTTTTCTCCTTTTCGTCTTTTACGTAGGTGTCAATCAAAAGTGAATAGGTCTCTGAATGGATATTCTCCATCATTATTTGAAAACCATAGAAAAACTTAGCTTCTGCGTATTGCACCTCACTTACAAAATTCTCGGCTAGGTTTTCATTTACGATTCCATCCGAAGCTGCAAAAAACGCAAGGATATGTTTTACAAAATAGCGCTCGTCCCCACTCATTTTGTTCTCCCAATCATTTAGGTCTTCGGTAAGGTCTATTTCCTCAGCCGTCCAAAAACAGGCCTCACATTTTTTATACCATTCCCACAAATCGTGATGTTTGATAGGGAAAATTACAAAGCGGTCGTCATTTGGTTCCAGGATAGGCTCTAAGGCTGCGGACATAGTTATTACTTTTTAAAATTAATTGTAAAGAAGATGAAAACTACCTTCTAATAGGGACTAACAAAGATGTGGAAATACGAACGATTTACGAAGTCTGTTTTATCATTTGAAGCACAAAGTTTTTAACACAACATGTTGAAATCTAAGCTCACAAGTGATGTTTGCTACCTTCAGGGACTACTCCAATAAAATATAAAATAAACTCGAAGATTGAACACAAAAAAATAAACCAAAAAGTATAATTACTATACCTCTTGGTTTATTAAAAAGCTAAAAATAAATTAAGCCAAATTGTACGGCTCTTCCTGTGCTTCATATAATGAAAATGCCCACCAAGTGCTAATTAAGGTAGTTCCCCCGAAACCTATATTAGACTTGCAACTTAACAGACTAGCTGTATCAGTCACTTTTTTGGCGCTCAAAACACTGGTTGAAAATACATCCAAAAACATATTCTCTGAGCCGTACCTCTTTATGGCTTTACATCTTTAATTGTATTAAACTCACCATATATTGTAATGGTTTTTCCTTTATCGTTTGAAAATTGCATATTTAAATTAGCTTTGAGCCTGTTATTGGCCATTGCTACTAATTCGATATTTCCGGTTTTTGAGAAAAATGGTTTTTCTCCAAGGGAATCCATATTGACAACTCCAAAAATACCACTGAAATCACTTAAGAAGCCTTCAATTGGAGCAACGGTATATTTCTTATGAAACCTCCCAGCAGATTGGGAAACACCGGAAATGAAAAGCGATATAGTATAGGGCTCCCCATCTTCCTGAATCAAAAGTTCTAATTCTAAAGAACTTTTACCATCTGGCAGATCAAAAGTGTTGGCTTTAATTTCAACGTCACTAGAAGTATCTAAAGTTTTGACAAGATTGTTACTGTGAAAAGAAAAACTTTCACCGCTTTGGGACGGTAATTCTATTTCTTGATGTCTATTCGATATTAGAAGCATAGGTACAAGTCCCAAAAACAATACTTTAAAGATTTTTATTAACGTGTTCGGCATTGGTCTTGATTTATTTCCCTTTATGGTTTACAAAAGACTTATTTTCTACACTCTCTTTTTGACCTACCGGAATTTCGCTGTCTGTGTTTTTTGAACTGTCAATTAAAACTGCTATACATAACGTAAGTATAAAAAACACGAACATTAACATACATCTTTTCATGACTACTTTGACTTCTTTGTTTTATTGTTTATACATTAAACAATAAATGGTTGGACTATCTTCTGTAAAAGCTAAATTAGACCAACACCTAATATTTAAGGGTCATTATGTATAATCTGCATATTTTATTGTGTAAACGGGAGAACTCAAATTTTCTAGTCTTATTAGAAAACAATTTATGTAATATTTTTCTTGTTAATAAATAATTATTATATCATTCGGCAAGGTACTTGGCTTTTAGTGCCAATTATACTCTAATAAGTTCCATTGATACAAAAAAACCCCATTCTCTCTGGTGAAATCTTATTTTTAACTAACTTTCGTTTTTGATTTTTCCCGTATATATGTTAGAAGCCGTAATTGTAGATGATGAAATAAAAGCCTTGAAAAGCCTGACTTGGGAGCTTACCAACTTTAGTGAAGAAATAAACGTATCCGCATCTTTCACTAATCCATTTGAGGCCTTAACCTATTTGGAAAAGAATACACCCGATTGTCTTTTTCTAGATATTGAGATGCCAACTATGGACGGATTTCAATTTATACAGAAACTTACCAACAAAAATTTTCCGGTAGTCATTACTACAGCCTATAATCAATATGCTATTAAGGCTTTAAAAAATGAAGCTATTGATTATCTCCTGAAACCAATAGATACGGATGATCTAAAGGAAACGATTATCAAAATAAAAAAGTTCAATGCCAAAAATTTCACTACGGAAAAATTAGAGCAAATATTGCTTAATTTTAATTCCAATCTCATAAATAAAAAAATTACCTTGAATACGGACGGCAAGCTATTGTTCTTGGAAAGTGATGAAATACTGTATGCAGAATCCGATGGTAATTACAGCACTATTTTTCTTGCCGATGGTCAAAAAATAGTTTTGACCAAGAAACTAAAAGAAGTTAATACCCTATTACCTCAAGATTCATTTTTCAGAATTCATAATTCCTATATCATCAACCTCAACAAAATAAAGGAATTCTTGAAAACCGATGGTTACGTGGTCCTGAAATCCAATCATAAAATTCCAGTTTCCAGACAAAAGAAATCGGACTTCCTTGATTTATTATAGTACGATTTATGGGATTTCGTAAGTCAATTAATCAAAACTGCTGTCCTGATAGCAAATCGCTACGTTTCAATTTTTTCAAGTTATTTATAGTACTCTTTTTCACAAGTTCAAATTACGGACAAGAAATTACCGAAAATTTTAAGAACAGCGTAGATAGTTTGATAAGGGTTACACCTGAAACTTACTCTGAGATGGATAAAGTTCTGCGCCCCTTTAGGAAGGATACCCTATTAATGCGCTATTTTAACACCAAAGCAAGGCAAAATAATTATTTGGACGGGCAAGCTTATGCCCTGAATCAAATTGGGCGTACGTATAGAAGTATTTCGGAATTCTCTAAGGCACTCATATCATTTCAAGAAGCACTAGAGGTTTCCAGAAAATCCGAGAATATCGAATTTCAGGTCTACAGTCTAAACATGATAAGTGTTGTTTTCAGAAGAACTGATGCCATAAAATCTGCCCTGGACTACAGTCAGGAGGCTTTAGAACTTGCTGAAACCGTTAAAAACCCATCTGTTGGCTTAAAAAGAAGTATCAACGTCTCTTTGAACAGTATTGGAAATATATATCAGATATTGGAGCAGTACGACTTGGCCATCGAAAAGTTCAAGCAATCAATGAGATTAGAAAAAGAGCTAGAGAATAAGTTGGGTCTGGCCATAAACCATCAAAATATAGGTGAATGCTATGAAGCTCAAGGGAAACTTGAGGAAGCTCTGGATAACTTCCAAAAATCACTAGCCTACAATATTGATATAGACTCGGATAAGGGTAAAATTATTTGCAATTATAGCATAGCCCATGTTTATGTACATTTAGGGAAGATGCAAGAAGCACTAAAGTTGTTGAATAGCGCTCTTGTTGCAGCAAAACCACTAGGCGACCAAAAGATTATTTCATCTATCTTCATTAACCTAGGTTGGACCTATATTCAATTAAACAAGTACGATTTAGCCGAAAATAATCTTACCGAAGGCTTAAGAATAGCGCAACAATATAATTTACCTGCCGAAATTGCCGAATCTAATAAGTTTCTCTCAGAGCTCTGGATAAAAAAGGACGACTTTAAAAAAGGGATGGCTTTCTATAAGGAAGCAAAGAAATATGAAGAACAGATTACGAACAACCTTAATTTAAGATACGTAAATGACATGATTCTAAGGTATGAATCTGAAAAGCGCGCTAGTCAACTAGAAACTTTGGCCAAAGAGAACGAGACGGTACGCCTTAAGTTAAGAAAGAACCGAACCATGTTGCTTATTAGCGGTATTGGCTTGGCTTTGTTGGCTGGCATCCTATACATTCTATACAGACAATACCAACTGAACAACGAAAAAAAGCTGCTCACCTTGGAACAGACGATGTTACGAAGCCAAATGAATCCTCATTTCCTTTTCAATTCGCTAAACTCCATTAAATTATACATCATCAATAATGAAAAAAAGAACGCTGTTCATTATTTGAACAAGTTCTCCAAATTGGTTCGTAAAATACTGGAGGCCTCCTCTCAGCGGGAAATTCCTTTGGCAGAGGAGTTAGAGACGGTAGAACTTTATATGAACATTGAAAATATAAGATTCTCTAACGAAATAAATTTTAAGATAAAAGTGGACGAAACCTTAGATGTGCACACCATAAGGATACCATCTCTTATATTACAACCCTTTTTAGAAAATGCTTTATGGCACGGACTCTCCTCAAAAGATGGCGAGAAAAACATAGTATTAGAAGTCATGAAAGCTCAAGAAGGCTTTATAAAAATATCAATTATAGACGATGGTGTGGGTAGGGACGCTGCGGAAAAAATAAAACAAGGGAAGGTCCTAAAACGAAAATCTGTTGGTATCGATATTACAAAAGAAAGATTGGCCAATTTTTCTAAAGACTATCAAAATTCCTTCCACGTTGAGATAATTGACGTTTACGATGATTCCAATAACCCGTCGGGAACTAAGATAGTACTACATATACCCACTATTTAAGGTGCTCTTGAGCTACTTCTTCCAACTCCTGATACCAATCGGCTCCGAACTTTCGGATCAAAGCTTCTTTTACAAATTTATAAATAGGCATTTTTAGCTGCTCTCCTAAAGCACAAGCGGGGTCACAAATTTGCCATTTATGGTAGTTTACTGCGGTTAGTTCGGTGTATTCTTTAATTCTAACAGGATAGAGATGGCACGAGAGTGGCTTTTTCCAATTGGTCTCACCCTGGTTATAGGCCTCTTCAATACCACACTTGGCTATTTTATTTTCATCGAAAATAACGTAAGCACAAGCATTTCCGTTTACCAATGGCGTTTCCCATTCGCCATCTTCTCCTTTTACAAAAGCTCCCTTTTCTTCTATAACGGAAACTCCTTCCTCACTTAGAAAAGGTTTTACTTTGGAATAGATATCAACCAAGATTTCCGTTTCATTATCTTCAAGTGGTGCGCCGGCATCGCCATCTATGCAGCAAGCTCCTCTGCAGGCATTTAGATTACACACAAAATCGTTCTCAATGATTTCCTCTGATACTATAGTCTTTCCTAATTGAAACATGTGCAGTTATATTGGGAGCAAGATACATTATTTCTCTACTTTGAATAAAGGAAGAATTGAAAGATTAAACATCCAAAACCACATTTATAGACGTAAATTTGCAAAAATATTGGGAATGGATTTTAGTTTTAGCTTTAGAGAAATCGCAACGGCAAGCATGGTTCTTTTTGCCGTCATAGATATACTGGGCAGTATCCCTATAATCATTGGGCTCCGTAATAAGGTTGGTCATATTCAATCTGAAAAGGCTTCTATCGTGGCAGCCTGTATCATGGTGGCTTTCCTATTTTTGGGAGAAGAAATTCTTAAGCTTATCGGTATCGATGTAAATTCCTTTGCCGTTGCAGGTGCATTTATTATCTTTTTTCTAGCTATAGAAATGATTTTAGGAATACAGTTGTATAAGGATGACGAGCCGGAAAGCGCCTCGATAGTTCCTATAGCATTTCCACTCATTGCAGGGGCCGGAACATTAACCTCGTTACTCTCTTTAAGAGCGGAATATCATGTTGAAAATATAATCGTTGCCATCATCGTAAATATTATTTTCGTCTATATTGTTCTTAAATCTTCCGTTAAGCTGGAAAAAATATTAGGAAAAAACGGCGTCAACGTTATTAGAAAAGTCTTTGGGGTTATACTAATGGCTATTGCAGTAAAATTGTTTGCCACAAACATCAACGAACTTCTTAATCACTAAAAAAGGACGTATTTTTACTTATAATTTTTTAATTATGAACAAAACACTTCTTGTAGTTCTAATTGTCCTGGCCCTGGCTTTAATTGCCTACAACGTGACATTGGTAAATTTTTCAAATCCATTGGAAGGCAACAGCATAGTGGCAATAATTGGAATCATGGCCTCATTGTGTGCCATAGTACTTCTGCTACTTTATGTAATGAGTAAAAAAGTGCAGAAAGAAGTTGATAAGGATTAGTTGTTAGCTTCAATGGCTTCCGCTTCTTCCTGTTTTACGGGTGGGTTATCCAATTGTATCACTTTCTGAAGCATAGCATCTTCACTACTTTTTATTTTAGCATGAATATCTTTATTGAACAATTGCTCCGCTAAAGCTGCCTTGAGATACAGTTTTATGCTATCTTCAAAATCATAAAAATTCATTTTAAGGTTTCGGTTCACGGAGTAATCTACAAATCTTTCAAAGAGGATATCATCGACCCTAAAATCACTTACAAATTCCTCTTCGGTGTATTGATTGTATCTATTTCTGTCTTCATCCAAATGCTCAAAAACAAAAAAGGAAAGAAACCCTAGACTATCCATACTCTCTACCGCCTCTTCTTCGTTAGACCCTATCGGAACAAAAACATCTGGAACTATACCCCCACCACCATAAACTATCTTTCCTTTGGGCGTAGTAAATTTTAGGGAGTCGGCTACCTTTATACTGTCTACCGATATCATTTCTCCACTATGATATCTTTCCGTAAAGCGTTTATAGTAGTCCTTGTTTCCTTTTGCATAGGTCTTTTGGATGCTTCTTCCCGTAGGGGTGTAGTATCTGGATACGGTTAACCGTACTGCCGAACCATCTCCTAGAGCCATCTCCCTTTGTACCAATCCTTTTCCAAAAGAACGGCGCCCAACTATAGTGCCGATATCATTGTCCTGGAGTGCCCCCGCTATAATTTCGCTTGCAGAAGCAGAACGTTCGTTAATTAATACATAAATGGGTTTATCTTCAAAACTACCCTTATCGGTAGCATAAGTCTTGTCCACTTTTCCCTTTTTATTCTTGGTAAAAAGTATCAATTTTCCTTCCTTCAAAAATTCATCTGCCATCTCCTCCGCTATACCTAGATATCCCCCAGGGTTATCCCGTAAATCCAATACCAGCTTTTTTGCTCCTTTCTTCTGAAGTTTCTTTAAAGCAGATTTAAATTCTTTGAACGTAGATTCCGCAAACCGGTTCACCTTAATGTAGCCCATGTCGTCTTTTAACATATACTGCGCCTCTACACTTTTAATTGGTACTACGCCCCTAATAACGTTGACCGTAAATACCTTATCCTCTGACTTTCGGTAAACCGTTAGTTTAACAGGAGAACCCTCCTTCCCTTTTAATTTATCTACAATAACATCGCTAGGCATTCCCTTACCAAACAATGTATCCTTATCTGCCATAAGGATACGGTCCCCAGGTTTTATGTCCTTTACAAAACTAGGCCCATTTTTTATGGCTCTGATTACCGCTATAGTATCTCGGTAAGGATAAAAGTTTACCCCTATACCTACGAAATCGCCTTTCATATTCTCTGAAACGCGCGTCATATCTTTTTCTGGAATATAAACGGAATGTGGGTCAAGTTTTTCCAAGATACTATTCACGGTTACATCCACTATGCTATCCGTATTAACGTCGTCTACATACTCATAGTCTATATAATCTATAAGCCTGTTTAGTTTATCCTTTTTGGAATTGGTGGTAAAGAGACGTTCTGGAGTATCATTGAAATGCAGTTTTCCTCCTACGAATATGCCCAGCGCCAGTGCAGCCGCAATCAGTGTTGGTATGAAGTAACTATATTTTTTCATTCTAAACCTTCTTTTTCTACTACTCACTTATTTCTGGCATATGCACCAAATCTACCCCCGCCTTTTCTAAAAATCGTAAGCCCGAATCATCCTTATAACCAACCTGATAGACTACACGTTTTATGCCAGATTGATGAATGAGTTTACTACACTCTCTACAAGGAGACAGCGTAATATACAGTGTCGCGTCTTGGCAGGATTGTGTTGAGGCCGCTACTTTTAGAATTGCATTAGCTTCTGCGTGTAGGACATACCATTTGGTATAACCATCTTCATCCTCACAATAGTTCTCAAAACCTGTTGGAGTACCGTTATACCCATCTGAAATAATCATCCGATCCTTTACAATAATCGCTCCTACCTGTTTACGTTCACAATAGGAGAGTTTTCCCCACTCCTGTGCCATTCTTAAATAAGCCTTATCGTATTTCTTCTGTTTGGATTTCTTCATTAGCTAATGCGATACTATCCTTGAAAAACTAAGATACCGGCTTTACCATTCCCCTACAACCTCTTATGGTTAATTTTAACAAAACACCCTACCAAGGAAATGTTTGGTAAAGAAGCGGGATAGTAATTAAGAGTACAATAATACTTGCTATCCAAACAAACAAATGATATTTAACGTTTAGGACAGACTGCACAACAAAAGCCAAAGCCAACATTAAGAGAACAATAATAACTTGAGAAATCTCTATCCCTGTCGCAAACCCAAGAAGTGGCACCAACTTCTCCTCGGCACCGGAAATCAACATCTTAAAGTAGTTTGAGAAACCAAAACCGTGGATAAGTCCAAAAAATGTGGTTGCGACCACATGTAGTGCTATATTCCTATGGTTTTGTACTGTTTTTAAATAGATGACATTAAAAACTGCCGTTAAAAAAATGGTGACCGGGATTAGAAACTCTATCAACGACACATCCATTACAACAACTTCATAGACAGATAGCATCAAAGAAAAGCAGTGCGCAACGGTAAAGACAGTAGCTAATAACAGAACTTTTTTCCAATGCTTGAAGGTAAACGGTATGGCCAGGGCAGATAGAAATAGAATGTGATCGTACGCGCTAAAGTCTAGCACATGATCTAAACCTAATTTAATATAGAACCAAAAATCTTGCATGGCTTACATATTTGAATTAATTAACGGATATGATAGTTATTTACTCGATAATCAAGATTAAATGCTCCGAGGCTTGCCTCGTTTCTTAAGGTTTTTTCCTTACGAATGCCTCGCGGGCTTGCCCCGAGGTAGTTTACTAATTACGCATATTTAAGCTCCGGCCGGCTATCCTATACCTCGTTCCTTTTGTATAGTTTCATAAGCCATTTGAACTTGTTTGAACTTCTCTTCCGCACCCTTTTTAATGGCCTCATCTTGGGTATTCACCCGATCGGGATGATACTTTTTGGCCATCTTTCGATATGCTTTTTTCACCTCATCGTTAGATGCAGATTTATCAATCTCCAATATTTTATAAGAATTGTTGGCCGACTTTATGAACATGGCCATAATACTCTCAAAATCATTTAGAGAAACTCGTAAATACCCAGCGATTTCTCTTATTTTATTAACTTCAGGGGTGCTAACATTTCCATCTGCCTGGGCAATACCGAACAAGAAATGAAGTAGCTGTAAACGTACTTCATAACGCGTTCTTTGATTTAAAAACGCACAAATACGTTGTGCCGATATCTCCCTTTTCTTATTGATATCATTAAAACTTCTAAAAATGGCATTTGCCTTCTCCTTACCGTACGTACCCACGAAATACTGGCGTACATAGTCCATTTCTCTCTGGCTCACCTGACCATCGGCTTTAATTACGATAGAGCAAAGCGAAAGTAAGTTCAGTTCAAAATCAGCTGGCGACACACTTTGTCTCGTAAAGTCATCGAAGACCGTTTTTGCCCTACCGCCGTTTGAACCGAAGAGACTGTCCAAAACACTACCTGCGAAAAACCCTAGAACAGCACCTGATAATCCTCTAATAAAAAAACCAATAAAAGCTGCAATCCACTTTATCATGTCCTGTTTTTGATATTTGCCAAAGATAAAATATTAACCCATAAATAAGGAGCCAAGTAAAAGTTAAGGTCTACTAAAGAAATACGACAAATTGGTTATCTTTGTTTATCGATTTAATTTAAAAAATAGTCTATGTATCCCGCAGAATTAGTAAAACCTATGAGAGACGACTTGGCATCAGCCGGGTTTGAAGAATTATATACGGCAGAAGCTGTTGAAAGCGCTATAAAAAAAGAAGGGACAACATTGGTCGTTGTTAATTCCGTTTGTGGTTGTGCTGCTGCCAATGCCAGACCTGCCGCTAAAATGAGCCTACAGAACGCCAAGACTCCAGATTATGCAGTAACTGTATTTGCAGGTGTTGATACCGATGCCGTAAACGCCGCTAGAAATCTTATGGTTCCCTTCCCCCCTTCATCTCCATCTATGGCCTTGTTCAAGGATGGCGAATTAGTTCACATGATAGAGCGTCACCATATTGAAGGAAGACCGGCCGAAATGATAGCAGAGAACTTGGTTCAAGCTTACGACGAGTTCTGTTAAAATTTATATTTGGATCAACACTTTAGTGTTCCGTCTGATTTTAAAAAAATAAAAAACCGCTCTATATAAAGCGGTTTTTTATTTTTGTACCATGCAGAAAATACTGTCCTACATACTAACCCCTATTTTCTTCATTGCCTTTGGAGCTTGCCTGCTCTTTTTTCATCCCATACAATGGTTAGGGTTAAAACTGTTCGGATATAACGGCCTTAAAAAAACAGTAAGTATTCTAAACTGGTGCCTGATGCGCAGCACCAACATTCTTGGTACCACCTATACCTTTTCCAATTCGTATGAGATTCCTACTGGGAAACCTCTGGTTATCGTTACCAATCATCAAAGCATGTACGATATTCCGCCCATTATTTGGCACATGCGTAAATATCATCCCAAATTCGTCAGTAAAAAAGAACTAGGAAAAGGAATCCCCAGTGTATCTTTCAATTTAGTTCATGGTGGTTCAGTATTAATCGATAGAAACGACGGAAAAGGAGCCTTATTGGAAATTGCAAAGTTGGGGAGCTACATAGAAAAACACAACAGAAGTGCCGTTATTTTTCCTGAAGGTACTAGAAGTAGGGACGGACATCCGAAACCTTTTAAACCCATGGGGCTAAAAATGTTATTGAAAAAGGCTCCGTCCGCACTTATTATCCCCGTAAGTATTAATAATTCTTGGAAGTTGGTACGCTACGGAAAATTTCCAATGGGTCTTGGGGCCAGCGTTTCCTTCAAAGTTCATGAGCCTATAGAAAATGTTGGTGACGCCGAACTAATTATCCAGCAAACAGAGGCAGCCGTAAACTCTGGCATAAATTCATTTAAATGACCGATTCAGAACTGATAGAAAGAACCATTACTTATGTCAAAATAACATTACAGGGGGCAGAAGGAGGTCATGATTGGTTTCACATACAACGGGTTTACAGAAATTCCCTGCTTATAGCGAAAGACGAAAAAGTTAATATACTCATCGTAAGCCTGGGCGCCTTACTGCATGACATAGCAGATGCAAAATTTTATGATGGAGATGAAACCGTTGGCCCTAGAAAGGCTGCGGAATTTTTGAAATCGATGGAAGTAGATCCTGATATCATTAAACATGTGGTAAACATTATTGAAAATATTTCTTTTAAAGTCAGTTTGAAATCAAATGGACAACATCAAAGCCATTTTAACTCAAAAGAACTAGACGTTATTCAAGATGCCGACCGTTTAGATGCCATAGGTGCTATAGGAATTGCACGCGCTTTTAATTATGGCGGTTTCAAAAATAGAGAAATCTATAATCCCGACGTTGCCCCCAACCTGAAAATGACCAAGGAGCAGTATAAGAAAACTACCGCACCAACTATAAATCATTTTTACGAAAAGCTATTGCTGCTAAAGGATAAAATGAACACATTAACAGGTAAGAAAATGGCCGAACAACGCCACCAATATATGCTGGGGTTTCTAGACCAATTCTACGCAGAATGGAATCCTCTACCGCCCAAAGCATAATAGCAACTAGATGCTATTTCTTCTCGGACAACCCCCTTGTTAACCATCCTCTTCTATTGGCCGTTGCAATGGCGTACGGCGTAATCCAAAACAGCCCAAAAGTGTATAATATGCTATAGGAATATGCCCAAACAGATTCTGAAAAGTTATATCTTTTAGCGTAGAACAACACTGGAAAAGTCGATAAAATTAAAATACTTGCCAATGTAGAACTTAGAAAAAGTAACGGATGCATTACGATGAAGAAAAGCATGAACAGCAAAAATGGATAGCTCATAATAATTTTCAAAGACTGACTAACGAATAATAATCTTGCCCCTAGTTTTGAACCTTCTCTAAAGTTTTTGAATACATATTTGGACATTTGTATGTTCTCCCTAACATTACTTCTTCCCCACCTAATGAACATCTTGTACAAGCCACGGTATTTTTCGGGTACATTAGTATAGGCATAGGCATTTCTTTGAAAGAGTACATGAAAACCTTGTTTAAGAATCATGTTGGTCATAGCTCTATCTTCACCTATGTCAGAAGGCTGCCCCATAAAGGTTTGGTTGATCCACTCGTCCAAACAATCAAAAACCGCCGTTCTTCTGTAAGCAGCTAACGCTCCTGGCGTACATAACACCGAATTCAAGGTACTCTCCGCAGAACGGACAAACTCAAAACTCATTACAAAACTAACATCGAGCATCTTAGGTAATAGCGCCTTTTTATTATTCAAGACCCTGATATTTCCGGCAACTGCTCCACATTTTTCATTGGTAACAAACGGGGTTACTAGATTGCGAAGTGTATCTGGTCTTACGATGGAATCACTATCCACGGTTACAAAAACAGCACCTGTTCCTTCGTTGAAACCTCTATACAGCGCATGACGTTTTCCCATATTCTTAGGCTGTTGAAAAATGGTAACTGCATCGCCTAGTACTTTTTTTGCCTCTTTCATCCAGTGCCAGGTATCGTCTTGGCTACCATCGTCTATGGACAACAATTGTAATTTTTCTTTAGGGAAATCGCTCTTCGCCAAACTCATTAGCGTATCGTAAACCTGTTTTCCTTCATTATAAGCGGGAACTATAACCGTACAGGTCGGCAACTTTTCATCAGAGACGGACGGTATCGCTTTGTATCTAAAATATTTGTAAGTAACAAAAACAAAGAACAAGGCCTTAAAAGCGAACAGTCCCAAAGCAAGATTCATGAAGAAAGAACCAATAGTAGTATTGGACCGATCTAAGTTAAACTGCGTGAAGTCATTTTGTAAAATATAGGCGAGATACACCGCGCCTATCATTAGAACAAAGGTACTGCCCATAACAAAAATGCCCCATGGGTTGGCTCCTTCAATTATTGATTTCCAGCGTGTTATATATACATTTTTCTTAGAATTGGGAAGAGTAGAAATTTCAGTTTTCATAGGTATCTTAAATCAGCATTTATAGTGTTCCCCTCATCTACGTTGACAAACACTTTTTAGATTAGAACTTTTGAAAGTTTTAAGACAAAAGGGTCCTTGTTAACATTTATTTCAAATACCATATTGAAACGTTCAACCCTTACTTAATCAAAAAACGAAAAACTATACAGAAATAAAGTTCAAAACAATTTCATCTGACCATTCTTATATTGTTCGTGTAATTCCGTGTTTAATTTAGGAAAAGATTTTTCTTTAAAATACTTGCGCCTAGCAAGGCCAACCATATCGTGAATTTGGGTTGCTATTTTACCTTCTCCACGACTTCTTATACCGAATCTACTATCGTTGAGATTACCTCCATGGCATTCCTGTATTTGATGTAGTACCTTTTCAGCCTTATCTGGCATTGTCTTTTTAATCCAATCCGTAAAAATACCTCCAATAGCCCCGTTTAGACGCACCACCGTAAAAGCGAATGACCTTGCACCATTTTCAGAGACAGCTTTTGCCAATTGCAGAACCTCATGACTATTGATTCCAGGAATTATAGGCGCAAGCATGGCATTAACGGGAATATTATGTTCAGAAAGTACACGTATGGCCTCCAATCTTTTTTTAATGGTTGTTGTTCTGGGTTCTAAAATTCTTCTGGTAGTCTCCGACATGGATGTCACCGAAATATTTACTCCGATCAAACCATCTTTGTTCAGTTCTTTAAACAGGTCCAAATCTCTTAAAACCAAAGCGTTTTTAGTAATGATACCAACGGGATGCCTATACTTTAAGAATACTTCTAGACATTTCCGGGTGATCTCATATTTTTTTTCTGCGGGTTGATAGCAATCGGTATTGCCCGATAGCACAATGGTACAGGCTTTCCAATTCTTATGCATCAGTTTCGCTTCCAAAAGTCTTGGCGCATCTTTTTTAATGAGAATTTTTCGCTCAAAATCGAGACCTGGGCTATAGCCCCAAAATTCATGGGTATTTCTGGCGTAACAATAAATACAACCGTGCTCACATCCTTGGTAGGTATTCATAGAATATTGCATACCAACATCGGGGCTGGTAACCTTATTGACAATGGTTTTGGGAAAAATTGGTATGTACTGTGTTCTATTGTTATCCGCTTCCTCACCCGCTAAGCGGCAATACTCCAAAAAATCAGCTCTGGTTTCGTAAATATGCTCTAAAAACTTGTTCGGAGTGTTCTGTTGGGCACCTCTCCCTTTTATCGTTCCATTAAATGTCATAAATTGGATTTATTCCAAAAATATGGAATTTATCCAATACTTGATTTTATTTAACGGCTACCTGTACCAATTGTTTTTTACTACCTCTTTTCGCATAAAAAAGAAGCTCGTCCGCACCACTATCAATCAGGGGCTTCGAAACCATTAATGGAAGGCGGGCATCCGTATCATCGATGACCTTGTCATAGCTCATATGACCTTGTGCATCCAACTTAATAAGAAAAATATTCCTATTTCTACTTAAGCCCTGTTTAAACATAATACGTTCCGCACTAAGTTGTTGCGGATTTTCTGCAGACGTACTTATAAAAAAGTAGGTGTCGTTATCCTTCGTATAGGCACTATAAGAAGCATAGGCTCCATCTCCTTGGGTAACTTCGGTCTTATTAATATTTCGCGCCCATAGCATATCTCCCGTTGCGTTTAACTTAGCACTGACAATATCATTGTGATGGTATCTTGTGACCATAACACGACCCCCACTTGTATTCGCCTGCACGCTATTACTGGTAAAATATTCTTCGGCATTGAAAAGTATTTCCCCATTGTCGGTCACATCCATACTTTTAAAAACAAGGTTCTTAATGTTTTGATCTTCTTCCCTACCAAATTTATCCAACATAAATTGCTGCGAAAATGCATTGAACTTTTGAGATTCAATGCTAAGGGACTGTGGATTCAATTTAAAGTATGCAATGCCATTGTAGCGATTATCCTTTCGGTCTGCATAGAAGCCTATACATAGTAATTCTTTATCCTTAAAAATGGGCTTTAGGGCCTCAGGAAACTTTCCCGGGGTGTAAAAGGATTGTGTATCACGGTCATTTTTAGATATGCGAACCAATTCGTATTGAAATTTGCGCTCCGTGGCATTGAAACGTTTCTTTTTAAAATAAGCCTTACCTACCAAGTAAACGTTACTTAAATCATCTGAAAAAACAATATTTTCAAAAGCGTAATTTTTCTCCTCTACTTCCTCGGAAAAATCGTGCTCCATCAATTTGCGTAAACTGGAATCGAACACATAAATAAAATGCTTGTGCTCTTTACGCCTTTTAAAATGAGAAGTTATGGCGAAAGCGGTTTTATCGTCATTGAAAAGGACCGAAGTTGTAAAGCCTTTGCTAAAATTACGGTTGTAATAATTTCTATCCAAAGGTTGTTGCACGATTTCAGACGGAATGGAAAGTAATACTTCCTTGGTAAATGCAAATTCCGTAAACGGACTTCTGTGTACTATGTATTCATAAGATAACGAACTATAGTTATACTCTAAAAACAGGAGGTAAACCTGACCGTTCTTAACATAGGCTTCAACAAAATTAGATTTCTTGAGCTTATAATTGTACTCGGACAACAACGCAAGGTTCTCATCGTAATGCTCTATTAGATATCCCTTGGGCTTTAAGACTATTCCCGAAAAGTATGACCGTACCACAACGGTGCCGCCATTACCATCATCCGCAATGGATAGTAAATTAGAGTATTTATGTTTGTCGTTATACTTCTCACCAATATCATAAGCTATATTGGTTTCTTGGGCTTTAATGCTCCAAACAGCTATTAAAATAAGGATATAGGAAATACTTTTTTTGAACATGTCGGGTACGCTTAGCGTTACGAACCCGGAAATTCTGCCTTACGTTTTTCTAGAAAAGCCGTTGTACCTTCGGTAAAGTCGTCCGTTCCAAAACAAGCGCCAAATGCTTTAATTTCCTGCTCGTAACCGTTAACAGTATTCTTAAAACCAGCATTTATAGATTTTATTGCATATGATATGGCAACACTTGAGTTACCACATATTTTATAGGCGATTTTATTACATAAGGGAAGTAGTTCTTCTTGCGTGGTGATGTGATTCACCAAACCGTACGACTTAGCTTCCTCTGCAGAAATCATTCCCGCTGTCATAATCAATTCCATGGCCCGGCCCTTGCCTATTAACTGTGGTAATCTTTGCGTACCGCCATAACCAGGAATAACTCCTAAAGAAACTTCGGGAAGCCCCATTTTAGCATTATCGCTAACAATTCTAAAATGACAAGCCATTGCCAACTCCAAGCCTCCTCCAAGGGCAAAACCATTTACAGCGGCAATTACCGGTGTGGAAAGGTTCTCGATAAAGTCGAACAAAATTTCTTGCCCTTTGGCAGCTAGCTTTTTTCCCTCTTTAACCGAAAAATCGGCAAATTCGGATATATCCGCTCCCGCTACAAAGGCTTTTTCTCCGCTTCCCGTGATTATAATTGCCTTTATTCCACTATCCTCCGCTAAATCCTTGATTCCGTCATGCAATTCTTTTATAGTTTCTTTGTTCAGGGCATTGAGTTTGTTCGGGCGATTTATCGTCACTGTGGCGATAGCCGCCTTTTTTGCAATCAAAATAGTATTGTAGGACATAAGCTGAAAATTTATTTTTTTATGATAAAAGGGTGATTTTTCTCTTGTGGGAATTTTACGCAAAAAACTGTGCCTTTACCCGGTTGCGATGTAAAATTAATACTGCCCTTATAGGTTTCTACGATATTTTTAACCATCCCGAGACCTAGGCCCATTCCGCTGGTCTTAGTGGTAAATTTTGGTTCAAAAATCTTATCGGTGAATTCGGGCTCTATTCCTATACCATTGTCTGCCACAGAAATTTTTACCATATCCTTATCCGAGGCTACGGAAACCAAAATGCGTGGAGATTTTACTTCCGGTACCGCCTGAATAGCGTTTTTTACCAAATTGGTAACCACTCTTATGAGCTGCGTACGATCTAGTTTCGCTATAATTTCCTCCTCTTCGGCTATAAAATGTATGTAATCCTCATTAAAGATATCCAGGGCCAGCTTTACGATTTTGACTACGTTAAGCGTTTCGTTCTGCTGTGCCGGCATTTCAGCAAAATTGGAAAAGGCCGAGGCAATACTGCTCATAGTATCTATCTGCTGTATGAGTGTCGTAGAATACTCCTTTACCTTTTTCTCTATCTCTGGATCGTTCGCATCGAACTTTCGCTCAAAACTTTGCACACTTAAACGCATCGGGGTTAACGGATTTTTTATTTCATGCGCTACTTGTTTTGCCATTTCTCGCCAAGCTTGTTCCCGCTCACTCTTCGCCAATTTGGCCGCGCTCTGACTTAGTTCGTCAATCATAGCATTATATGATGAAATCAGCTTTTCTATTTCTTCGCCGGGTTTTTCAATATGAATTTTTTCATTCCTCTTCGTAAGATTGGTTCTACCCATCATATCAGAAATGGTTTCTAATGATCTTGTAATATATTTAGAAATAAAGAATGCAAAGCCAATAGCAATAAGCAACATAATTAGGTAAACTCCTCCCAAACGTATTAGAAATTCCCTGAGCTCTTTATCGTTGAACGAGTTATCCTCAAAATAGGGTAGGTTTATAATCCCTATGGGCTTAAACTGGCGGTCGGCGATGTAGGTATAGGAAGCTTGATATTTATCACCCGCAGCAGACCGTTCCTCCACATACCTTTTATCTGCACTGGCCTCTAGGTGGTTTAGGATTATGGGGTCCAAACAAATAGATAAGGAATCGTTCTCGAACTTTGGCCTGGAACTTTTAATAAGTTGACCTTCCAAATCGTAAAGGTTAAAGTTCATATTCTGGACGACCGCAATCTCATAAATTTCGTCTTTAAAAATAAGTCCTAGATTTTCTGTGGTAACAGGATACGTGGTTTTTTGAATGGCCAAATCAATACTTTGCCGTATTTGTTCCTCTTTCCTTTCCATCCTATCTTGATGGTAATCCCTATTTATTTCTTGAAACTGGTAAATTGTAGTTGCCAAAATCAATACCGAGGCCAATAGCACCAAGAAAATCATGGCAAAGAAAATACGGGATCTTAGGGATAATTTTTTAAGCAAGACTCTGGCGTTTCATTCAAAGTTAGCAAATATCGAACCAAATAATTGAAACTTAAATAGAAGTGAAGAATACGAACTTAAAAAGGGAAAGAAATTTGATTTCGGTTTTCCTTAGTCCTCTTGGCTTTTATGACGGATACGCTTGTAAAGTTTTATCCCTAGCATCAATATTACCCCGAGCACAATGATTCCGGCAACTCCAAAAATCCAATTAAAGGAACTTTTCAGAATCACTAGAAAAACGACCGAGAAAAGAATCAGCGTAGCACCTTCATTCCAAATACGCATATAATTAGAGGTATAGTTAATTTGGTCCTTTTGAAACTTTTTGAAAATAAAATGATTTCTAAGGTGATAAATAATGAGCAACAGCACAAAACCAAGTTTAATGTGCATCCAGGGTTGTTGTAGCCAGTATGGCGCTAAAACCAATAACCATATGGCAAATACCGTTGCTAAAATTGCGGATGGCCACGTGATAATGTACCAAAGCCTCTTGGCCATCAGTTTTAACTGTTTGGAAAGAATTTCTTTCTCTGGGGACCCCTTTTCGTTGGCCTCAATGTGATAAATGAAGAGTCTGGGCATATAAAAGAGTCCTGCAAACCAGGTAATCACAAAAATAAGGTGCAGGGCTTTTATATAGTTGTAATACTCACTCATAACAATAGGGTTCTAACTTCCAGTCTATACAACAAACATCAACAAAGATTTCATCACTCAAAGTTAGTGAAAGACGCATCAATTGGCTTTAAAGTTTTAGCGCTCCAATACCATTCTCCCATAATTTCTTGTTCACTGCAGGCAGGTCTTTTTCCAAAATGGCTTTACCCCTAGATTTTAAAATGGTCCATTGCTCGTCCAATTCCTGTTTCCGATTCAAATTAGCCTTGTTAACCCTTGGGATACTACTACTGGTTTGATTAATTAAAAACAGATACTCTGCCGTAAATTTATTGGGAAAATTTTCCACATCGTCATACGCCTGGGACTTACGTTGAATCATGTCATTATCCCATGCTTCCATTTTTTCCAATACGGCATCAACCTCTTTTTTAAGTTCGGCATTTTCAACATCTTTTAAATGTTCCTTAAGATCACCCTGAAGACGATACAATGTATTGACCATGTGATGCATTTCTGTAACCTTAGTCTCCATTTCCGTCATTATATCATCGAACGCTTCATATTGTCCCGGTTTCGTCTCAAAGGTAGGAACGGCCTTAATTTCTCCCTGAGTCTTAACTAGCTTGTCCCCCACCTTTAATTGAATATCGTATATTCCTGGGATAGCCTTATGACCGTTAAACCCTGCTTCAATATATGCCCCAGGAATTCCAGGCATGGTATTATGGCTCATGTTCCAAACAAAACGGTTAAGACCTTTATTTTTAGATAGCAAAGGTTCTGGTGACGGTCCGCCGCCATTATGCGGTTTGTAATCAGGGTCCTTTTCAGAGCTTAAGCTTCTGACCAAGTTTCCTTTGGCATTTCTAATTTCCATCGTCAGGACGGTCGAGTCTTTCAATTCTGGAAGCTCATAGTATATGACGAGTCCGTTTGCAGGATTAACCCCATTGAAAGGATGTGTCCCCTTGAAAATTTTGGCATTACCGTTTAATTGACTTCTCCATGAACCGTTATAAGCAAGCGCTGGCTTGTATACATGGAGCTGTTTTTTGGGAGATTCATATTGTGGAAGTAGTTCTAAATCATCTAAAATCCAAAATGCACGACCCGAAGTGGCTACAATTAAATCTCCTTGATGTACCTTTAAATCGGTTATGGGGGTCACGGGTAGGTTTAACTGCAAGGATTCCCAATTTTTACCATCATTATAAGAAATGTATATTCCCTTTTCGGTACCTGCATATAAAAGTCCTTTCCTTTTAGGGTCTTCTCGTACTACTCTCGTAAAGGCACCGTAGGGAATGCCCGCACTGATATTAGTCCACGTTTTCCCGTAATCCGCCGTCTTATATATAGCTGGAGTATAGTCGTTGAATTTATATCTTGTAGTGGCAATGTACGCAGTAGCAGGCTCATGTGGTGACACCTCGATAGCATTAATTAAACACTCCTTCAAAACCTTTGGCGTAATGTTTTGCCAAGTTTGCATGTTATCTTTAGTGATCTGTACAAAGCCATCGTCACTGCCCGAATAAAACACCCCTTTTTCGTGCGGAGATTCAATGAGGTAGGCTAAGGTTCCGTAGTTTTCGGCTCCTACGGCTTCGTTCGTATAAGGACCACCACCATTTCCTTGTTTTTCATCGATATCCCTTGTTAAGTCTGGTGACATCTCTTTCCATGAAACTCCCATGTCCGTAGTTTTCAATACCAATTGTGCTCCATGGTAAAAAGCATTTGGCTCATGTTGCGAGCGAATAATGGGCGCATTCCAATTGTAGAGGTATTTCATATTTCTGGCTTCCCTACCCAAATATTGAATAGGAGCCGCCATTATCTGTGTAGACCCCTTGGATTTTGTATCCAAAATCTCTATTGTACCCAAATAACTTCCGCCCATAACGTATCTTGGATTATCTGGGTCAAAAGCTAAAAAGGCACTTTCCCCACCGGCCGAAGGGCTAAATTCCGCCATGGAGATACCACTACTACTATTCGCCATATTGGCGATCATTGCAGAAGAATAATCCTGCTGCCCGGCATATACGTTGTAGGGAAATAGATTATCTGCATTAATGCGGTAAAACTGACCGGTAGGCATATTAAGTTGGGTAGACCAACTAGCCCCAAAATCAAAGGAAATGGCGGCACCGCCATCGTTAGCTATGACCATATTTTTGGAATTATCCGGATTTATCCATAAATCATGATAATCCCCGTGCGTGCCCGAAAGTCGTTCCCAGGTTTTACCGCCATCCGTAGAACGCAAAGCAGGTGCGCTTAACACATAGACCGTATCTGCGTCGTTGGGGTCGGCAAATACTTCAATATAATACCAAGCTCGTTGTACCAAGCGGTTATCTCCGCTGACCATAGACCAACTTTCTCCTGCATCATTTGAAACGAACAACCCACCTTTATCCGCATTGGAATCGCTTTCTATCAAGGCATATACCTTATTGGAATTTGCCGGACTAACCGCTATCGCCATTTTGCCTTTTTCCTCGGGCAAGCCTTTGTGAATTTTTGACCAAGTTTCGCCTGCGTCCGTAGATTTGTACAACCCACTTCCTTTGCCTCCACTAATGACCATATTAGGTTTCCGTTGGTGTTCCCACATAGCGGCGTACATAATCTCTGGATAATTGGCGTCCATGGAAAGTTCCGCAGCGCCAGTCAAATTATTGACGAACAAGGTGTTTTTCCAAGTAATACCACCATCTACTGATTTATAGATTCCTCTTTCCGCGTTACCTTCGTGCAGTGCACCTTGTGCAGCAACATAAACAACGTCCGGATTGGTAGGATGAATTATAACCCGAGAAATATGCTGCGTTTTTTCCAGGCCTAAATGCTTCCATGTTTTCCCAGCGTCAGTAGACTTATAAACACCGTCGCCATAGGAGGTCATTACACCTCTTGGCGCATGTTCTCCCATACCCACATACACGACATTCGGATTTGATTTTGATACGGCTACTGCCCCAACGGAACCGGTTTTAAAATAACCATCGGAGATATTTTCCCATTTTTGTCCCGCTGTTTCTGTTTTCCAAAGGCCACCGCCGGTTGTTCCCATGTAATAGGTCATAGGATCCCCAACAACACCACTTGCCGTTACGGAACGCCCACCTCGATAAGGACCAATATTCCGATATTTCACAGGCTGAAAATAGTCGTTGACCGTTTGTCCGAAAGTAATGACTGTTACCAGGACGAGTACTAGGGATAAAAATTGTTTTCTCATTATGTTTTTATATAATTAAATTTGGTGTTCATGCGCTTCTCGACTCCGCTCTGAATGACAGAAACATCACGAAACACTTAATTCAATAGCTGGCTATTCAACAAATAAATAATTCAGCTTTAAATTATTAAAAGCACTATTGAATTCTTGAAGCTCTTTTGAGATAACCGCATCAAAAGTGTCTAACTGCTTAATTATTTTTCCCGTAAGTTCATTCTTTACAGCAATGTCCTGCTCCGTAGGTGGAAAATCATCAATGGCCACCAGACTATTTAGATGCCCTAATTTATTTGTTAGCTTAATGGGAAAATTCAAGGGGTCTTGGTTACTTCTGTTTTTCGTTTGATACAAGGCCTTTTCAACCTCTTCCAAACGTTCTTTCATCGCCTTAGCCTTCGTTACTAATTCCTTTGTGGCTTCATTATCCTTGTACTGGGAAGAAAAGGCATCTAGCTGGGTATTGATTTTCCTGATTTTCTTTATAGATTGATGCGCTTTATCAATTGTTGTATTGATATCGGTGATGAAGTTGAATTGTTCTTGCATTTCCTGCACCGAAGCTTCTGCTCTGGGATCCGGTACAATTTTAAAAGTCTCCGTGCTTCTATCGCCATTGACATTTAAGTGTACTTTGTAGCTTCCCGGAACGGCTTTGGCACCATCAAGACTTGCCCACCATAAGATCATACCATCTAATTTTTCAGCTCCCTTTCCACGAGTATCCCAAACGAAGGTGTTTCCTCCTTTTTTTAGCTCTAGCTTTTTGTTTTTCTCTTTGGTAGTGTTGCTGTAATTCGCCAAGGTATCACCCGCCATTGAGGTAAAGGTTAGGTTAATACTGTCCTTTTCCGATAGATTCTTTAGATAGAAGTGGGTTATCACTCCGTTAGTATGGTTTTGTCCCGCGGTTTTAGACGGGGTTTTAGCTGCTCTTCCCTTGGTCCTGTAAGCGTCCTTTGGTTTGTATAAAATTGAAGAAGCGGATTTCTTGTTAGTATCTAGCTGATGAAGAACGGTAAGGTCGTCTATCATCCAAACACTTCGTCCTTGCGTGGCAACAATCAAGTTGTTATCCTTAATTGTTAGATCCGTTATGGGCACAATAGGTAGATTCAACTGAAAAGAGCTCCAATTTGCACCATCATCAAAAGAAATATACATGCCTGTTTCCGTTCCTGCATACAATAATCCTTTTCTTTTAGGGTCTTCGCGAACTACTCTAGTAAAATGCTCTTTATCGATACCGTTTATAATTTTTGTCCAGGTCTTCCCATAATCCGTAGTCTTGTATAAATACGGTTGAAAATCACCCAGTTTATAGCGTGTAGCGGCAATGTAGCAAGTGCCTTCATCAAATGCGGATGGTTCAATACTATTGATCATATTCCACTCGGGCATCCCGGTTGGAGTAACATTATCCCAAGAAGCTCCTCCATCTTTGGAAACGTGCACCAATCCATCATCACTACCTACCCAAAGCAAACCTTCTTTTAGAGGACTTTCGTTAGCAGCGAAAATGGTACAGTAGTACTCCACACTGGTATTATCCTGAGTTATTGGACCACCACTTGAACCCAACTTGGTAGGGTCGTTTCTTGTAAGGTCGCCACTTAGCACCTTCCAACTCTGTCCTTCATTTTCCGAGACGTGTACGTGTTGCGAAAAGGTGTATAGTTTCTTTGGATCATGTCTGCTGAAAATAATGGGAAAGTTCCACTGGAAACGGTATTTCATAGCTTCCGCTCCTGCTCCCATAGGGTTATCCGGCCAAACATTAATGCCCCTCACCGTTCCTTTGTCGTGGTTTACCCGGGTAAGGAAACCGTCATAACTACCTCCATATACAATATCGTTATTAGTGGGGTCCACGGCAATATGCGCCGATTCTCCTCCGGCCGTTGGTTCCCAGTCTGACTCGTCTATGCTACCCCCATCACTGCGATGGTTGATACGCAAGGTAGAATTATCCTGTTGTGCCACGTAAATACGGTACGGGAAGGCATTATCCGTAGTTACCCTGTAAAATTGGGCGGTAGGTTGGTTATAATAGGTACTCCAAGTTTCGCCTCCGTCGTAGGATATCTGTGCGCCGCCATCGTCCCCGATAATCATGCGTTGGGAATTTTCAGGCGCAATCCATAAGTCATGATGATCCCCGTGAGGCGCATTAAAGGTATTGAAGGTTTTTCCACCATCGGTAGATTTGTGATATCTAACGTTCAACACATAAACCACATCTTCATCTTCGGTATCAGCATAGACTCTTGTATAATACCATGCCCTTTGGCGTAATTTTCTTTCACTGTTGACCTGTATCCATTTTTTACCCCCATCGTCAGAGCGGTACAGACCGCCTTTTTCTTTATTCTCAACAATGGCCCAAACACGTTCCGAATTCTTGGGTGACACCGTAATCCCCATAATTCCCAAGGTATCTTTTGGAAAACCTTCGTTCTTTGATATTTCTGTCCATGTTTCCCCACTATCCGTACTTTTCCAAAGTGCCGAACCTGCTCCACCACTACTTAAACTGTACGGGGTTCTTTGTGCGCGCCATGTAGAAGCATATAAAATTCTTGGATTGTTCGGGTCTAAGGTCAAATCAACGGCACCTGCCTGGTCGTTTACGAATAAAATCTGTTTCCAATTTTTCCCCCCATCGGTACTTTTGTAGATTCCCCTTTCTTTCGTAGGCTTATAAATATTACCGAGTACCGCTGCATAAACGATATTGTAATCCGTAGGGTGCACTTTTATTCTTGGCACATGACGACTATTTTCTAATCCGGCGGACATCCATGTCTTACCTCCGTTCTCCGTTTTCCAAATTCCATAACCAGAAGACACGTTCCCCCTTAAGGTTTTTTCGCCTCCACCCACATAGATGACGTTGGGGTCGCTCTTTGCTACTTCAACGGCGCCGATACTACCGCCAAAGTAACCATCGGATATATTACTCCACGTACGGCCACCATCTAGAGTTTTCCAAACCCCGCCACCCGCTGCTCCAAAATAAAATAGATTAGGTTCTCCAGGCACACCCGTTACCGCAGCAGAACGACCCCCTCTAAACGGGCCTACCAAACGATAGTCAAGACTTGAATATAAATCTTCTGGATATTGGGGCGTAACAGTATTGGATTTTTTCTTGCGCTGTGCTTCGGTATTCGTTGGAAAAAGGAATAAGACAAGCAATAGCACACTTGCCCATGTGTAGAAATTTTTCATTTTTTAAGTAGTTGAATTAGTCTAGCTTAAATGTAATGAAAAGCAGTATTACAATGAAATTACGAAGTAGGTTTATTCTTGATTTTTCTCAGAAATCTTCTTGTACGCTTTCTTCGATTTGAACAATTCTATGAAACTGTAAACAAGTAACCCAATGGAAATAATGAATATGCCAATAATAAGTATGCCCATAAGTGGTAAAGTATTTTAGTATTAGAAACATGTTTCTACACCAAAGTCACATCTAAGGCGAACTTAACACCATCGGACAAGAAGTTTCAGCAGAAGTATTCGCTAATTCAAAAATTGCAAGCAAACGGGGTTTGGTAATTTTTCGCTCTTAAGAAAGGTTAGGGTGCCGGACTCAGTATCCCGTTTAAAAATAGAGACGTTATCACTTTTCTGGTTCGCAACAAGTAAAAAATTATTGGTCGGGTCCAAAGTAAAATTTCTTGGCCAGTCTCCTCTAACTGCTTCCCTTCCGGCTAATTTTAATTTACCCGAAACTTCATCAACCATAAAAATCACTATCGTATTTTCGCCCCTATTGGATCCATAAAGAAATTTACCGTCTTTTGATAGGTGCACATCGGCGCAATAGCTATCTCCATTGAAATCCTTTGATATCGTACTAATTGTGTCCACTTCATTAAATACATTTTCCGCATTCCTTTGCAAAAGGGTAATAGTAGAATTCAATTCGTTAATAACGTATAGAAATTCGTGGTTCTCTGAGAAAACAAAATGTCGGGGACCTGCACCCTTTTTCAAATCTATCGACGGTTGCTCGCCTGCAATGAAATCGCCGTCGACGTTTTGGTAACGCTTTATTGCGTCAAGACCTAAATCAGACACGAATAGCTCGCCTCTACTACCTTTTGCCATGTGGGCATGTGGTTTAGAGAGCGTATCAATACTTATGTGATTGATTATTTGATGTTTTTCAGACAAACTACCATCATACTCCAAATCGGCAACCATGACATTGCCACCAGTGTAGTTTGATACTACTAACTTATTTTTCCCCGTAAGCGAAACATGACAAGGATGTGCTCCCCCCGTACCTAAACTATTTTGAAATGTCAAAAGTCCATCGCTTATTTTGAAAGCAGAGACACCACCGCCCAAGGAATCAAAATCAGCCGTTTCCTGTACGGCGTACAAGTTCTGTTTATCGTGTGAAATCGTTAAGAAAGATGGGTTGGGCAAAGTAACCGCCAATTTTTTAGCGGATAATTCACCTGTACTGGCGTTAAAACTGTAAGAATAAATTCCTTCACTCTCACCATCTGTATAAGTACCTACAAATAACCGATATGTTTTAGAGGGTTGGTTCATTTTACATCCAAGGAATAAGCTTATAAAAAAAAGTAGTGCATAGGTGTGTTTGTTTTTCATCTATCAAGAATTTATTAGATTAAATAATGTAGTTGAATACTGTTAAACCGTAAACAGCGTAAACGACCTAAACCGGCAAAAGCTCTTTTTCTTCCCAAGAATTTACCCAATTTGCCATAACCTGCACCCAAGCATCGCTATCGTTTAGGCAGGCAATATGTTTGTAATGTTCGCCTCCCGCCTCTTCAAACTGTTCCTTCCCTTCCATCGCAATTTCCTCCAAGGTTTCTAGACAGTCGCTCACAAAGGCAGGTGTAATAACGGCCAGACGTTTTTTGCCTTCTTTGGCCAAACGTTCAAACTCATAATCCGTGTAGGGTTTTAACCAAGGGTCCCCCGCCAATCTGGATTGAAAAGAAGTACTTACCTGCTCGTTCGCCAGGCCTAAATAAGCTTTTACACTTTCCGTAGTGTCATATACTTGATGACGGTAACAGGTATTATGGGCCACAGAGTTTATATTACAGCAACTACCATCTATTTTACAGTGAAAACGGGTAGGGTCGCTTTTTCTGATATGGCGTTCTGGTATGCCGTGGTAGGAAAACAGAATATGATCGTATTCAAAGTCTTTTAATCCCTCTTTAATATTTTCGGACAAGGCTTTAATGTAATCCGGATTCTTATAGAAGGCTGGCATTGTGGTGACCTTCATTTCAGGAAAAAGTTTTTGCTGATCTTCCAACACCTTCACTACTACTGTCTCATAGGAAGACATGGCGTAATGCGGGTATAGGGGAACTAGCAACACATCGTCCACGCCTTTTTCCTTCAACTCTTGCAATGCATTTTTTATGGTCATGGTACCGTAACGCATCCCTAGCGCAACGGGCATTTTGGTGTGCTCACGTAATTTTTTTGTAAACCGTTCGGAGAGCACAATTAAAGGAGAGCCTTCATCCCACCAAATCTTTGCATAAGCCTTAGCAGATTTCTTGGGCCTAGTTTGAAGTATTATCCCTCTGACCAATAGCGTTCTTAACCATTTTGGAGCATCTATTACACGCTCATCCATGAGAAACTCATCCAAATAAGGTTTCACATCCTCTGCGGTAGGATTATCAGGGGAACCCAAATTAACTAGTAAAACTCCTTTCATGCTGCTTTGTGTTTTAAAACAAAAATACGAGTTGACATCAATATTACCCTAACGGATGAGCAATACTTTATCAATGGTGATATAAGTTGTTTCAATCGCAGCTTAATGATAACTTTGACGACAACTAATTCATGATTTCGCTACAAACCTAAAACCTATGGACACTGTTTTTAAGGATATGCCCAAGGAGGCTATTTTATATCTGAGTTTAACCTTTGGTAGTTTTCTTATACTCTATTGGACGGTACTTTTTGTTTTGCGAAAACTGGGTAGGGACCCCAAGTACTTACTGCCCGAAGGCGTTATGAAGCGGGTAGCTTTTCCTATTTTCCTAATCTTTGTTTCCATCGTTATTAGAATGGCCTCTTTTAGGCAATTGCTAGGACTAGAGAATGAAGGATACCTTTTTCGAAAAGCAAGTACCTTGCTTTTCATCTTCGCCGCAACGTGGTTGGTAATAGGAGTTTTAAAGGTGATAAAAAAACTTATCATACATAACTACGACGTTAGTTCTTCCGATAACCTGAAAGCCAGAAAAATATACACGCAGTTTAATATTCTGGAACGGATTATCATATTTATAGTAGTAATATTAGCTATAGGCCTAGCGCTAATGAGTTTTGAAGAAATTCGTGAAATCGGGGTCAGTATCTTTGCCTCTGCAGGGGTTGCCGGTATAATCATAGGGTTCTCCGCTCAGAAATTAATAGGGACCATTCTTGCGGGTATTCAAATAGCCGTTGCGCAGCCCATAAAAATAGATGATGTTGTCATTGTTGAGGGTGAATGGGGACGTATAGAGGAAATTACCCTGACCTATGTGGTCGTTAAAATATGGGATAAACGTAGGCTGATAGTCCCAACTCCCTATTTTATTGAGAAACCCTTCCAGAACTGGACCAAATCGTCTTCGGACATTTTAGGAACCGTGTTCCTTCATATGGATTATAGGGTTCCGTTCGATGCGCTCAGAAAAGAACTCGATACCATTTTAGAAAGCACGGACTTATGGGACGGTGAAGCAAGTAATATTCAAATAACCGATAGCAAAGCGACCTATGTGGAGGTCAGGGCCATGGTCAGTGCTCGGAATGCATCAGACGCGTGGGATTTAAGAGTGCTGGTACGGGAAAGACTGATTACTTTTTTACAAGAAAACTATCCGGATAGTATTGCTCACAACAGGGTGTTGTTGAAGGACGTTAATACAAAAGAACAATAAATACGTACTTTTATTCCCATGAAATCTTTTTTGCTATTTACATTTTTCATTCTAACGACTGCGGTATTTTCCCAACAAATCACCTGCACCCCGAAAGACAAACAGGCAGTAAAAGATAAATTGATACATGTAGATGGTCTTCTTGAAAAGGATTTGGGCAAAACCATGGTTGCTGTTGGAAAGACTTTTTTAGGCACCCCATATGTTGCAAAAACCCTAGAAATTGGTAAGACAGAATCACTGGTGGTAAACCTTCATGGATTGGACTGCACCACCTTTGTTGAAAACGTGCTTGCTTTTAGTGTGCTTTTAAAGAACGGGCAGTCCAGTTTTGATGATTTCACTCAGACATTAGAAACCATTCGGTATAAAGATGGCGAGTTAGATGGTTATGCTTCTAGATTGCACTATTTTTCGGAGTGGATAGCCAATAATGAGTCTAAGGGTTTATTGAAAGATATTACCAATGAAATAGGTGGCAAGGAAATTACCAAGCCTATAAATTTTATGAGCACCCATCGCGATTTATATCCCTTTTTGAGCGATGATGCCAATTTTGAAAAAATTAAGGCTTCGGAGAAGTATCTGAACGAACAGGTAATTTGTGTCCTATCACAAGAAGATATTTTGGCTAACGAACACCTCGTGAAATCCGGAGATATCATAGCCCTAACAACTTCTATTAAAGGCCTAGATATTACACACACCGGAATTGCAACTCGGGAAAAGGACGGTCGTATCCATTTATTACATGCCTCTACCGTGGGTAAAGTAGTAGTATCTAAACTACCCCTGATAGACTATCTCAAGAAAATAAAAGGCAATACCGGCATCATGGTGGCTAGGGTTTCTTCCTAACAGATAACGAACGGTATTTTACGATTTAAACGTTGGGCAAGGCCATTACATACTTCTTAGGTGTAGTACCATACTTCTTTTTAAATGCTGCTATAAAATGGCTAGAAGTACTGTACCCTATTTTTAAACCTATTTCGTTGACATTGTACTGTCCAGATTCCAGAAGCCTTCTAGCGTACTCCATTTTGTAATCAAAAAGAAAGCTGTAGACCGAATCTCCGTAAATCTGCTTAAACCCCTCTTTCAAACGTTTAAGGCTTAGTCCTATTTCCTTGGAAAGTTCAGGCAAAGAAGGAGGTTCGGCCATATTCGCAATAATCAGCTCCTTAGCCCTTCTAATGCGTTTTACGTTATCCTCGTCTACAAGAAAAGGGCATTGTTCTACATCAGCATCCGTGCTTTTATTAAAATAAAGGGAAATTAATTCGTAGACCTTTCCCTTGATATATAGCTTCTTGATGGTAGGGTGCAAATTATAGTTTATCATTTGACTGAGCACTACCGCTATGGCCGGCGAGACCGCCTCTTGGGCGTAGTATTTCTTTTCGCTACTTTCAGTATTGAGAAAGGGGATATAACTGGCTTCATCAGAGAATAAGGAATGAAACTTACGTATGGTCATTACCACGGAAACCATCCATGAACCAGGAGCTAAGGACAGGTCCAATGGTAAGTCTACCTGCGTATTATACAACAATAATGAATTTTCCTCAGAAACTTCCAGGGCATAGTTTCCTTGGTTAAAGACAAATTTTCCACCCCCTTTTAAACAGAAATGGAACTGTATATATCTTTTATTGATCTCTCTTGTTACCTGCTGAGGCTCAACCCCTTCATTCTGTATTTTGAGTACATAGAAACCGTCATCGATTAATATTTCCTCGAAAGAACCTGTAGCGACATTTTCTAATTTCATTTTAAATAAATTTTACTTCTAAGTTATTTAGATAGAGTCTAAATAATTCACCGATGATGCTTAAAATCATACTAAAATTAAGGCATTTAAGCGGATTTACATCAATTTACTCAGAAAAACACTTTTATCGATGTTAATTGTTCCTCTAGCGTTACTTTTATCCGTGAAGGGATTCTATTTTTGTTTCGCTTTATGAAAGATTATCATATTTCCAAACACAATTCCTTTTACACCATAGGACTTAACTACAAAAAGGCCGATGCCGTAGTGCGGGGTAAATTCAGTTTGGACGAGACTTCCATGAACAATCTTTTACTTAAAGCACAAGAACAAGGGGTAGACGGACTTTTGGCAACTTCTACCTGTAATAGAACCGAGCTTCACGGCTTTGCACAGCACCCCTTTCAACTTATAAAATTACTTTGTGAGCATTCCAACGGAACCGTAGAAGAATTTCAGGAAGTAGCCTATGTTTACAAAAATAACGAGGCCATTGGCCATTTGTTCCGCGTAGGTACAGGTTTGGACAGTCAAATACTAGGTGATTTTGAAATCATCAGTCAATTAAAACAAAGCTTTAATCGTTCTAAAAAAATTGGTATTGCGAACCCTTTTATAGAACGGCTATGTAATGCCGTAATACAGGCGAGCAAGCGTATAAAGAATGAAACCGAAATTTCTTCAGGAGCCACATCCGTGGCTTTTGCATCGGTACAATATATTTTAAAGAATGTCACCGATATTGCCGCAAAGAATATTCTACTCTTTGGTACAGGTAAGATTGGTAGAAATACTTGTGAAAATCTAATCAAACACACTAAAAATCCGCATATCACCCTTATCAACAGAACAAAGGGTAAAGCTGAAAAAATTGCCGGAAAATTTAACCTTTCCGTTAAAGATTATGGGGATTTACAGACCGAAATCCGTAAAGCCGATGTTTTGGTAGTAGCCACAGGCGCACTAAAACCTACCGTTTCCAAGGAATTAATCTATACAAAGAAGCCGCTTCTGGTATTGGATTTATCCGTTCCAAAAAATGTAGATGAAAATGTATCCGATTTGGAAAACGTAACCCTGATTCATTTGGACCATCTCTCCCAGATGACCGATGAAACGTTGGAACGAAGAAAAGAATTTATACCTGCTGCGGAGGTAATCATAGAGGATGTCATGGCAGACTTTATACAGTGGTTGGAGACCCGTAAGTTCGCTCCAGTTATAAAAGCCTTGAAAATGAAGTTGAAAACTATGAAGGACGAGGAACTGGACTATCAGTCCAAAAAGAAATCCGATTTTGATACGGAACATGCGGATATTATCTCTGACCGCATTATTCAAAAGATAACCAAACAATTTGCGAATCACCTCAAAGACGATAAGGTAGATTCTGATTCCAGTCTAGAACTTATCCAAAAAGTATTTCAATTAGAACTGGACAAGAAATGAGCAAAACCATACGCATAGGAACCCGCGATAGTGAATTAGCACTGTGGCAGGCCAATACGGTAAAAGATGCCTTGACATCTATGGGCCATAAAGCACAGATCGTAAAAGTAAAGTCCACTGGAGATCTCATCTTGGACAAACCTCTTTACGAACTTGGGATTACGGGCATATTTACCAAAACCTTAGATGTTGCTATGCTCAATGGCGATGTGGATATCGCTGTGCATTCCATGAAGGATGTACCCACCGCGCTACCCAAAGGCATTGTGCAAGCGGCGGTATTAAAGCGTGCAAATTATCTGGATATTCTGGCATATAATGACAATGAAGAGTTCCTTGGACAACGCGAAGGAGTTATCGCCACAGGTAGTTTAAGAAGAAAAGCGCAATGGTTGAACAGATACCCCACCCATACTGTGGTTGATTTAAGGGGTAATGTAAACAGCCGTTTGGAAAAACTGAACAATAGCGATTGGAACGGAGCCATTTTTGCAGCTGCCGGATTAGAACGCATAGGTTTAGAACCCAAAAATACCTTAGGTCTTACATGGATGCTACCCGCACCTGCACAAGGAGCGATTATGGTGGTTGCCATGGAACATGATGATGAAATACGCCAAATCTGTGCACAACTTAATCATGAGGAAACGGACATCTGCACCCAACTAGAAAGGGAATTCCTAAGAGAGCTTGAAGGTGGTTGTTCTGCACCCATAGGGGCATTAGCCTATATAAACAAAGAGAATATTGTTCATTTAAAAGGTATTCTTTTAACCGTTGACGGTTCTAAAAAATTGGAAGCTTCTTTGGAAGCACCGCTTGGAAAGCATGAAAATCTGGGAATTGATTGCGCCAAAAGTATTCTTAGCCGGGGAGGCAAACGCCTCATGAACGAGCTGCAGAATGGCAATCTACAACCACACGTGTTCTCTACTAAAAAATTCACCGAAGAACAGCAACAACGCTTCTCGTCTTCAGTAAGGGTAGATTCAGAGGATTTTATAAAGATAAGCCCCAATAGGATTTCTCCGATACAGCTTAGGAAGGAAATGAAAAATGTGGTATTTACCAGTAAAAATGCAGTGGAGAGCTTGCTGACCAACATAAGTCCAGAAGAGCTAAAATTTGAAAACATCTACTGTGTTGGTAGAAAAACCAGACGTCTCATTCAGAAGAAAATAGGCAAGGTTACCCATTTTGAAAAAAATGCTACAGATTTAGCAAACTATTTGGTAGAGTATATCGAGGGCACCGAAGTAACGTACTTTCATGGAAACCTTAGCCTGGATATAATACCAAAAATTTTAGAGGAGAATACCATTACCGTTCATACCATTGAGGCTTACCGAACAAAATTAGCTGGAAAGAAGATTGATGAAGCAGTGGAAGGTGTTTTGTTCTATAGCCCTTCTACCATTGAAAGTTATTTAATCAATAATGAACCAAATAAGACAGCCTACTGTATCGGTGAGACCACCGCTGCTGAAGCACGCAAACATTTTAAGGATGTTAAGGTCTCTAAAATACCGGATGTGGAAAGTGTTATTGATCTAGTGAATGATGATTTTAAATAATATTTGCCTTTTGCCTTTTGCTATTAGCCCTGTTATTAGAATTACGTTGTAGCGGTGAATTTATAAAATGAGAGATTTTAAAAAGCTTGATATTTGGAAAAACGGGATAACGCTCGTTCAAAAAATATATGAAATAGCTGAACAGTTACCCGCTAATGAAAAATTTGGACTGAGAAGTCAAATTACGAGAGCAGCAATTTCTATACCTTCAAATGTGGCTGAAGGATGCAGTAGAAATAGTCAAATTGAATTCAAGCGTTTTTTAGAAATTGCAATGGGGTCTCTTTTCGAACTAGAAACACAGCTTATAATAGCAAACGAACTTAAATTAATCAATCCTATTGCGTTAGATGTTACTTTTAGTCTTATCGAAAAAGAAGCAAAAATGATAAATAGTCTAATTCAAAAAATAAAAAATAGCTAAAATCTAATAGCTAAGAGCCGATTATGATAAAAAACGACATGTTCCTAAAAGCCTTGAAAGGCGAAACCGTTGAAAGACCACCAGTTTGGATGATGCGCCAAGCAGGCAGGTATCTGCCCGAGTTCATGGAAATTAAGCATAAATATGATTTCTTTACCCGTTGCCAGACCCCGGAATTAGCCTCGGAAATCACTGTACAACCCATTCGGAGATACGGCATGGACGCGGCAATACTCTTCAGTGACATTCTTGTGATTCCACAGGCCATGAATATTGAAGTAGAAATGAAGCCAAATTTTGGGCCTTATCTGCCAAATCCCATCCGTTCACAAAAGGACCTAGATAGCGTCATTGTGCCAAATGTTAATGAAACATTGGATTATGTAATGCAAGCCATAAAGGCGACCAAGGAAAAATTAAACGATGAAGTACCTTTAATTGGTTTTGCAGGTTCTCCGTGGACCATACTCTGTTACTGCGTTCAAGGGCAAGGAAGTAAGACTTTTGACAAAGCCAAAGAACTATGTTTTACGCAACCCGTAGTGGCTCATGAACTATTGCAAAAAATAACGGATACTACTATTGCCTATTTAAAGGCGAAGGTAAAGGCAGGTGTTAATGCCGTACAAGTATTCGATTCTTGGGGCGGTATGCTTTCTCCTGTTGATTATCAAGAGTTTTCTTGGCAATACATACAACAAATAATTGATGCCTTAAAAGATGAAGCACCGGTCATCGTATTCGGAAAAGGCTGTTGGTTCGCTTTAGGCGAAATGGCCAAATCTGGTGCATCTGCACTTGGTGTAGATTGGACCTGTTCCGCTAGAAATGCCAGATATCTTTCTGGCGGCAAGATTACACTACAAGGCAATTTTGACCCCGCAAGGTTGTTATCGCCCCCTGCGCAAATAAAGAAAATGGTAACGCAAATGATCAATGAATTTGGAAAAGACCAATATATTGTAAATCTTGGTCATGGTATTCTACCTAACGTTCCGGTAGAAAATGCAAAAGCGTTCATAGATGCCGTAAAAGAATATAAACCATGAGCTAAGCAATCCTATGAGTTTACTTAAAACCTTGTCGGGGAAATACCTTCGTTTTAAACTAGGCTTAACCCCTCAACAAAACCTTTTTTATGGGTTTTTAAGCTATGTACTCATAGGAGCGGTTCTGCTCTCCCTTCCTTGGTTGCAAAAAACCAGTGTATCCTTATTGGATAATTTATTCATTGCAACCTCAGCCGTCTCTACGACAGGTCTCGTCACAGTCTCCGTATTCGATTCCTATAACTTCTTTGGACAACTGGTTGTAGTGGTATTGTTTCAGCTTGGCGGTATCGGTTACCTTACGTTTACCACCTTTATGATTTTGTCCACGACCAAAAAAATTACCCATTGGCATCAAACACTACTTAAAACAGAATTTACGCTACCCGTTACGATTAAGATAAGTGATTTTTTGAAATCGGTCGTTGTTTTTACCTTAGTCATGGAGGTGTTAGGAGCCATATTGTTCTATATCGCGTTCAGCAGGGAGGGAATGCCCGTTTTAGAGGCATTATGGTCAGCTATTTTTCATAGCATCAGTGCCTTCTGTACGGCAGGTTTTAGCCTTTTCAATTCTGGTTTTGCCGATTATTCAGGGAATGTTCTAATTAATACGACCATTTCCATTTTGGCCATTGCCGGTTCTTTAGGGTTCATCGTTGTTACCGACTTTGTACTCTTACTCCGCAAGAAAAAGCATAACCTTAGCTTTACAACCAAAATAGTTTCTTACGGCTTTTTGATATTACTTTCATTTGGGTTTATTTTTTTCTATACCTATGAACCTGCCATAAGTAATTTAGAGGGCAGCGAGCGTTTTCTAGCCGCTTTCTTTCAGAGCATGACCGCAATGACCACCGTAGGTTTTAACACCGTAGATTTTGGAGCTTTTATGCTCCCTATGCTGTTGGTCACCATATTTCTAATGTACATAGGGGCATCACCCTCCGGTACCGCAGGTGGGATGAAAATTACGACGCTAACGGCCGTTCTTGCCATCATGAAAAGTAGGTTAACGAACAGTAAGCGGATTACTTTTCTGGGTAGAATCATACCCTACGAAAGACTTTATATTGCTACCTCCTCCTTTATTTTTTACACCTCCATTATAGCCTTGGGCACTTTTATCTTAACTTTTTCCGAAGACTTTAAGTTTGAACGAATTTTGTTTGAAGTGGCATCCGCACTAGGAACGGTAGGTTTAAGTACCGGTATCACTGGGGATTTATCCGTGGTAGGCAAAATAACTATCATCATAACCATGTTTATCGGTAGATTGGGCGTACTTACCTTTGGTCTAGCCATTTGGGCAAAACAACATACGGGAGATACAAGCATCCCTACTGACGATATTGCCGTTTAATTATGATTTTTGATTTATCCGACTATATTATAGAGGCCATACATGAAAAACATGCCTGGCGTATCTGTGACCTTATGACGATAAATTCGGAAAGATTCCGTCGCTTTTTCCCAGAAACGCTTCAACAGAACCTCACCCCGGACCTCTCCAACTATTTTGTACAGCAAAAAGTACGTCAATTCCATAGAAGAGAGGAATTTCTCTTTGTTTTAAAGGAAGCTGAGCACAGCACCATAATAGGCCTAGTTTATATAAAAGACGTGGACTGGGACAAAAAACGGGCAGAATTGGCCTATTGCATAGGTTATCAGTATGAAGGACGAGGATATACAACACAAAGCGTTCAAAAGCTTTCTGACTACGCTTGTAAAGAATTTGGCTTAAAAACACTTCAAATAATTGTAAATAAATCCAACAAAGGAAGCATTCGCGTTGCGGAAAAGTGTGGGTATATTTGGAGCAAGACCTTGGTAAAGGCCTTTACGCCACCTAATGAAAGTGCTTTGGACATGGAACTTTATGAATTACACTATGAAAGATAAATTCTACGCCTACATAGAAAAACTACAAGACACGATTACTTCCAAATTAGAAGCTATTGATGGTGAAGCTACCTTTAAAGAAGACCTTTGGAAACGACCAGAAGGTGGCGGCGGCAGAACCCGCGTAATTGCAAACGGTAAGGTATTTGAGAAGGGAGGCGTAAATATCTCTGGGGTACATGGGGAGTTACCCAAAAGTATGCAGACCTATTTTGGGGTAACGGATGCCGATTTCTTTGCCTGTGGGTTAAGTTTAGTACTGCACCCCAAAAACCCAATGGTACCCACGGTACATGCCAACTGGCGCTATTTTGAAATGTATGACAAGGAGGGTAATATAGTTGACCAATGGTTCGGTGGCGGACAAGATCTCACACCATATTACCTATTCGACGAAGATGCCGTACATTTTCATAAAACCTGCAAGGAGGCTTGTGACAAACACCACCCTGAATTCTACACAACGTATAAGAAGCGTTGCGATGAATATTTCTGGAATACCCATAGAAACGAGGCCAGAGGCATAGGTGGATTGTTCTTTGATTATTGCAAAGCAACAGCGGAAACAACAATGACCGATTGGTATAATTTTGTAACGGAAGTCGGCAATAGTTTTCTACAAGGTTATGTGCCCATAGTCGAAACAAGAAAGGACCTGGCTTATACTAAGACCCAACGCGACTGGCAAGAAATTAGAAGGGGCAGGTATGTGGAGTTTAATTTAGTACATGACAAAGGCACCCTATTTGGCTTAAAGACCAATGGCCGAATTGAAAGTATTTTGATGAGTCTACCTCCGCACGTACAATGGCACTATGATCATACACCCGAAGATGGGAGTGAAGAAGCACGGCTTTTAAAAGTATTGAAAAAACCCAAAGATTGGGTATAAAACTCTTATGGTATGGGAAAGAAAGGAAAAGCAAAAAATACGGTCAATAAAGCCAAACATTCCAAATTAATGACCCAAAAAAAGAATAAACTTAAAAAAGAAGTCGCATTGAGAAAAGAACGTTTAAAGGCGATCATTACAAAAGCCAAAGAAAGTGAATAATTTAAAGAAAGCTTCACGGATATGAAACAAAAAATCTACCAGATAGACGCTTTTACCGATACTGTTTTTGGTGGTAACCCGGCAGCCGTATGTCTTTTACAAGAATGGCTTCCCGATGATGTAATGCAGAACATTGCCGCTGAAAATAATTTAGCGGAAACCGCCTTCGCCGTTTCTAAGGTCGATTATTATGAACTTCGATGGTTTACTCCCGAGCTAGAAGTAGATTTATGCGGACATGCAACTTTGGCAACCGCTTTTGTGCTATTTAACTACTATGGAATCAAAGAAAATACTCTACGGTTTATTTCTCCAAGAAGTGGTGAACTTTTGGTTGATAGGAACTTGGATGGGAGCATGACGCTAGATTTTCCTACGGATGAGTTGTTCGCCGAAAAAAATCAAGAAGACATCAACCACGCCATCGGAAAGGTTCCGCTCCAAACGTTTAAAGGAAAGACGGACTTCCTTTTGGTCTTTGAATCCCAAGAAGTCATAGAAAAAATATCACCCGACTTTCATCTTTTAAACCAGCTTGATTGCCGTGGGGTTATCGTTACCTCGGTCGGGAAAGAAGTAGATTTTGCATCCCGATTTTTTGCGCCACAATGCGGTATTCCAGAAGATCCCGTTACCGGTTCGGCACATACATCCCTGATACCCTATTGGTCATCAACATTGAATAAGACAAAGATGAACGCTCAACAACTTTCACAACGTGGAGGAGCATTAAGCTGCGAATATCTTGGCGACCGTGTAAAAATCACGGGCAAGGCAGTTTGTTATATGGTCGGGGAGATTCACGTGTAAAAAAACTAGAGTAGGTTAATAGGATTTGGTAGAATTAATGTTGCCTATAGTAACGATGTTCATCCATAAAATAAATTGGGTGGTATATGGGGCATAGAACCTTTTTAAGAAAATGTTCCTTATTTCTTAATCACATAACAAGGCACATTGCATATAAGAAGGATTGAAAAATCGATTAATAAAGTGACGATTAAGGTTAAATAACAGTGACAACTATTCATTTTTTCTAAAAAAAGTAGTTTCAAAATAGAAGGGTTTATCTATCCCATTATCCACTACTGGTTCAAATTGAATTTTCATTATATCGGCCTCAGAAGTAAAGTAAATACGAACTGGCTCTATAATAGTGTCCGGTTCACCTAGGGTATTATTCTTTAAAAAGAAACGATATTTTTCATTTCTCAATCTCTCCCACGAACCATTAGCCGCAAAAGTAGTGTCTGGCAAACAGAGCTGTGGACCACCCGATTTTCTTAGTTGGTAGAAAAGTGAACTATCCGAACGGAATATGACAAAAGGAATGTTCCTACAAGGCCTTATGCTGTCGATAAAAGATCCGTCTAGATTTATACTAGATTCAAAACCATTTTCCCAGGTTCCTATTATTTTTCCTTCATCAGATGGTTCGGGTCCCTCTCTATCGCAACAACATAAGAATAAGGACACCATTAAAATGAATATATTTTTCATAATCTATTTTTTTTGGTAAAAATACGCCTCTTGTTCAAAAAAGCGTTTAAAATAATCATCGTTGAATGTAGCGTCGATTTGATATGCGCCATTAAAATAAATAGTGTTAAAATCTAAATAAATATGAGACCAAAACTTAGTAGCAACCACCTTTTTTGGTATCAAGTTTTCGATAGGTCTTTCGAGATAGGGATTAAATACAACAAAACTTTCGTTTTGATAAACATGGATTATTTCATGCGCTAAAATATCTTCCTTGTCAGAAATGGGATTACCATATAAAACTATTGAATTACCAAATGTTGAGCCATCTAAAAGAATATTACTGTAACCGTCCACAGAAACATTCTCAGAGCTATTGAAAACAAAAATACCTGTCTTCAATGTTTTAGAGATATCCATCCTACCCTTGGAATAATTTCTAACGAATGTGCCAAACGAAAATGGCATAAACTTATATCTTAATTTAAGCTTCTCAGTAGTCAGTATTTCGATTCTATTAAAACCAATATTTAAATGCCAACGTTCCCAAAAGTTTCGGTTACTGGCAGCATTCTCAATTATTGAATTTCCTGCACTATTAATTAATCGAGAAGGCCATACATAGGAGTAATTTTGAGTTTTGCCAAACCTCCCGATCAATCTTTTACTCTCAAATATAAGGTAGCCGCCCAAGGCGCCTTGCCCCATGCCTTTAACGAATACATCCAATACCTTTTGGTCTTTTTTCTTATTAATAACCGCACCAAATCCACCAAATATGGCACCAAATCCGATATTATAGAATCCTTCTTTAGTATTATTGGTTTGCCCGTCAAGCGAATAAGCATAAGTAAAAAGAAACAAAAAAATTAATAATTTTTTCATAGTAGAACCCTTCCCAATTTTAAAAATCAGGAAGGGTAATTAAGTTTATTGTATTACTGAATCCATATCACGAATAAGTATAATTGATACCATAGCATGCGTTTCAGCGAAAAATTTGCTTAATTCTCCATCAATTTCGGATAAGTCTACATTACCTCTTAATAGAACCAAATGAACGATACCTGTATCAGGAATTCCTTCCCATAAATCATCGCCAATAACCCATTTTCCATTATCATTTTCTATGAAGTCGGTGTTGATTATATGCTCATTTTTCTTTGATAGTTAGTGGATGATATAACATCACCCACTAGGTTTATGCTAAGGCCATTACTCTTCAATAGCTTTTAAGTTGTCATCAGAATTGCGGTCAATAAGCTTATTGTAGGGGTCAATACCTGCCTTTAAAGGCTTTTCGTCCGTTATTATGGTAAATGTATTATCGCCCGGAGAAAGCCATTTTAAATCCATCGAAAGCGGGTTTTTTATAGTGACACCGTCCTCGTTAGTCACATCTTCTCCAAAAAGACCGATATCTACCAAATTCTTTTTGTCATCTACCAACTTTTCCTTTCCGGAATCGTCATAATAAATCTTCTTGGAATTTACGGTAAACGTAGTTTCCCATTTGTTGTTATCTAGCGCTTTTGTCTTGGCGTCCATGACCCTGTTCTCATAGAGTACAATTTCCTTAAATCCGTCGTCCACTTTATATTTTAAAGAGTCCGGAGTTACTTCATAAAGTGCTTTGTACAAATCTTCAGACGATGCATAATAGCCTTTTTTAAAATATTTAAACTCGTTCAAGAAATTGCGAAGTCCTTTATTTACAGTGGCCTCACCAATAACGTCTTGCAAATCATACATAATCATGGAGCCTTTCTCGTACCAAATATACTGACCGGTCTCTACGTCTATTAACGAGCGTTCCGGTTTAAAACTAAATTGTCTGCTAGATAAATATTCGTCCAGCGAATTCTTTAAAAAGGATTTTATACCGTGCTCTCCATACTCCTGCTTCATCGTCATAAGTGACACATACTCGGCCAAGGTTTCGGAAATAATATTGGCGCCAGAAGTTTTGCTCGGTGTTACGATATGACCCCACCATTGGTGCGCTACTTCATGCGATGTTACGCGAAATGCATAATTGTAATCTTCGGCCTTGGAAAAATCGGCCACAAAGCCAAAATCCTCGGAATAGGGTATGGTCGTAGCAAATGATTGCGCAAAGTTGGAGTATGCTGGAAATTCGATAATACGTATGACCGAATAGGGGTACTCCATATAATTTTTGGAGTTATAGTCCAATGATATTTTGATTCCCTTTATAAAATAGTCCAAGTTCTTGTTATGCTCCGGGTGGTGATATATCTCAATATCCACTTTTTTTCCGCTCGGCGCTGTCCATTTGTCTTTCTTTACCTCATACTTAGCACTAACAAAATTGAAGAAATAGTCGGTCTTGTCCTCTAGTTTGTAATTGTAATAACTTCGGTCTCCTTCGTTCCACTTTTTTATAAGCGTACCTGGCGCAATTGCAATTTGATCGCTAGATGTACTAACGGTAGCTTCAAAATTCATATAGTCGGCATCCTCGTTAAATAGGTTCCTTTTAAGTGCCAAACTATCCGTCCGTGGTGGAAATAGAAAATCCAACTCTTCCAGACCATACTTTTTACGAACGCCATTATCGCTCAAAGCACGGTCGTAGTGAAACGTAGGGAAAATGGCATCCCTGAAAAACGTTCCGTTTCCTAAAATAGCGGTTTCGGTATCATTGGAAAATCCATGCGTACGTACCTTGGTTTCAATAACTAAATTTGCCGTATCCTTTGCTTGTAGGGGTTTTGGCAACTTATAAATAAAAAGACGATAAACACTATCGTTTAAAAATGGCTTGATTTCGGTACCATTGTACACAACCTTACTAATTTTAGTGTCCGCGATAGGGAACTTAATTTCCATCAATACCGTATCGATGGGTTGGTCCGACGGATTTATAATCTTAAAAATTCCTTGAGCATCAGCTTTACGCTCCTCTGGATAAATATCAATATTGGCCTTTAGATCAATTACTTGAATGTGAGGTTTGCCTATGTACTTCCCATAGGCTTTCTCTGCATCGGCATTTACCCTTTCCCCATAATCACCATCTTCTAACTGATTCAATACCTTTATATTGTAATAGCTATATGCGGCTACGGAGACAAAAGCCAGCAAAAAGAACAAGGTATAGGCAACAGTGCTACCCTTAAACCTACTCTTGGCCAATTTTAAACGCTCTTTAGCGGAAGAAAAGAATCCTCTGTTCCAGAATATTTTTCCAATTGCAGCAAAAACACAAGTAAACAAAACCCAATACAGATTCAACCAAAATTCTCCATATAGGTAATGGCCAAAACCATTTAAATCGCTTAAAAAACTTCCGGTGGTATCACTGAATATCAACAAGGGGTTGTTGGTTTTAAAGGCCAAACTTAAAAGTAGGGGGAGTCCAATATAGATGGCGATAACGATGAAATGACCCAAAAATTTATTGTTCACCAAGACATGGATAAAGAAGGCCAGCAATAAGGTCATTAAATAGGCAGGAAATATTTTGGCAAAATTATAGGTGAAATACATACCTAGTTCATACCTGAAATAACCATTAACCGTTTGGTATATTATACCAACTAGTATTCCTAATAAGGTCAGTACTACGGCAACCCCAACGAGCGAAATAATTTTGGAAAGATATAGGGTATTGTTACTCACCGGCAGCGCATCATAAAACTCGAACGTTTTGTTTTTACGGGTTCTATGTACCGCTTCACCAGCATAAATAATTAGGATAATTACAGAAAACAACGATATTCCTCCTGCTATTTGCGCCACCATATAGCGTGTTAGAGGCAAGGACGGCGTACCGTAGATTTGATTGGATTGATAAGCCACGAAACTAGCGATAAGAATACCTATGACTATCAATACCAAAAAGACAGATTCCTTTACAATAGATAAAAATTCTATTTTACTAAGCGACCATAGATTTCCCCACTGTGCCTTTTTTGTGAAACTCTGGGCAATGGCCGAAATTCCGCTTGGCTCATAAATTGCTTTATCTTCCTTAACGGATTTTTTCTTTTTGGATGCCAAAAACCCTTTGTACGAAAATTTGAAAAGCGTAAACAGAAATATCACTAGGGCTATTCCTAACCAAAATAAACGATTCAACATAAATTTTCCCGAAAAGGAAAGTTGTGTGGTGTTCAATTCATTAACGGACCAATACTTGGTGATATAACCATATGCCCTGTTTCCGAAAGGATCTACATAAACACTAAGCCATTCCGTATCTAAACTGGACAATAGTTCACCTGAAATAATGGTCGCCAGAAAAAGGACAATACCTCCCAAATAGAGGACAGGCATCCGTTTAAAGAAGGTCATAAGACTAAAGAACAAACTCCCGATAAAAAAGGCGTTGAACGTCAATAAATAAACAAACGGTAAAAAGTAGGACCAGAAATTAAAATCGGTATAGGTTCCATAATCCGGTCTATCTAGAAAAGCACCGAGCCCAAAACCTATCATGGCGCCCACCACTGCACCCAAGTTCATAAGCGTTACAATGGCAAAGCTTCCCCAAAACCGTCCTAGGATATAGTTTTTTTCAGAAACAGGATACGTAAAATAAGTTTCCGCAGTCCTATGCTCCTCGTCCCTGAATACCGGAACACCCATAATAGCGGCGTAAAAGAATAGAGCCAAAATGCTCATTCCCCCAAGAACACCTACTATGGCGTCAGGACTATTGGTATACTGTGCCGTGACGGATTTTTCAAACACCGCCAATAAAAACGGCATCAGGAACATGATAAAAATATAGATGTAGGTAGCCGGTCTTCGGAGTCGGTATTTCAACTCAAACAAGAAAATCTCTTTCATGATTATACGGTTTGAGGTTGATTGATACTATAGAAATAAAAATCTTCCAGATTGTTGTTCACCAATTCAAATCCGTCACCGGGATCCGTATCATGATAAATATTTACGTTTAGATTTCCGCTTCTGAGATAGGTGGAAAGTACTGTATATTCCGACTGGTATAAATCTATCTCCTCTTTAGCGATTTTTTTTCGATACACCTTATTATTCAAGGTGTTGGATAATTCCTGTGGATGTCCTTGGACCACCACTCTGCCCTCGTTAAATACGGCCATATTGGTACACAGGTTAACTACATCATCAACAATATGGGTAGATAGAATTACTACCGCATCCTCTCCGAGCTCACTTAGCAAATTATGAAATCGGTTACGCTCTAGAGGGTCCAAACCAGCAGTGGGCTCATCTACAATAATCAACTTTGGGTTGCCGATCAGGGCTTGTGCAATTCCAAAACGTTGGCGCATTCCACCGGAATAATCCCCAAGATTACGCTTACGGAACTTAAATAAGTTCACCTTGTTCAATAAATCGGAAACATACGCCTTGCGGTCGTTCTTATGCTGAATCCCCTTAATCTTGGCGATATGGTTCAGCATCATTTCGGCAGATACCTTTGGATACACTCCAAAATCCTGTGGTAAATACCCCAAAACCTTGCGAAGTTCGTCAGGAGCCCCAAAAACATCCGTATCATTAAAGGTTATGGTTCCGCTATCGGCCAATTGTAGGGTTGCAATGGTACGCATCAAAGTAGATTTTCCGGCGCCATTAGGGCCCAAAAGGCCGAACATACCCGTTCCAATTTCAAGATTTACATCGTTTAAGGCCTGTGTTCCGTTAGGATACGTTTTATTCAAATTGGAGATAGAGAGCATATGCTATGTTTTGGTTGGTTTACAATTTTAAGGAATAAGTATGGAAGATATTCAATTTGTTACAATCTCAACTATTTTAGCAAGGATTCAAATTATAAGAAAAAGACTATCCGCTCATAGAATGACAGGCTTACCTTATATTTGTGAAAGATTCATTTTTTTTAAAAATAGTTTGTACAATCCTAGAACAATAAACTGTGTATCCACTCATAAGAAATAGAAGACTTAGAAGTTCAGAAGCCATAAGACATTTGGTTCGTGAAACCATTATTACACCAAGCGACTTTTTGGTACCGCTTTTTGTTGTTGAAGGCAAAGGTGTTAAAGAAGAAATAGCTTCCATGCCCAATTATTACAGACTTAGTTTGGATAACCTGGAAAAAGAAGTAAAAGAATTATGGAACATGGGGCTTTGTGCTGTCCTCCTTTTTGTAAAAGTTCCCGATAATTTAAAGGACAATGCCGGTTCAGAAGCGTTAAATGATAATGGTTTAATGCAATTGGCCATAAAAACGGTGAAGAATGTTTGTCCGGATATGTTGGTGATGACCGATGTTGCCCTTGACCCGTATTCTTCTTACGGGCATGATGGTATTGTGGCAGATGGACAAATACTCAATGATGAAACTGTAGAAGTGTTGGCAGAGATGAGCGTTTCGCATGCCAATGCCGGAGCCGATTTTGTAGCTCCCAGTGATATGATGGATGGTCGCATTCTTAGTATCAGGGAAGCTTTGGAAGACGAAGGGCATAGCAACACAGGAATCATGAGTTATAGTGCAAAATACGCTAGTGCTTTTTACGGTCCTTTTCGTGATGCTTTGGATTCTGCACCGGTGGACATTAAAAACGTTCCCAAGGATAAAAAATCGTATCAGATGGATTCCGCCAACCGGTTTGAGGCCATTTCGGAAACCCAACAGGATATTGATGAAGGTGCGGATATCGTTATGGTAAAACCTGGACTTTGCTATCTGGATATTGTTAGGGAAATAAAGAATGAAGTAGAGGTTCCCGTAGCCGTATACCAAGTTTCAGGGGAGTACGCCATGGTCAAAGCCGCAGCGGAAAAAGGCTGGTTAGATCATGATGCCGTAATGATGGAACAACTCATTGCCATAAAACGTGCTGGGGCCAATATTATAGCCAGTTATTTTGCTAAGGACGCTGTTCGGCTGATGTAGAAAGGTAACGCTCTTCTAATAAGGCTTCCGTTAAGGTGAAGAAAAATTCAATATGAAAAGAAAGCTTCTCATTTTATTATGCTGCGTGCTTCCATTGGAAGCTGTCCTTTCACAAGAAATCATACCTGATAAAATTGCACTGCCAAGAACGCATACACAAGATGTATCGCTTTTATCAGAAGTAGATTTACTTTCGGTAAACCCGAAGGTCGATTCCATAATAACGAACGGTATAAAAAATGAAGCTTTCCCAGGAGCACAAGTACTTGTTGCCGAAAAAGGGAAAATCATCTTCCACAAAGCTTATGGATTTCATACCTATGACAGTATTCAGCCCGTTGCTTTAAATGATCTTTACGATTTGGCATCGGTCACAAAAATTCTTGGTCCGCTACCAGCGTTGATGAAGTTGGTAGCTGAGGGCAAATTAGATTTAGATGCGCCTTTTAGTACCTATTGGAAACCGTGGCGGGGCGTAAAGAACAAGAAAAACATCACGCTTCGGGAAATTTTGGCCCATCAGGCCGGTTTAAAGCCTTATATCGTTTTTCTGAATCGTGTTTTAAATAAAAATGGCAAACCCAAGAATCGCTTTGTAAAAAAAGAGCGGAAGAAGCGGTTTGAAAAGGAAGCTTACGATGGAATCTATGTTAAGGATAGGTTCAAACGAAAAATGTCCCGTATCATAAACAGGTCCGAGGTATCTTCCGAAAAGAAATATGTCTATTCGGGTTTGACATTCCTTATTTTTCCTGAATTGATCCAACAATTAACGGGTATCTCCTACGAAGACTACGTGACAAAACATTTCTATGCCCCTATAGGCGCAAAAACTTTAGGGTTTTTACCCATGTCCAAGGGACTTTCAAATAGGATAGTCCCTACCGAGGTAGATACGCTTTTTCGCCATACCGTGACCAAGGGCTGGGTACATGATGAAAATGCCGCGCTGCTGGGTGGTGTTTCCGGTAATGCCGGACTTTTTGGTACAGCAAACGACCTGGCAAAGATGATGCAACTGTACTTGGATTATGGAGTGTATGATGGCGAAAGAATACTGCCAGAGAAAATCGTCAAAGAATTTACCAAGGAACAATATCCGGATAATGAAAATAGAAGAGGATTAGGTTTTGACAAGCCACTCTTAGGTAATGCTTCGCTTCCCTTTTCTGAAGCCTATCCCGCACCTCAGGTAAGTCCTGAAAGTTTTGGACATAGCGGATTTACAGGTACTTTCGTATGGGCAGACCCTTCAAACCAATTGGTATATATTTTCTTGTCCAACAGAGTGTACCCTTCGCGTAATCACAGAAAATTGTACGAGCTCAATATTCGCCCCGCAATACAGCAAGTCTTCTATAATGTACTCGCTAACTCAAATTAAGCAAGACACATACCTATTTTATTGGTATCTTAGTCCCAGAAAATGAACCTATGGGACTACTGGTATTCTATGCTGTTATTTCAATCTTTTTTTCCTTTCTGTGCTCCATATTGGAAGCCGTTCTACTAAGTATTACACCAACCTTCATCAATGTTAAAAAAAGGGAAGGCAAGTCATATGCCACTACTTTAGAAGAACTAAAGAAGGATGTGGACAAGCCTCTTATTGCCATACTGACCCTTAATACCATAGCACATACGGTAGGAGCCATACTCGTAGGTGTACAGGCAAAAGTGGCTTATGCAGAGCTATATGGCACTGAAAAAAGGGCTATATTCGGAATTGAGTTTTCGGAGGACCTTATGGTCGGGGTGGTCTCTACCATTATGACCATTTTAATCCTAGTGGCTTCCGAAATCATACCTAAGACCATTGGTGCGACATACTGGAGGCAGCTATCTAACTTTACCGCCAAAGCGTTGAATATTATGGTACTTGGCCTTAAATATACCGGACTTCTTTGGCTGTTGCAATTATTCACCCGTCTCGTAGGTGGCAAAGGACATCACGGTAGTGTACTGAGCAGAGAGGATTTTACGGTAATGACGGATATGGCCCACGAAGAAGGTGTCTTTGAAAAATCCGAATCCACCATTATTAAGAATCTTCTGCGTTTTGACGAGGTATTGGTGAAGGATGTAATGACCCCAAGGGCCGTGATGAAAATTGCCTCGGAAGAGAAATCCATTCAGACCTTTTTTGAAGAAAATCCTAAGTTAAGATATTCTCGTATTCCTGTGTTTCAGGAAAAGATGGATAATATCACCGGTTTTGTGCTAAAAGATAATGTCTACGAAGAAATTATCAATAAGAACGGTGAGTTGCCCCTTGGTGAAATTAGAAGGGATATTCTAGTTACGAGAAGAAGTACCCCTATTCCCAAATTATTCGATATCCTTATCGCCAAAAGAGAGCATATTGCCTTGGTCGTTGACGAATACGGTTCTGTTGCCGGTCTTGTAACCATGGAAGATGTTATAGAGACCCTTTTAGGACTGGAGATTATGGACGAAAGTGATAATGTGGCGGACTTACAGCTCTTAGCGCGTAAGAATTGGCAAAGTAGGGCCAAGCAAGCGGGTGTTATAGAGCAAACTCCTGAAACTCCGAAAGGGGAATAACCGCAACTAATGGAACAAGCCTTTATCCAAAGTCCGTTAGGTGTCACCAAATTAAAAGGCGATACCAATGGCCTAGTAGCCATTTCCGTTCTTAATTCCGAAGAAGCCCTAACAACCGTTATCCCTGCATGTTTAGAGGATGCCGCTTATCAGCTTAAAGAATATTTCGACGGAAAACGCCAACACTTTGATTTAACGTTAAATCCCGTCGGTACCGATTTTCAGAAACGTGTTTGGAAAGCCTTGGCAGAGATTCCATACGGTAAAACGGTTTCTTACCTGGAACTCGCTAAAACCTTGGGTGATGTAAAAGCCATACGAGCCGTTGCGGCGGCCAATGGCAAAAATCCCTTATGGATCATAGTTCCTTGTCATAGGGTAATAGGAAGCGATGGTTCATTAACGGGATATGCTGGTGGTCTGCATCGCAAAAAATGGCTTTTAGAGCACGAAAGTCCGGTGAAACAACAATCGTTATTCTAATTTTTGGAGACTATCTGGTCGGTTTTTCACATTAGGTAGCTAACAAACGTACGCCCTACTACACTTCATCCCAATTTTTGTCCGTGTTAACGCAACAAATTAGAATTATAAGTTAAGGACTTAGGTGTAAAACAAACCGGGGAGTCTATTCCCTGAAAATTTTCAGTATTACCTTTACAAAGAAATAGTTCGCAATAATTGCCTATTTTCATGGGACTAATTCGCTCTCCAAAATGAAATATTTCAAATTTCTAGTTTCTCTTATGCTCACCGCTGCCGTTTTTTACGGTCTAAATACCAAGATTGGCCCGGCACCACCGATTGGAAAGTTTCTTAATCCGTATACCGGAATATGGCAGAACGAAAAAGACGATGCCATTACGGGGACCATAGAAATAAAAGGTCTAAAGGAGAAAGTGACCGTGCATTACGACGCACAACTGATACCACATATTTTTGCACAAAACGATACCGATCTCTATAAAGCGCAAGGCTACATTACCGCTAAACATCGCCTTTGGCAGATGGAATTTCAGACCTATGCAGCTGCTGGGCGTTTATCTGAGATAATTGGCGATGCTGCTCTTGATTACGATAGGCAAGAACGTAGAAGAGGTATGGGTTTTGGGGCGGAACAAGCCATAATAAAGATGAAAGAAGACCCGGAAACGGCAGCTTATATAAAGGCTTATGCGGAGGGTGTAAACAACTATATCAACCAACTACAGCCCAAAGACTTCCCGGTTGAATATAAATTATTGGATTATGTTCCGGAACCATGGACGGTTAAAAAAACAGCCCTTTTGTTAATGTATATGACAAAGGATTTATCAGGGTTTGACTCGGATTTAGAAAATACCAATGCCTTACGTTTATTCGGAAAAGAACGTTTTGATTTGCTGTTCCCCGATTTTTTTGAGGTCAACGACCCTGTAATTCCAAAAGAAACAGACTGGAGTCACATCGATGTGCCTATGACAAAAACACCGGAAAGTGAATTGCCCTTGGATACCATTACTAGTACTATGGACAAACCACACCCTGATAACGGCAGTAACAATTGGGCCGTTTCGGGTCGAAAATCCTATTCTGGGAACCCTATTTTGGCCAATGACCCTCATCTAGGGCTAAATCTACCGTCCATTTGGTTCGTAATGCAACTAAGTACACCAGAACATAATGCCTTTGGGGCCACCCTACCCGGAGCCTTGGGCGTTATCTCAGGATTCAACAATCATATTTCTTGGGGAGAAACCAACGCCACGAGAGACGTATTGGATTGGTATAAAATTGAATTTAAAGACGATAAGCGTACTCATTACAAGTATGGAGAGGCATGGAAAGAGGTCAACATCAGAGTAGAAGAAATTAAGATAAAAGGTAAGGAACCTTTTAAGGATTCGGTACGCTACACGCATCATGGCCCTGTAGCGTATGACATTAATTTCAAAGGAGATAATGGACGTGCAGGCTATGCTATGAAATGGATAGGACATATTGGTGGAAACAACCAAAAAACCTTCTTAGCCTTGAACAAAGCACATAATTATGAAGAATATGCTGCGGCATTGACGCATTATAGTGCTCCCGCCCAAAATTTTGTATTCGCTTCTACCCAAGGTGATATTGCCCTTTGGATACAAGGAAAATTTCCGAACAAATGGAAGGGACAAGGAAAATTCTTGATGGACGGTAGCAACCCTGAAAATGATTGGCAAAGCTTTATTCCCCAACCCTTTAATGCCCATACCAAAAACCCGGAAAGAGGATTTGTAAGTTCTGCCAACCAGCATCCCGTAGAGCAAACGTATCCCTATTATGTCTTTAATGACGGTTATGAAACCTATAGGAATAGGGTGATCAATGAATTTTTTCGAAGTAAAGAAACTTTTTCCATTCAAGATTTCAAGGACCTGCACAACAATAATTATAACCTAAAGGCTGCAGAACTTATTCCGTATGCTTTGGAAAACATGGATACCAATATGCTTAACGCTGAAGAGATAACTGTTTTAGAACAATTGAAAAACTGGAATTTTTATAACGATACCGAGGCACTAGGGCCAAGTATTTGGAGGAATTGGTGGGGTAAACTCTATACTATGGTTTGGGACGAGTTTAGCGTGGAAGACGTGGCGTTGGACGCTCCGTTTACCTATCAAACCATACATATGCTTAAGACTATGGGAGAAGATCCGTTCATGGATATAGTAGCGACTCCGGAAACAGAGCATGCGAAAGATCTGTTCCTTTTAAGCTTTAAGGAAGCGGTAAAATCCCTAACGGAGTGGAAATCAGAAAATGGTGAGTACAATTGGCGCAACTATAAAAGCACTAGCGTAGGGCATCTGTTGCAAGGTCTACCCGCTTTCTCCAGAACCAATCTCCCGATTGGGGGAGGCAGAAATATTGTAAATGCAACTTCCGAAAGGCACGGACCTTCTTGGCGTATGATCGTAGAGATGAGTTCGCCTCCAAAAGCTTTGGGCATCTATCCAGGTGGGCAATCCGGGAATCCAGGTAGTAAGTTCTATGATGATTTTATAGATGTATGGGCGGCAGGCGAATATCATAGTCTCCATTACCTACAGAACGATACAGAGACCGATGCCGTAATTGCTACGCAAACCTTAACACCAAACTAAATGAACTCCAAAAAAATAAATTTTGCTGTAACACTTGTTCTAGCCTTGGCTTTTTCGTTTTTCCTACCGTGGTGGTCGGTAATGTTGGCCGCGTTTATCACGGCGTTCCGATTACCTCTAAAAGGTATTAGCGTATTTCTAATACCTTTCCTTGCCATTTCATTGTTCTGGGGTATTTACGCATACCTTTTGGCAAGTGAGAATAGTTTTATCCTTTCAAAGAAAATAGCTGTACTATTACCATTGAAAGGTAGCCCGTACCTTTTGATTTTGGTTACAGCCGTAGTTGGTGGTTTAGCGGCCGGGATAGCTGCAATTTTTGGCAAACAATGTCAACTACTGTTGAGAAAGAAATAAGATTTGCCTACTCTATAAAATACACGGGTACAAAATTCAACTCTACGTTCTCTAGTAGTTTACCTTCATCAGAAATTACCATTGCCCCTCCTCGTAATTGACTATCGTTCGTAAACTCGCTGTAGGACACTAGGAAAAACCTTTCCTTAGCATTGTACTGTTGACTAAAAATGTTGATAGAAATGTCATTTGCTATCTCTACTTCGCTTATTAGATTAGGCAAATCAATGATACTATTGGTGCTGGTGGCCAAATCATAGATAGCAGGTCCCCGCTCTATGCTAAAAGGCTGTGAATACTCAAACTCATAATAAAATTTATTATCGATAAGTTTTGCGTTGATGGGTCCCGGATTAAAACGTTGGCTTAAGGTAGGCGAAAATTCTTGAACCCTGTCTAAAGTATTAAAATCTAAAATGTCCAACGTGGTGTTTGCCTCAGAAGAAAATTTAAAGACCGCCAAATCGCCATTATCGTCGATTAAAATACTTGGAGCATCGTTGCCAAAGGACAAGGTCTGCTGTATGACATTTGTTTCCGTTTCGTAGACGCCTATCTTGTATTCCAAAGCGTTGGTTCTGTAGGTAACGAACAACTTGCCGTTATGGTACAAAGGAGGATAAAGTGTATTGATGTTAAATTCTAGCGAAAGGTCGGTGCCCTCTAATGTGTTTAAAGTAATATTACGAATAGCAAGGTTCGTTGTTCCTTGCGGGTTGTAGAACCCGAAGAACACGGAGGTATCATTATTTGTTCCCCAAACAATAGATCGGGCCGAGGTATTTGTATAAAAATCGTTGTAGACTTGAACTTCGTCAGTGTCCACATTTTTTTGGAACAAAGAGAATTTTCCGGAATCGAATGAATAAAAGGAGAGCGTTGAACCACTCTGCCTTAAGGTCAAGTAGTTGGTGTTAACCCCAATTTCGTTGGTAAGGTTGGTTTCAACCGTGCTGTCTAGCGTTCCGTCGTGGCGATATTGAAAAACAGCATCCCGGTTGACTCCAATTAGTTCAAAACTAATTCTTTCTTCAACCTCGACGGTTGCCATATCGTCTTCTTTTGAGCAACTCAACAAGAAAAGACAGCAAAAGAAGAAAACTAAATAGAAATTACGCATGTCATAGATGGTTTTGTACCATGCAAACAAGTCAATTTCGCATACCTAATTAGATGTGCGAACCGGACTCAATTTCATAGCAAAAATTTTTGTCAACGAGGAAGATACAATATTATTCGAAGGCTAAGTTGACGATCTTATTAAATTAATGCATTAATTTAATAGCACTAACCATAAATTTAATGCCATGTTACAAAAGATTAACTTGGAAAATATCTTATTTCTGGATATTGAAACCGTTCCCGAAAAGGAAAATTTTGAAGATTTGGATGACGCTAAAAAAGAACTCTGGGACCAAAAATCGCGCTACCAAAGAAAAGACGATTACACCCCCGAAGAATTTTACGATCGTGCGGGTATCTGGGCAGAGTTTGGAACAATAGTATGTATTTCTGTAGGTTATTTTAGTTTAAACGGTGATTCCAAAACGTTTCGGGTAACCAGTTTTCAAGGTGGTGAGGTAAAATTACTGAAGGAATTTAAAAACCTCTTAAACAGTCATTTTAATCAACCGAAACACTTGCTATGTGCACATAATGGAAAAGAATTTGATTTCCCCTATATCGCAAGAAGAATGATTATCCACGGTATATCATTACCCTACAAACTGGATTTGTTCGGAAAAAAACCATGGGAAGTACCACATTTGGACACCATGGAACTTTGGAAGTTCGGTGATTACAAACACTATACTTCTCTAAAACTTATGGCCCATATTCTGGGAATCCCGTCACCAAAGGAAGATATAGACGGTAGTATGGTGCGCGACGTCTTTTATGAAGAGAAGGATATTGACCGCATAGTAAACTATTGCGAGCTAGACGTAGTTACCACCGCACAGGTATTCTTGAAAATGAGAAATGACCCTGTATTAAATGATAATGAAATTAAAAACGTATAATGGCGTTCTATTTAAAAAACATCCCATGGTTAAACAAATAGGTCTGGTATTAATATTTTGTCTCGCTTTTCAAGTAAGCGCGCAAGAAATTCTTTACGTACATGCAGATAATGGACTTATTATTAGAAAAGAGCCTACAAGAAAGGGAGATAAGACAGGAAAACTAGATTATGGAGCGTCAGTCCGCATCGTTCAACGAACCAACTTTCCCTTAAGTATTTTAGATGATGGCGAGACAATTAATGGTGTTTGGGTAGAAATTGAAGACCTTGGTCAATCCTATCCCAAAAAGAAAGGCTATGTATTCGATGGGTATCTTAAAGAAGATGCTCCACCACAACGAATTCAGCTTGTTTTTAATGATTTCGTTTTTCAAATGGACGAAATCGTTGTTTGGGATACAAAAGAAGAGCTGGCAAAAGTTCATAAAGATCGTGCTCAAGTTTCAGTAGAATTGGGGGAGTCCCCAGAAGGTAAAAAGTTTTACTTAAAAAATCACGACTATGAAAAAATAGAGGTATACCAGCGTTTTGAAAATAGTATAACTATTATGAACGAAGGACCACACTGTGACTTAACGGAATGGAAGCACTATGACTCACCATGGCAAAAACTAAAACTCCAAGAAGGAAGTAATTCATTCATGACCACTACATACGCTCCAGAAGATTGGCAAAAATTTATACCTGTTGATATGGCAGAACTTAAACTAGCGGTAAAAAACAATTGTCAAGAACACTGGTTAGATTTATTAATGAATGTAAAAGATGTAAACGACTATCCTATTGACGTATCAATGAGTAGAATTTTTTTAAAATTAATTTTGACTGACAAAAATAAAGTGACTAACGAAAAGCTAATTGTTTTTAATATTCCCATGGGTTGTTAAAGTAATAAGCCTTCCAATATAACAAACTGAAAGGCCTATATTGAGTAGTAATTTTACTTTGGGGGAACTACCTTTCTTTAATATTTAAAAAATTTAGCACTTTTTTTACTTCCCAAATCCTGAACTTGTATAATGTACAATCCTGTGGCCAAATCTGCCACATTGATTTGAGCATTCTTTGCAGACCCTGTTTTGAGTTCAATTCCGGAGGAAGATACGATGCTATACATGGCCGTATCGGCTACCTCTGTATTTAACCTGATCTCATTTGCCGCTGGGTTGGGATAGACTGAAAAATTAACTTCTGCGTCTTTATTGAACGTTTCATTGAAATCTAGTGGACCCACTACCGTCGATTCACCTAAGAACGTAAAACGATACTCATCAGTATATTCTGATGCAATGTTTTGAGAACAAAATGTGCGTACCCGTAGGATGTAGTTTTCATTGACTAGTAGATCTTTCAGTACAAAAGAATCGTTGGTCACGTATTCCGTAATCCATTGGTCCTCATTTTCATTTTTATATTGTACTTCATACAGTGCATCCAAAGTACCGTTCCATGATGTTGTTATCTCATTCGTCGAGGCCGCATCCAAAGCAAGACCATCCGGGGTGGCAATACTACAATGGTTCATTTTAGCGCCTGAAATTAATAGCGAAAAATCCTGAGCATTATTCTTTAGTGCGCCCTTATGGGATACGGTAATCGTATACGTACCTTTTGCATTTGGGATATCTATTCTTTCAAAAGGGTCTACAAGGTTATCGCCTTGTTTTGCACCTGCCTTAGGATCAATTGGATTTAGTTTCCAGGGAAAAAAAGTTTTTCCATCTTGGGTAATCCTTACGTCCAAGTCATTCACCAGTGCAATCCTTTTATCGTTTACTACTCCTCTATTGATGTATTCCGATTCTGGGTCGGTCCAAGAAATAGAAGCAGCTAAGGTTTCATTTCCATTTGCCGTTACGGTAAAGGTAAAGGTGGCACCGTCCTCTAGGTTCTCTTCAGAAATATGAGTCGTATAGTCTTTGTTTATAAGTGCTTCGGCAGCTTTTTTAGCGTTCATAATGCCCCATCCCATTTTATAATCAGGTCCGGCCTGGGCTACATCATCCGCCGTATGCAAAGCCAATCCTTTTAAGGTCGCCGCTTTTAGATAAGAACCGTACAATTGTTCGTTATACTGTTGTAACAACAATAACGCCCCTGTAACACCCGGAGTGGCCATTGACGTTCCAGAGGAGGCATTATAGCTTGTATTACTCGTTGCGTACGTAGACACGATAGAAGATCCATCGCCCGCTAAATCTGGTTTGATCCTTCCATCATCCACAGGGCCAAAGCTACTGTATGGGGATACCTCAGCTTCCTTGAGGTTTCCTTTTCTATCTACCTTAGTATTTGCACCGGCTATCGTAAGTCCGTTCTTAGCTATGGTAAAACCCAACATCAGATCAAAACCGTCACTACTCGTTCCAAAGATGGGAGCATCGTTATCTCTCCTGTTCTGAGCATTACCTGCGGCAGTAACCATTAAATAATAGGGAGCGTTATACATTATCCTGTCCCAATCCTGGGAAACCTTGATATAGGAGCCAAAATACCAGTCCGGCACTCTATCGGTTTTGATACCATAAGAGTGATTAGAAAGTAATAGACCGTTAGCTGCTGCCTCTGTCACCTCTATTTTATCTCTTGTCCAATCGTGTGAAAGTACATTTGCGGCATGGGCAACCCCTTTGGCTTCTTTCTTTATTCCAGATGAAATAATGCTACCAGTTACCATAGTAGCGTGTGCATCTATCTCGTTGCTTCCATCGGCTACAGTAGCTCGGATATCATATTCTTGATGCGTTGTAAGCGCAACACCAGAATCCCAAACCCCTACCTGCATTCCTGCTCCATCCAAATCCAGTTCCAACAAACCGTTTGTATGTAACGTAGACGCTCTTGAAGTCTGACTTGCATCCTCAGCATAGGTTTCGTAAAAAATAGGGCTACCATCGGTACCCACTTCTTGTAATTCTATTTTTTTACCATCGGCAAGTACTTCTTTAACTTTCCAGTTGTTTATCTTGGCAAGCGCCAACGTTTTTTTCCTATTATCTTCAAAATCAAATTCTAGATCTACGTGCATTGCCCCTATCTTGGAGAAATCATATTCCTTATCAATAAGGGACTTTAATTTTTCGGACTGGCCAAAAGCTAATGGACAAATTAAAATAAAGAGCAAAATGATACTAATCGATGTATACATTTTGCTCTCAGGTATTTGGTAGTTCATAGGTCGTAGGTTATAAATGTAAGATTTGGACTACAAATATATTTTACAACACTAGATAATTAATTCAAAAAATAGATTTATTCGATGAAATACATAGGATGATATCCTTTCCTGTTGTGAAAGTGCTATTTTTTGTTGTTTATAAGATTATTCTTACAATTAGTATTTGCTAAAAAAGCTTTACTTATTATATTTCAGAATAATGTAAACAGGAAAATGATCGCTATAACCGCCCAAATATTTACTCCCGGCGTAGGTTCTAAATGGGCTCCCTTTATATTTCCCCTTATACTCCTTTAAGGACGCATCATCATAAATATTGGCCCTATCAAAGCTATGCGAACCCTTTTGGTAGTTAAAAAAATTGTGTGATAAAATAATTTGATCAAAAAGGCTCCAACTTTTCTTATAATTGGCGCTTCCCCTTATTTTAGGAGCATGTAATTTCTCCATAGGGTTATAGAGCGCACTATTAGCTAGCAATTTTTGTATACTGGCTGAATGAGGGTCATCATTAAAATCTCCCATAATGATGTAATTAGGATTACTATGGTTTTCCTCGATTGACGCCATCTTCTTTAAAATTACTTCCGCGGCAATGATTCTTTTATATTCCGTAGAATCGCTTCCGTCTCTCCTAGAGGGCCAATGGTTTACGAATACATGAATTTCTTCCCCATTCAATTGCCCATGTACATATAGTATATCTCTTGTGGTATCTCGGGCACCATCCAGATTTTTTATGATCAATGGTAACGGTGCTGTATTCAGGATTTTAAAATACTTCTGATGAAAAATAAGCGCAGTATCTATACCTCTCTCGTCGGGGGATTCATAGTGGACAATATCGTAAGGAATGCTTGCTAATGAATCCTTTTTAATAAGATCTTGTAACACCGACTTGTTCTCCGCTTCAGCCACCCCGATCAATACCGGGGGATGCGTATTGCAGCCTTTTCCTATTTCAAAAATGGTTTTAGCTAGCTTACCCAGTTTTTGTTGGTATCTTTTGGGTGTCCATTTTTTAAAACCCTCTGGAGTAAAATCTTCGTCTAAAGTATGGTCATTATCCTCGGCATCGAATAAGTTTTCAAGATTATAAAATGCCAGCGTACAGAGATGTTTACTTTTTCTTTTTTTAAAAAGGGAAAATCGCATAGGGTGTTTAATTGGGTCAATAAAATTACTAAAATAGCTTGGTCCCTTTTTCTTAATTTTGCACTTTAAATATATATGTTAGAAAAGAAAACCAATACCTACGAAAAAACAGTACTCATTGGTATCCTGAACAGGGAACAGAATGAGGAAAAGGTTACAGAATACTTGGACGAGCTTGAATTTTTGACCTACACTGCTGGCGGAGAAGTTTTAAAACGCTTTATACAACGAATGGATGTGCCCAATCCAAAAACACTTATCGGAAGCGGTAAAATGTTAGAGGTGGAAAAATTTGTTGAAGAGAATGAAATAGGCTCTGTTATTTTTGATGACGAACTTACACCTGCACAACAGCGAAATATAGAAAAACAGCTTCGCTGCAAGATTATTGACCGTACCAGTCTTATCCTAGATATTTTTGCTCAGCGCGCACAGACCAGTTATGCCCGTACGCAAGTAGAGCTAGCCCAATACGAGTATCTGCTGCCCCGGCTAACCGGTTTATGGACACACCTAGAGCGACAAAAAGGTGGTATCGGTATGCGTGGTCCCGGGGAAACGGAAATAGAAACGGATAGGCGTATAGTAAGAGATCGTATAACCTTACTTAAAAAGAAACTTCTTAAGATCGATAAGCAAATGGAAACCCAGCGGGGTAATAGAGGAGCTTTGGTTAGGGTTGCCTTGGTAGGCTACACTAATGTAGGCAAATCTACCTTAATGAACGTTATCAGTAAAAGTGATGTTTTTGCAGAGAACAAACTCTTTGCCACTTTGGACACGACCGTTCGTAAAGTAGTCATTGGTAATCTTCCTTTTCTATTGAGTGATACGGTGGGGTTCATTAGAAAGCTTCCGACCCAGTTGGTAGAGAGTTTTAAGAGTACTTTGGATGAGGTACGCGAGGCTGACCTGTTATTACACGTTGTGGATATTTCTCATCCCCAATTCGAAGAACACATAGATTCTGTTCATCAAATTTTAGACGAGATAAAAAGTGCCGACAAAAGAACCATAATGGTTTTTAATAAAATTGACCAACACGAGAATGAAGTAATAGAGGAAGACGATTTAGTCACCGAACGCACTTCCAAACATTTTACCATTGCCGACTGGAAAAGTACATGGATGGAAAAAGTGGGCGATCGTGCCTTGTTCATATCCGCCCTTAATAAAGAAAACCTTGACGAATTTAGGAAGAGGGTTTATGATGAGGTAAGAGACATTCATGTGACGCGTTTTCCTTACAATAATTTCCTTTATCCAGAACATTTAGATGAGTATTAAGTGCAAAGTATACATCGTATGATGTAGTTCATCGATCAATTACTTCCATTGATATTTTTCACAACATTATAAGATACGTTCACAACATAAATCTTGTGAAACTGTAAACTTGCCATAAATTTACACTGTGTTTAAGTGATAGTGTTGACCCCAAATCAAGAATAGAACTTACATAGCTAGAAAGTAAAATCCCAAATTTTACGATAACTACTTAACCTGAAAAGCCCTCCAAAAAGGAGGGCTTTTTTTATGATGTTTCGTTCTTAGTGCTGCCTAGAAGGCATAGTTTAAACCAAATAAAATATAGGTCTGTAAATCGTTTTCAACATCTTCAAAAGATGTAGCCGTTGCAGGTGTTTGGTTCAAAGCAAAATTCAATGCTTCTTGTTTATTGTTTCTTAGACCGAACTCAAAACCAAGTCCAATGCCGTTCCATAGGGTATATCCAAAAGAGTTTATCCACGTATAGTTAGATAGGTCTCCGCTCTTATAACTCTGGAACATGGATAAGTTGGTCTTAAAGTTAACCGCTCCAATTTTTCTAGTGTAATCCGCAACTATCTTGGCTCCTAAAGAAGATTCAAAAACAGCATCGTTGTTGCTAAATACAAAGTTGTAGTTTAAGGGGTGAATGACTACCACTAAATCCGTTATCGGAGTCCACGTAGCACCAACACCTAAATCCAAGTAGCCAGGATCATTGAAATTATCCAGAATCGTAGTCCTATATTCTCCTAATCCAGAGATGGCGAATTTTTCGCTGATTTTACGACCGTAAAGTGAAGTAATCGTAAATACGTCCGCTGCTTGTCTAAAACTATCGTCGTCAGCCGGATCATCTTTATCGTCAAATTTTACCCATCCAAGGTTAATGTTCGCAGAATTTCTCCAGAAAAATTTCTCTTGATTCAGGTTGGCAAAACCATTTACCGTAACACCAATGTTACCAGAGGAGTTGTTCGGTGACCCTTGCGCATACCAGTTATTAAAGCTGCTTAAGTTAGCACCAATGGTACCAAACGCTCCTTTTTTCCATCCAGGAAGTGCATCAATCTGTGCTTGAATAGCATCTACCCTTCCCTGTATGGCAGCAATAGAATCTGTTTTAGGGGCCATTTGGGCCTTTAATTCTTCTTCGGTTTGTGAGAAACCTAAAGCGCATGCAAACAGTAGCGCCGTTGTTAGTAAAATGTTTTTCATGATTTCGTGTTTATTTTTTAGAAACGCAAATGTAAGAATAGTCACATTTCAATCTAAAAAAAAGTGGTATTATTTTCTTTTATACAAGGGTACGGAGGAACAGGCTTCACCATACATGACCGACTTTACTACTGGCAATAATTTCGCCGTTAGGATTAGATATGCATTGGGAGGGACAGGTTTGTTACTACAGCCCTTTATGATTACAGGTTTATCCTTGAAGTCAGAAACAGGTATGTTCTCTATGATAGATTGGTATATTGACGTCTCCAAATCTTCAAGGTTTCCTAAAACCGTTCTGACTGCAAAAGGCTGAAGTTTTGTAGTAATCAGCATATAAGCCCATCCAGGAATTATGGCATCCGTGGAACAGGTTAACGCTACATATGCACCCTTATACTGTTCCCAATTATGCGCCTTGATATGATGCCTAAATTCTTTTTCTTTCAAGATAAAGCCCTCAAAAAGCCAATCTTTTATATCTAAAACGATACGCTCCCCTTTTGGATAATAATCTTCAAGGTCAAATGTTACGAGCTTGCTTAGGGAAACCTTATTTATAATTTCATCAGGCATGGTTACAACTAAAAAATTTATACCGATTAAGCTGTATTAGAGCATTCCCAGTTCCAATTTAGCCTCTTCGCTCATTAAATCTTGGGTCCAAGGTGGATCAAAGGTAATTTCTACCTCCGCATCCTTAATTTCATTTATAGATTTTACCTTTTCTTCTACCTCTACAGGCAATGTTTCTGCAACAGGACAATTAGGTGAAGTTAAGGTCATCAAAATCTTAACCTCTGTATCTTCGTTGACCAGAACATCATAAATAAGCCCTAGCTCATAAATATCTACGGGAATTTCAGGGTCATAAATCGTTTTCAATACTCTAACGATTTTATCACCTAAGACTGCACTATCTTCTGCTATATTATCTTCGCTCATCTTTAGTTTATTTGTGTTTGATATGCCACCGCATATAATTTAATCTGTTTTATCATGCTCACAAGACCATTTGCCCTTGTAGGTGATAAGTGTTCCTTAAGCCCTATTTCATCAATAAATTCGGTATCGGCGTCAATAATGTCCTTTGGCTTTTGATTGCTGAATGCCCGTATTAAAATAGCAATAATTCCTTTGGTGATTATCGCATCGCTGTCGGCAGTAAAAATCAATTTATTCTCCTCTAAGGTAGCATGTACCCAGACTTTACTTTGACAACCTTTGATGATATTATCATCCGTCTTAAATTCATCTTCAATTAAGGGCAGGGATTTTCCCAACTCTATCATATATTCATAGCGCTGCATCCAATCTTCGAACATCGAAAATTCATCTACTATTTCATCTTGTATCTCCTTGATATTCATAAGCCCAATTTATCTCCCTAAAAGGATATAATTTTTTGCAAAAATACAATAACAATCGGTGGTTATCAATAGTTTAAGAAAACCATAACTCCTATGTTTAAAGCAACATATTCTTTGCTAGTCTAACACTATTGACCAGAACATCTACCTCTTCTCTGGTATTATAAAAGCTAAAGCTGGCCCTTACAGTACCCGGAATTCCGTAAAAATCCATAATGGGTTGTGCACAGTGATGTCCTGTTCTCACGGCAACCCCCAGTTTATCCAAAATACTTCCTATATCATAGGGATGCAAACCCTCAATATTAAAAGAAATAACAGAGGTCTTATTTTTTGCGGTTCCGTAAATTTTGAGCCCCTCTATTTCTAGCAATGCGGCAGTGGCATACGCTAACAAATCATTTTCGTAAGCTGCTATGGCATCAAAACCAATCGCGTTCATATAGTCCAAGGCTGCGCCAAAGGCTATACCACCACAAATATTCGGTGTACCTGCTTCAAATTTATGAGGCAAGTCCGCATAGGTAGTTTTCTCAAAAGTAACTTCTGCAATCATTTCGCCACCTCCTTGGTAAGGTGGTAGTTTGCTAAGCCATTCTTCTTTGCCATATAACATACCAACTCCTGTGGGTCCACATATTTTATGTGCGGAAACCGTATAGAAATCCACATCCAGTTTTTGAACGTCTGCCACTAAATGCGGTGCTGCTTGGGCCCCATCTATTAGCACAGCTGCACCCACTGCATGGGCTTTGTTTATTATTTCTACAATAGGGTTAATAGTTCCTAACGCGTTTGAAATGTGATTACAGAATACCAGCTTTGTTTTTTTGGAAAGTAAATCATCATACACCTCCATTAAAAGCTCTCCATCTTGATTCATAGGAATAACTCTTAGTGTTGCCCCTGTACGTTCGCATAGCATTTGCCAGGGTACGATATTAGAGTGGTGTTCCATTGCGGAGACAAGGATTTCATCTCCTTTTCCAATCAGGGAAGAAAAACCGTTCGCAACGATGTTAATACTATGGGTAGTGCCAGAGGTAAAGATAATTTCATGCGTTTTAGCCGCATTAAAATGTTTTTGAATCTTTATACGTGCTTGCTCGTATTTATCGGTAGCCTCTTGCGATAGTGCATGAACACCCCTATGTATGTTAGCGTTGTAATTCTGGTAGTAGTCCACTATTGTAGCTATCACCTGTTGTGGGGTCTGTGAGGTAGCCGCATTATCTAAATAAACCAGTGGTTTACCATTGACCTCACGTTCTAAAATGGGGAAATCTTTTCGAATTTTCGTTACGTTCAACATAGCACTTTTATTGAAATACAAAGATACCGACTAGGTTCCATATCTACTTACATCACAGGGCCAAATTAAAGTAATATGATTACGTATATCAGCGAAAACTATAATTCGCAGAAAACTGTAGTGCAACATTGTAGTTCTGAGCATTGGGTAATCCGTTCAGCCGATTTCTAATGCCAATATAAAATCTAGGCGCTAACGAAATGTTATCGTTTATACGCATAGCCACTCCCGCAGCAACACCGTAATCCAACTGAAAATCTCCTGAGACGGAGCTTCTTTCATTAGTATTAGTACCATCTTGCTCGTCCAAATTCTTGATTTTGGTTACTTGGTTGAGCAAAAACCCGAATTGTGGCCCAAATTCCAAGGCATACCTATCGTTCAATGCAAATTTCCCTAATAATGGAATAGTTAAGTAGTTCAACTGCACATTGGTTCTAAAATCATTTTCTTCGCCCGTAGAACCTCCATTTTGAATAGAAGCTAAATCCGTACTAAATTGAAACCCTTGAGAAGAATATAGGAGTTCTGGCTGCAACTGAAACTTCTCGGAAAAAGCTATTTCCAAAAAGAGTCCTCCATGACCTGAGAAACGAAATTTTATACCGTCCGTTAAATCCCCAACAACGGAGGAATAATTTAGCCCGCCCTTTAATCCAAAAGTGGTCTCCTGGGCATTACCATCATAAACCAAAAACGAAAAAAGAGCTATGACAATCATAGCTCTTTTTCTATTATTATCAATTTTGTACATAAACCTATAAGTCAAATCCTAGATTAACCCCTAATTTCTTGGCAATTAGTTTATTGATTCTAGCTTTAAGTTCAGGAATACGAACACTTTCCAAAACATTGTTGGCAAAAGCGTACATTAAAAGTGCGCGTGCCTCCTTCTTAGGAATACCCCTTGTTTGCATGTAAAAAAGCGCATCTTCATCTAATTGACCAATTGTACAACCGTGGGAACATTTTACATCATCCGCAAAAATTTCTAATTGCGGTTTCGTATTGATCGTTGCCTTATCACTAACAAGGATATTGTTATTTTGTTGAAAGGCGTTGGTCTTCTGCGCTATCTTGTCTACAATGATTTTACCGTTAAAAACCCCGGTAGAACTATCGCCATAAATTCCTTTATAATCTTGATGACTTTCACAATTAGGTTCAATATGATGCACCAAAGTATGATGGTCCACATGTTGTTTGTCTCCCAATATGGTAACTCCCTTCATGGTAGAGTCCATGTACTCGCCATTTTGAAAGAAATTAAGATTGTTACGTGTTAGTTTACCGCCAAAAGAAAAGGTATGTACGCTCACATTACTTTTACTCTTTTGATTGATATAAGTATTATCTATCAAAGAAGCCTTAGCAGCGTCATTTTGGATTTTATAGTAGTCTATTATCGCATTTTCCGCAGCATAAATCTCTGTAACGGCATTGGTAAGCACTTCGTTAGAAGTAAGACTTTGATGACGTTCTATAATCTGAACTTCCGCATTCTCCTCTACAATAACAAGGTTTCTTGGTTGCAGCATTAGCGATGCCTCGTTCCCTGTGGCAAAGTTTAAAATCTCCACCGGTTTTTTTGGCATCTTATTCTTTGGAATATAGATGTAAGCTCCCTCTCTACTGAAAGCCGTATTTAACGTTGTTAAGGACTCGTCTTTTGAGGCGACCTTATTAAAGTATACATCTATAATCTGTTTGTACATGGGTTTGGTCAAGGCCGAACTCATTAAACAGATATCTACCCCATCGTGTGTAGTTTCGGATAAGTGCGAACTATAAACTCCATCAATAAAGACAATTTTGTAGGTATCTATATCATGGATAAAATATTTTTTGACATCCTTATATTCAAGTGCGTTGTCCTGTTTAGGAAAAATGCTGAAATCTATTTTCTGGAGACTGTTCAACGAAGTATATTTCCAGGCTTCTTCCTTCTTGTTCGGAAACCCCTTTGCTTCAAAATTCTTTATGGCTTCCGTACGCACATCGTGAACAGGATGTTCTACGTCCACATTGTTCTCAAAGGCCATAAAAGAAGAAATTAATTTATCTTTTAAATCCATTTTTTTAATTTTCAATTTGCAGAAAAATCACGGGTTACCCCTAAACGGCAGCCTCTTGCTTAATCCAATCGTATCCTTTCTCCTCTAGTTCCAGTGCCAATTCCTTACCTCCAGATTTTACAATTTTACCGTTATGTAGTACGTGAACAAAATCAGGAACTATATAATCTAAAAGTCTTTGATAGTGTGTAATAACGATTACCGCGTTATCCTTACTCTTTAATTTATTCACCCCGTTCGCCACAATTCTTAGAGCGTCTATGTCCAAACCGGAATCCGTTTCGTCCAAGATGGCCACCTTAGGTTCTAACATTGCCATTTGAAAAATTTCGTTTCTTTTTTTCTCTCCTCCGGAAAAACCTTGGTTTAAAGAACGTGAAAGAAACTTTCTGTCTATCTCTAACAACTCTGATTTCTCACGAATTAGCTTTAACATCTCATTGGCCGGCATATCTTCCAGGCCTCTTGCCTTTCTAGACTCGTTAATGGCCGTCTTCATGAAGTTTGTTACGGACACGCCCGGAATTTCCACAGGATATTGAAACGAAAGAAACACGCCCTTATGTGCTCTTTCTTCCGGAGCAACATCTTCCAAATCCTCACCGTTCAATGAAACAGAACCTTGAGTTACCTCAAATTCTTCTTTCCCTGCGATAACAGAAGCCAACGTACTTTTTCCAGAACCGTTGGGACCCATTATTGCGTGTACTTCACCCGCTTTAACTTCTAGGTTTATTCCTTTTAAAATCTCTTTATCCTCTACTTGAGCATGTAAATCTTTAATCGTCAACATTAGCTACTAGTTTAAATATTTTGGTGCCTTAGGCATTTTATTAAAATCTTCTTTTTGATGCTGTAAGTATACTTTCGCATTTTTCTCCTTCGCTAAAGCTTCAAACGCATCCATACTGGATAGGGTTTGCTCTACATCGAAGTTAAAACTTGGAACCCTCTTGTGTTCCCTATTTTCATATAAGTGATATAAATCTCCAGTCAACAATGTGGGACCATTCTCTGGCATATCCAAAAATAAAACCTGATGCCCTGGTGTATGACCTGGCATGGATTTAATAATAACGCTACCGTCCCCAAATACATCAAAATCTCCATTTAGTTTTTTAACGTTTTTGAGTTCTTTAATGGCCTCATACAGTCCTGCATTCTCGCTATTCCTGATTTCTTCACTTGTAATCATATCATACTCTGAACCTTGAACCAGCCAAGTGGCATTACTAATGGCATTGGCGTGACCACTATGATCAAAATGGGTGTGGGATAGTCCTAGGTACGTGATATCATCCGGTGTCATACCTATTGTTTTCAATTGATTCACGACCGAATCCTTTCTAGATACGGTAAAAGCACCGCTTGGATCTGTATAGGGTTCTGGCATGGGAACTAACATTTCTGGCAAGCCTGCGTCCCACATTAGATTTCCCTGAGGATGGCTAATAACATAAAATGGATCCGCAAATTCTTTGGTCTGACCTTGGTACGTAGTATCTTGAGAAAATAACTCCAGATTATTAACCATTACGGTTCCACCGCTAAAAGTGTAGAGCTTCAGTTCGGGTTTTACTATTTCAGCTTTCCTTTCTTCCTTTTTTACCTCTTTACAAGAAAAAAAAGTAAAAGATATCGCAAGTATAACTAGTGCTTTTTTCATTTTCAAATTAATTACCCTACAGAACCTTCTAAACTGATCTCCAATAATTTTTGGGCCTCTACGGCAAACTCCATAGGAAGTTTGTTCAATACCTCCTTACTAAATCCGTTCACAATAAGCGCTATAGCTTTTTCAGTATCGATTCCTCTCTGATTGCAATAAAAAATTTGGTCTTCACCAATTTTACTTGTCGTAGCCTCATGTTCTATTTGGGCCGACTTGTTCTTAGCTTCAATGTATGGGAAGGTGTGTGCGCCACATTCATTACCCATTAGAAGCGAATCGCACTGTGAAAAATTACGGGCGTTTTCTGCCCTAGAACCGATCTGCACCAAACCTCTATAACTATTTTGAGATTTTCCGGCAGAAATACCTTTTGATATAATGGTACTTTTTGTGTTTTTTCCTAAGTGGATCATTTTAGTCCCAGTGTCCGCTTGCTGGTAATTATTGGTTACGGCAATGGAATAAAATTCTCCAACGGCATTATTCCCTTTTAAAATACAGGAAGGGTATTTCCATGTTACCGCAGAACCTGTTTCTACCTGTGTCCAAGAAATTTTAGCGTTGTTCTCACAGATACCGCGCTTTGTTACGAAATTGTAGACACCCCCTTTTCCTTCGGCATTTCCTGGAAACCAGTTCTGTACCGTAGAATATTTGATTTCCGCATCATCTAGCGCAATAAGCTCCACTACCGCAGCATGCAGTTGATTCTCATCACGGGATGGTGCCGTACAACCCTCCAAATAACTGACATAACTACTTTCATCTGCGATGACCAAAGTACGCTCAAACTGACCGGTACCACCTTCGTTAATTCTAAAATAGGTAGATAATTCCATGGGGCATCTTACGCCTTTAGGAATATAACAGAAAGACCCATCGGTGAAAACGGCAGAATTTAAAGCAGCATAAAAATTATCTTTTTTGGGAACAACCGTACCCATGTATTTTTTAACCAGTTCTGGGTGCTCTTGTATGGCTTCCGAAATAGGCATGAAAATAATACCCTTTTCAGCTAATGTTTTTTGAAATGTAGTTGCTACTGAGACCGAATCTACCACAATGTCTACCGCAACGTTCTGTAACTTCTTTTGCTCATCTACGGAAATTCCTAATTTCTTGTACATGGCCAACAGCTCAGGGTCTACATCGTCCAGAGTTTTATTAGGGTCCGCTTTTTTGGGAGCGGAATAATAGCTTATAGCCTGAAAATCCGGTTTTTCATAACGTACGTTGGCCCACTCGGGTTCTTCCATGCCTTCCCAGATACGGTATGCATCTAGTCGCCATTCTGTCATCCACTCCGGTTCGTTTTTCTTTTTGGATATAGCACGAACAATATCTTCACTCAAACCTTTCGGAAAGGTATCTGACTTTAAATCTGTGTAGAAACCATATTCGTATTCTTTGGTTTCCAGTTCTTTCTTTAACTCCTCTTCAGTATATGCCATGTCTTTTCTAATTAAGAAGTTAAAAAGGGAAAGAGTAAAAATTATACCATTCTCTTTTTAACAAACTTGATGTAATTAGCAAGTTGTTTTGAAATATTCAAAACCTCGTTCTTATATTCTTTTAATTCTTCTTTTTCAAAATAATTAATCTCCAACATTACATTGAAAAGACTCCTTACTTCGCCAGCTGAACCCTTAGAAAAATAAAGATATCGTATTAATTCTTTGTCTGTTTCTCTTTCAAATCCTTCCGCTATATTATTCGAAATTGAAATGGTTGCTCGCCTTATTTGGTCAACCATTGCAAAATCACTTTTTAACGGTTGCTTTTTAAGCAACACATAAACCTTACCTGTAAAAACTATTGCCGCTTGATAAACATCTAAATCTTCAAACGACTTATACATTCTACCTTTACTATTTTTTAACTCCTTCTCTTTTTAACTTCCCTACAATGAAAAACTCTCTCCACAACCGCAAGTTCGCTGTGCATTGGGGTTGTTAAAAACAAATCCTTTACCGTTCAAACCACCGGAATACTCCAACACCGTTCCTACGAGATATAAAAAGCTCTTTTTATCTACGATGATACGTACATCGTTATCTTCAAAAACCTTATCGGTTTCTGCCATTTTATCATCAAAGTCCAGTTCGTAGGACAATCCACTGCATCCACCACTCTTTACACCTACGCGAACGTAATCTTTAGTTGCGTCAAAACCTTCTTCTGTCATGAGGTTGATGACCTTCAATTTTGCCGTTTCCGATACTTGAATCATTTCTTAATTGGATTTGGTCTAAATAGTTTACAAATATAAGTCATAAGTACGTTTTTATTACAAAACCTAACATTATTATAACGTATATCGGGATAGGGTTTTTCTATCCATATCATTTGAAGTGCTATTTCACTTTAATCACTACAAGGTCCGATTTACCCTTTGTTGTCAAGGAAGGAAAGTTTGTGCTTGAAGTTTCACCGACCAATAGTACACTGCCATCTGAGTTTTCCACAATATCAAATCCAAAATCGATATTGTCGCCACCAAAAGATTTTTGCCAGACGAGATTGCCTTCAGCGTCGATTTTTATTATCCAAATATCGTTTTCACCTGCGTTTTCAGTAGTGTCCGCATCGGAACTTTTAGAATTCCCAATTACAAAAAATCCTCCATTTTTACTTGGGGTAACGGCCTGAGCGGCATCAAACTGGGAACCACCAAAAGATTTTTCCCAAATTAAACGCCCAGCATCATCAACTTTAATAAGCCAAATATCCGATTCCCCTTTGGTTGCTGAAATATCCCCGTCAGTACTAAAAGTATTGCCAACAACAACATATGCGTTATCATCGGTTTTAGCAATATCATAGGCAATTTCTATTCCGGAACCTCCAAAAGAACGTTCCCATAGCATATTCCCTTTATCATCTACCTTTACTAGCCAAAAATCATAACTTCCCTGCGTATTGCTGATATCAAAATCATTGCTCTCGGAAAAACCGGCCATTACAAAACCAAGATCTTCGGATTGCACAACACCATGTGCCCTATCATTGTTAGTTCCTCCAAAATAACCCCGCCATTCCACGTCTCCTATTTTATTAATTCTGGTTCCCCAAAATTCACCTACACCATGTCTGGTCAATGTCCCTGACTTCTCTGTATTTCCGTCCGCTCTAGCAGAGGTAATATCTAAAAAGCCCGTAAAGAAATAGCCGCCATCGGTAGTTTGTAAAATATCGTAGGAATGATCGTGACCGGAAAAACCAAAACTCTTCTCCCATTCTATAGTCCCCGAAGCATCTAATTTTAATACCCAATTATCGTGAAATCCATTATTAACAGAACCGTCTCCATCATCGCTCATAGCATAACCCGTTAGAGCATAACCACCATCAAGCGTCTGTACCAAGCTTTGCCCCCTGTCATCCTTACTACCCCCATAGGTCTTGTTCCATTGTAAATTGCCGTCTGCATCCAGTTTTAAAAGCCAATAATCGTTAACGTTCAATGATTTATTTTGAATATCTCCGTCAGTACTATTGGTATAACCTAGAATTGCATACCCGCCGTCTGCTGTTTCTATTACAGCCTGCGCTGTTTCTTCACCTGTTCCTCCAAAACTTTTTATCCACTCCAATTCTCCAAAGAACTGGTTAGCCGGCAGATCAAAATCTATATTTGCCTCTTCTCTTGAGCAAGAAAATACGGCAAACACCATAAAAACAAGGAGAAGTTTTTTCATGGTCTTAGTTGGATTTTTTAATTATAAAGAAACCGCCATTAATATCACTTACCAATATTTTTCCACTTTCAAAGTAAGGATACACACTCCAAACCCCGTCAAATAGGGTATTGTCGTCACTAGGATAGGTGTCAAAAAAACCTATTTCAGAAATATTCTTCCCTTCAATCTGTGAAATATCCAAAACGCGGACTCCGGCGGTATAATTTGCAAGGAAAAACTCATTCCCTAAAACATAGCCGTTATGGTCAATAGCGCTTGTAGGACCAAGATAGGTATCGTGTAACACGGGATTGTCCAAATCGGTCATATCAAAAACAAGCGTTCTAGATCTAAAGCCAGAATTCACCTCATCCAGCTCGTCGCCTAGGATAAAATAGCGCTGATCCTCCGTAAACCATCCCTGATGGGTATACCCAATATTGGGATAAGGTAAGGTAGCAAGTTCCATAGGATTATTTTTATTTGATACATCTACCACCACTACTTGGTCTTCATTAGCTCCCACAAAAATTTCGGTACCCGCATAGTCCGCATCCGGTCCCGTATAAGTGACCACCTGTGCATCATGGGTATAACCGTTTTCGCCCCATCCACCTGCAGCAATAGGCACCTTAGGGTTTTGCAAATCTAAGAAGTGAACACCACCATTAAAAACATCATTGCGATCCGTACCAACAGGGTAAGCAAAACCGCTCTCTTCATTAATTACGATATTATGGGCATTACCAATAGCGGTATATCTACCGTCCTCCGAAAAAGTCTGCGGAGCATTTGCTACATTTCTTAATCTTGTTAAATCAAAAACCTGAACCCCATGATTATTTGCCTCTGCCACGATATAAGCATGGTCTTGATATACTTTGATGTCTCTCCAAGAACTTGAAGAGGTGGCCGTAGGCAACTTCCCTAAATAAACTAAGTATTCCGAATCAGAGACATCTATGAAAGCTATGCCATTATCCAATCCCATAAGTGCGTATTCCTTACCGGTGGTAGTATCTGTCCACCCCCAAATATCATTACCGGATTGCGCTTGAAAGGTGCTTATCGGTATTCTTCCCACTAGATCATATCCGCTACAAGGAAAATCACCGGCCATACCATTTTCGCACGGCGTTTCGTTCATAGTAGCTTCTGGAATTTCAGGATTCTCGATTACTTCAAGATCATCAAGCACTTCATTTACGGAACAAGAAGAAATAACCAATAGCAAAGAAAAAAGTCGTAGTAGTTTCATGTGACTCATCATATCAATAATTGTACCCTTACGTAAAGATACGAGATAAAATCTCTTCTAATTCATCACGAAAATTATGAAAACCCTTTTATAATGCAGGGTTAAAGTATCACCAGAACTAAAATATCTCTAACACATGCTCTTAGAGTTCAAGTTATTTAGATTATCTTAATGCCCCTAAACGAACAACTTTAATTTAATTCTTCTATGTCTAACAAAAATTTCATTTTAAAAAATACCTCCAGAAGGTCCTTTGTAAAGAAAACTACCGCTGCCGCCGCAGGTTTTATGATCGTACCAAGACATGTCTTAGGCGGACAAGGGTATGTTGCCCCAAGTGATATGTTGAACATTGCCGGTATTGGCGCCGGAGGAAAGGGCCACAGTGATATTGCTTCTTTCGCAGAAAGTCCCAATGTAAATATTGTGGCGTTATGTGATGTAGATGATAGACAAGCGGTAAAATCACGGGAAGCATTTCCAAAAGCTAGCTACTACAATGATTTTAGGAAAATGTTGGACAAGGAGAGAGACAATATCGATGCCGTCTCGGTTTCTACTCCGGATCACAACCACGCCGTTGCAGCGTATAAAGCCATGCAAATGGGCAAACACGTTTATGTGCAAAAGCCACTGACCCATGATATTTGGGAGGCTAGAATGTTGACCGAAGCAGCCAAAGAATTTAAAGTAGTTACGCAAATGGGTAACCAGGGAGGTTCTGGTGATGGCGTAAGAAAAATGAAAGAAATTTATGATACCGGAATTATAGGGGATGTACATACGGTAAAATGCTGGACCAACAGAGCTATTTGGCCACAAGCCCTGCAAACTCCTGTAAAAAAAGATAAAATACCAAAAGGCCTCAATTGGGATCTTTGGTTGGGTACTGCTGAAATGCGCGATTATAATAATGCGTATCTCCCTTTTGATTGGAGAGGATGGTCAGATTTTGGAACAGGTGCCCTCGGGGATATGGCCTGTCATATTATGGATCCCGTTTATAGAATACTCCCAATTTTATATCCAAACGCTGTTGAGTGCAGCGTCTCTGATTCTTTTAGCGGTAATTTTCAATATAAGGATTATCCAAAAAGCTTTCCGAACTCCAGCAAAATACACCTAAGCTATCCCAGAACGGATGGGAAGGGCACTATAAAAGTATCTTGGATGGACGGTGGACTTTTACCTGAAAGACCAGAGGAATTAGGAGATGACGAAGCTTTGGGCAACTGGGATGGCGGTGTGCTATTCATTGGAGATAAAGGAAAGCTAATGGCGGACTGTTACGGAGCCAATCCAAGGTTGTTACCCTTATCACTTAATGAACAGTTCGAGGTAGAGGAAACGATAGCCCGTGTTCCAGAGGGACACTATTTACAATGGGTAAATGCTTGTATGGCCGGTTATGGCAATGCTGAAACAAGTTCTTCTTTTGATTATGCAGGACCGTTTACAGAAAGTATCCTAATTGGAAACTTGGCCCTTAAATCCTATTTTGAGGTAGATCCCGCAGCAGAAAACAAAAGTTTCTGGGGAGGCGGCAAACAGTACTACGGAAGAAAACGTTTACGGTGGGATGCCGAAAACATGAAAGTAACTAATTTTGAACCTGCCAATAAATTCGTGAAACGAAATTACAGGAATGGTTATACATTAGGATAAGGATATCCCCTATGTCATTTAAAAAACTGAAGCCCAAAGCTTCAGTTTTTTAATACTTTGAATTTAAGTTTAGTGCTTATTTTTGCAATATGATAGAAGATAAGAATAGGGAAAAAACATCATTGGAAAAATTAGGGGAATTTGGTTTGATAGCACATCTTACAAAAGACTATCCTGTTCATCATAAATCCACAATAAAGGCTATTGGAGATGATGCGGCCGTATTGGATTTCAATTCAAAAAAAACCGTTGTCTCAACAGATCTATTAATAGAGGGCATTCATTTTGACCTCAGTTATATGCCCTTGAAGCATTTGGGTTACAAGGCCGTCATGGTCAACCTGTCGGACATTTATGCCATGAATGCCATGGCCACACAAATAACGGTTTCCCTTGCGGTTTCTAATCGGTTTCCTTTAGAGGCGTTGGAAGAACTTTATGCAGGAATACGCCTGGCATGCAAAACCTATGGTGTTGATTTAATAGGTGGCGATACCACATCTTCCAAAACAGGAATGCTACTTAGTGTTACCGCAATCGGTGAAGCAGAAGAGAAGGACATTACGTACCGTTCGGGAGCCAAAGCAAACGACTTACTGGTAGTAACCGGTGATCTAGGCGGTGCCTATATGGGGCTTCAGGTTTTAGAGCGGGAGAAAGAGGTATTCAAAGTAAATCCCAACAGTCAGCCAGATTTAGACCCCTATTCCTACATCATAGAACGCCAATTAAAACCAGAGGCACGCAAGGATATGATAACGCTACTTCAAAAATTAGATGTGCTTCCTACTTCCATGATTGATATCAGCGATGGTCTTTCTTCTGAGATTTTACATCTCTGCAAGAACAGTACGGTAGGTTGTAATCTATATGAAGATAAAATTCCCTTGGACCCAACGGTAATATCCAGCTGTGAAGAGTTTCATATGGACAGTACCATGGTAGCCTTAAGTGGAGGTGAAGATTATGAACTCTTATTTACCATTGACCAATCCGACTTTGACAAAATAAAAGGAAATCCGAACTTAACGGTAATCGGTCATATGACCAACGCTGATCAAGGTGCTAATTTAATTACGAGGGCGGAAACTAAAATTCCGTTGACGGCTCAAGGATGGAATTCGTTCGATAATTCTTAAAAGTAAATAACCCCGAGGTGTGCCTACGAGACATTGGATGGAACGCCAACTTCTGCTTCCACCTAAGCATCGGCGCATTATAAATTGCGATTATCAAATAAAAATCCTGGAAAAAAGAGCAATCTCTACTTACCGTTGTGGGGCGTACGACAGTTAAGACAAAAGGTGCTTACTTTGTTTCCAGGAATAGTTAGTAAATTCCATAACCAGCCATGGGAGTGGAATTTATGGCATTGAAAAATAAAACGATTACGCTACTTGTTGTGCGTTATGTCTTCTTTGATAAATATGTTCTAAAGTTCTGTTGATATCCTGAAGTTCAGGAGTAAGAATAGATAGGTTACCACTAACATCGGTAGTAACTTGCTTACTGCAATGTATGCATTTGTATTCTTTAATATGGGAAGTAACTTTCTTAGAAACTGAGTAGTGGTGGCCAAAAATATTACAGAATATTTTTTTCATGTTGTAGGGTTTTTTTAGGTGCATAGGTACGATTTGGGGAATCGATAAATGCTAGGGTTTTCTATTACTGTTTTTGATGATTCTAATTTAAAGAACAACTGGGTTCTTAATTACTTTTCTAAAGTATATCTTTTTAATCATCTGAACTATAATTTGTTGTGATGTAGACAATTTTTGTGGTTAACCTTTAAAAAACAGAGGTAAGCCATTTTTAAAAATCGTATTTCTTATTTTTCATTTATCTTTCCGCTTATTTGTTTAACATGACCAACACCAAAGAAACCCTAGTCACAGCTTTTGCCTTATTCTCCCTTTTTTTTGGGGCGGGTAACCTCCTACTGCCTCCGCTTTTAGGTTATAATGCAGGAGAAGATTGGATGTGGGTAACCTTTGGTTTTATGATAACGGCAGTGGTTATTCCTATTCTTGGAATTTTGGCACACGCCAGACTGCAAGGCACGATGTACGACTTTGGAAAAAAAGTGTCTCCCACATTCAGTACGGTTTATTGCATTATCGTTTATCTTATTTCTATTACCATACCTTCTCCAAGAACGGCCTCTGCAACACATGAAATGGCCATACATCCCGTGTTTGGTACGAGTCCGTTATTGACCAGCGGCATTTATTTTGCTCTGGTTCTGGTATTTGTTCTGAACCGTTCTAAAATATTGAATTTCATCGGTAAGTTCTTAACACCTCTTATTGTTATTATGCTTTTCGGCGTAATAGGAATCGGTTTGTTCACTTCTGATGGACTAATGAACGTATCTTCTTTTGATGCTCCCGTGGTCAGCGGAATTCTAGAAGGTTATCAAACTTTTGATGCCATCGGTGCCGTAGTCGTTGGAGCTGTAGTTATTATATCATTGAATCTAAAGGGACTAACTTCCTTTGAGGCAAAAAAGGAAATGATACGTAAATCTGGTTTTATTGCCGGTTTGGGGTTGCTTCTAATATATGCAGGTTTAATTTCTGTAGGTTCTTTTTTTGGTTCTGATATTCAAATTGATAATGCCCTAAGCAACGATATGCAACGGGCCAATCTCCTTCGTGGAATTAGCATTGCTTCGTTAGGAGCTTTTGGAAACAAGGTCTTGAGTATGCTAATTGCACTCGCTTGTTTTACTACTGCTGTTGGCATCGTTACAGGTACTGCGGACTATTTTAAGGGACTCTTCAAGGGGTCACAAAAGGCCTATATTATCACGGGAATAGTGGCTTGTTGTATCGGGGTGTTGATAGGTCAGTTAAATTTTCACGCTATCGTTGTCATTGCCATTCCCGCTTTAATGTTCATCTATCCTATTACTATCATACTGATACTACTGAATGTTCTGCCCGAGAAATTAGCATCTGCCAAAGTATTCAAAGCTGTAGTGATTACGACTATGATTTTTAGCATTCCAGATTTTTTAGCCACGATTGGCCTCGCAGAAGCGGTTTCAAACCTCCAAGACTATATTCCCTTGAGCACCTTTAGCCTAGGATGGGTATTACCCGCTGTAACAGTTTTTATTATTATGAATTTGATAAGTAATGCCAAAAGGACTATATAATCCATTACTCCTTCTTATAGACCACTTCTCCATTAAAAATGGTCATCACTACTTCGGTATTCAAAAACTTATCCTCGGCGACGGTCATAAGATCTTGGTTATAAATAGTGAAATCTGCCAACTTGCCCGCCGTAATCGACCCTTTAATATCCTCCTCAAAAGCACCGTAGGCAGCGTCCAAGGTATACGACCGTAAAGCCTGGGCTCTTGTCATTTTTTGTTCAGGTTCATAACCCCCTTCGGGTGTACCTTTTAAAGTTTTACGACTTACGCTGGCGTACAGACTGGCTATAGGATTTAAAGGTTCTACAGGCACATCCGTTCCGTTAACAATAGGAATGCCACTTTGCAATAAAGTTTGCCACATATAGGCGCCTTCCTTAATGCGTTTTTCTCCAAGGCGGTCTATGGCCCAAGGTCTATCGGACGACATATGTACGGCTTGCATCGCAGGAATTACCTGTAATTCTGCAAAACGTGGTATATCATCCGGATGCAAGTGTTGGGCATGTTCAATACGGAATCTATGGTCTTTGGTCGTATCGGGTAATTCAGTAAAAGCCGCTTCATACCGATTCAGTATTTCTCTATTGGCCCTATCGCCAATAGCGTGGGCGCAAACCTGAAAGCCATTTCGAAGTCCGTTCAAAGCGGTTTCCTTTACAAATTCCATAGGAAGTGTTTCGTGTCCAAAATGGCCCGGTCTGTCCGTATAAGGTTCTAAAAGCCATGCCCCACGGGAACCCAATGCACCGTCACAGTTTAGTTTTACGGAACGTATAGTAACCAAATGTTCTGGATCTATCATGGGTCCTTTTTCATACCATTCTCCTAACAATTCTTTATCCCAACCTGTAAGCATGGCATAGATTCTGAGTTTCATTTTATCCTCGGCCTTCATTTGCTCATATAAAGCAATGGTCTCTTTCCCTATTCCCGCATCGTGGAAACCAGTAATTCCATTTCTTTGACAAGCGGCCACGGCCAATTCAAAAGCTTTTTTATCCTTTTCCGCTGTGGTTTCCGGGATATGTTCTGTAATAATCGTCATGGCCCTTTCGTTAAAAATCCCCGTAGGTCTTCCTAACTCATCACGCATTACCTCTCCACCTTCAACTTTAAACTTATCTATACCTTCTTTCGACAGTACTTGTAACCCTGCTATTTCCATGGCTTTTGCATTTGCAAAGCTGGCATGCCCACTAGCGTGTTTAAGATATACCGGGTTGTCTGGAGATACGGCACTGAGTAAATCATGGGTTTGAAATCCGTTGACGGTTACCTCGGGCATTTTATCCCATTTACTTTGATGCCAGCCCCTACCTATAATCCATTCTCCTGGAGCGGCCGTTTTCACCTTTTCGGCTACGGCATCTACTATCTCTTGATAGCTTTTCGTGTGCATCAAATCAAGATTCAGTTCATTGTAACCTAGCCCCATAAAATGCCCATGTCCTTCAATTAGTCCGGGCGTCATAGTTTTGCCCTTTAAATCAATAAGTTGCGTTTTTTCATCTTTATAGACCTCAGCTTCATCAAGTGTCCCCGCAAATAAAATTTTATCTCCCTTAGTTGCAACTGCTTCAACCTGCGTTTGGGTCGTGTCCACAGTATAGATAGGTCCACCGTAGATGAGTAAGGTAGCCGTTTCGTTTTTTGGGCCGTTACAGGCCGATAGTATTAAAAGAAAAAGACTAATTACAGTTACATTTTGAATTCGCATCGGGTATGGTTTTTAAAAACTTGAATTTACGATATAAGTTTTCATTGGTCAATAAATTTCTCTTGACTTCTTGTGGATTGGGTCAGTCTTGTGAAACACGTTAAGAATATCATTAAAGTATCACGATAAAATTCTAAAAGTTTATCCTTCTGTTACAACATCTACAGAAGTGCCCACTACATTTGGTTTGTAATAATTTATAAACTTAAAATATAAAAATCATGAAAAAGTTAATCGCATTAGTAGTCTTGACCATAGCATTTTCGTTCTCGGCAAACGCACAAGATAAAATGGAGAAAAAAGAAATGGCCAAAGAGGAGAAAATGATGAAAAAAGAGATCACAGAAAAAGACAAAATGGCTAAAATAGCTAAGAAGAAAGCAATGAAGGCAGAGACAATGTCCAAAGAGGAAAAGAGGAAAAAAGAAGCTATGATGAAAAAAGAGGAAGCTGTAACCATGGAAAAAAAAGAGGCTATGGCCAACAAATCTAAAATGAAAAAGAAAGAAATGATGAAGGAAGAAGAAATGGCTAAAAAAGAAAAGATGAACGAAAAGGGTATGAAAAAGAATTAGGTTGTGGTGTTGTGTTTTAGTTGAAAAGCGGCAGTATTGCCGCTTTTCTTATTTCTTAGCATCTGCATACAATGAACGTGAGAACATCATAGTGCGAAAGAGTCGTGTTCTTTCTATAAAACAATCCAAATGACTTCTTGATGATGGTATACTAATCCGCCATTAATTCCTCAATCTCCTCCACTTCAATGGGAATGGTAGCCATAAGGTTAATGGGTTCTCCTTTTTCTTGGATAACCACATCATCTTCCAAACGAACCCCCATCTTTTCTGCCGGAATATAAATTCCAGGCTCTACCGTAAAGACCATATTCGCCTCCATTGGCGTTTTTAACTCGCCATAATCATGGGTGTTTAAACCAATATGATGACTGGTTCCATGCATAAAGTATTTTTTATAGGCAGGCCAATTGGGGTCTTCATTTTGAACATCTCCCTTATCCAACAAACCTAAACCAAGTAATTCCGAAGTCATTAGTTTTCCGCATTCTTTGTGGTATTCTGCCCAAATGGTTCCGGGTATCAGCATTTTAGTCGCCTCATTCTTTACGCGGAGTACCGCGTTATATACTTCTTTCTGACGTTTGGAGAATTTGCCGTTTACCGGAATGGTACGTGTTAGATCACTTGAGTAATTGGCATATTCTGCAGCTACATCCATAAGAATAAGGTCTCCAGATTGGCATTGTTGATTGTTCTCCAAATAATGTAACACGTTAGCATTGTTCCCCGAGGCAATAATAGGCGAATAGGCAAATCCCTTAGAGCGGTTTCGGATAAATTCGTGCAACAGTTCCGCCTCGATTTCATATTCCCAAACGCCTGGCCTTATGAATCCCAGCAATCTACGGAAACCTTTTTCCGTAATGGAACAGGCCGTTAACATCATAGCAATTTCCTCCGGCTCTTTTACCCCTCTGATTTTTTGCAAAATGGGATTGCTTTTCGCGACGGTATGTGCTGGGAATTTCTTTTTACAATCTATAATAAACCGGTCTTCCCTGGTCTGTGTTTCCACTGCCTGGCGGTAATGCTCGTTGGTGTTAAAATAAATGGTTTCTGCCTCCGTCATCAAATCAAAAAACACCTTGTCAAAATCAGATAGCCAATAAATCGTTTCAATGCCAGATACTTTAGTCGCTTGTTCCTTAGTAAGTTTTGCGCCTTCCCAAATGGCAATGTGCTCGTTTGTTTCTCGAACAAAGAGTATTTCCCGGTGTTTTTTATCCATGGCATCCGGGAACAGTAGCAGAATCGTTTCTTCTTGGTCCGCTCCACTTAGATAAAAAATATCCCGATGTTGCTCAAAAGGCATGGTGCTGTCCGCACTGATGGGATAGATATCGTTGGAATTAAAAACGGCTATGCTTTTTGGACGCATTTGCGCCGTGAACTTCTTCCGGTTCTTTATAAAAAGTGAATTAGGGATTTGGTCGTATTTCATGAATATTCAGTTTGATGCTAAATTTAAGAATTAAGTACTGCTTTATCATTTTAGGCGGTAAGAAATAATGGTTTCACGATAAAATTGAAGTGGTCACTTCTACCGATTTGCCTATCTTAGTATCCTGACATTCACTAGAACTTTTCAATCTTAAAAAAAGCACACATTTATGAAACAAACGGCACTCCTGATCCTATGCGCATGTATTCTTAGCGCCTGTGGCGAAACAAAAAAAGAAGAAACGCAAGCGGAACTTTTTGCTCGTATCGATACTGAAATAAAACAGAATGCAAAAGTGTACAGTACGCTAAAGGAAGCTACAGAAACCATTGGTCATAGACTTACGGGTTCCGAAAACGGGGCTAAAGCCGAAGAATACACTTTTAATAAATTCAAGGAGTATGGTTTTGACGATGTGGCCTACCAAACCTTTGAAGTGGAGGCTTGGGCAAGGGAATCCGTGGCTTTGGAAATAGACGGAGCGCCTGTTAAAGTGGTCACCTTAGGACACTCTCCCATTAAAGCGGAGGTTACTGCCGAGATTGTAGATATGGGCAACGGACTGGAGGCCGATTATTTAGCGGACCCCGAAGCGGTAAAAGGAAAAATATCCTTGATATATATTAATATTTTAGAAGGAAGCCCCGAGGGGTTAACCAACCTGCACCGTAGCGAAAAAACTTCTTTAGCTATGAAATATGGGGCGAGAGGTGTTATCATTATTAATCAAGTGCCCAATGGAGTGCTACTAACGGGAACGGCTTCCGTTACGGGAGCACTTATCCCCATTCCTGCGGTATGCATTGGCATGGAAGATGGTATGGCCTTAAAAGAAAAGTTGAAGGATAAAAGTATATCGGCGCATATTCAAATGACCAATAAAAGTGATATTATAAAAGCTAGGAACGTAGTAGCAACTTTAAAAGGTAGTGAAATACCTGAAGAAGAAATTGTCATCGGCGGGCATTTGGATTCTTGGGATTTGGCAACGGGAGCCATAGACAACGGTATCGGTGCTTTTGCCGTTCTGGATATTGCCAGGGCATTTAAGGCGAATAATCTGAACCCTAAAAGGACGGTAAAATTCATCATGTTCATGGGAGAAGAACAAGGTTTGTTAGGGTCTACCTATCTCGTGGAAGAAGCAATTAAAAATAATACCATTGAGCAGATAAAATATATGATGAACCTGGATATGTCCGGAAATCCCATTGGCATGAATGCCGGGGGGAAACTAGAGGATGAAGCATTTTTTAAAGATTTAGGGGCCGCCATACAGCAACAGGATACCATTTATCAGAATACCTTTTCCAATCGTTCCGGATTGCACAGTGATCATCAGCCATTTATGTTAGAAGGTGTTCCTATCCTATCGGTTCATAGTAATCTAGACCGTTCCATTTATGGTTGCTACCATTCCGATTGTGACGACTTTAATCTAGTTAATGAAACCCATGTAACCAACACCTCACGCTTTGGAACCATGATGTTGTACGCACTTGCTGATGCGCCCAAACTTCCTGCAACTAAAATGGATAGCGAGACAACCAAGCAGTTCATGATAGACAATAACTTGAAGGAAAAACTAATGATTGGAGGCGATTGGAAATGGGAAGAGTAAACCCTTAACAAAATAAATAATATGAAAAAGCAGCTATTTTTTCTCTGTTTTTTGATTTTAACCCTTGGCTGTTCCCAAGAGCAGGTTCCTCAACCGACTTCCGATGACTATTTTAAAATAATTCGTCCAGAGTTCAACGGAGAACTGGCTTATGAAACCACTGCTTTTGTAGAACAATACTGGCGGGTGGCGGGCAATACCGGTTTTAATAAAAGTGTATATTGGATTGCAGAACATTTAGAAAAATCAGGATATGTTCTAGAAAATAAAGCAACGGATACGGAACGTCTCACCTACAGAATAGAAAAGCGTGCCATGGCAAACCCTACTTGGGAACCGGTTTCGGCATCGCTCCATATTGAAGGGGAAAAGGACCCCTTACTCCTTTCCTCCACCAATAGAAATATGACCTATCTCAATTCTGCTTCTACTCCAAAAGAAGGGGTTACTGCTGAAATAGTGAATTTAGACACCGATACCAAGAGCAGCATCAAAGGGAAAATTGTCTATACCGAGTCCCGCGCGGGTAAATTTTATGAAAAGATGGTTGCCGAAGGCGCATTGGGAATAGTAACCTATAATAACCCATCCTATCTACAGCCAGAAAAAAACACGACCTCCATTCAGTTTAGGAGTCTGCCGAACCAAAAGAAAACAAAACTTTGGGGCATTGCTTTGTCCCATGCGGCCAACCAAAGATTAAAAACGAAATTAGAAAAAGGAAGCACTAGGGCTAAAGTGGTCATACAAACCAAAATCTATCCCTCTGAAGAACTGACCGTAGTAGCTAACATCAAAGGCAAAACCCAACCCGATGAACGCCTGGTTTTTAGCGCACACATTCAGGAACCGGGCGCCAACGATAATGCTACCGGTGTTGGGGTACAGTTAGAAATGGCCACCTTGGCGGCAAAACTGTTTCAAGAGAAAAAAATAGACCTTGGTCGCACCATGACCTTCTTATGGGGAGATGAAATTATTTCTACCCGACGATATATCCTAGAGGATAAAAAAAGAGCTACGGGTATCAAATGGGGTATAAGTCTGGATATGGTAGGAGAAAACACGGCTCTAACGGGAGGTTCGTTCTTAATTGAAAAAATGCCCGACCCAAGTGCTATTTGGACTAGGGGTAATGACAAACATTCAGAATGGGGCGGCGAAGTTTTATCCCTAGCCGAAATGAAACCACATTACCTTAACGATTTTATTATCAATAATTTTGAAAAACAAGGGGCATATGCGAATTGGGAAGTAAATACCAATCCTTTTGAAGGCGGTAGTGACCATATACCATTTCTAGATGCCGATATTCCTGGACTATTACTTTGGCACTTCACGGATCAATTTTATCACACGGATAATGATCGTTTGGACAAGGTTTCCAAAGAGACGCTTAAAAATGTTGGAACAGCAGCAATAGCAAGCGCTCTTACCTTATTGAATGCAGATAAATCTACAGCACTAGCCGTTCTAAAGAATATAGAAATCGCCGCAACAAACAGGCTAGCGATAGAATTTGAACTGAGCAAGGCGGCAATGGCCAAAAATTCCAATTTCAAAGAACAAATAAAAATACTGAGTGCTTGGGAAGATTGGTATCATAAAACTATGGAAACGGTAAGGGATTTGCATACTGGTTCCGATGAAAGCTTAAATACTGCTATTGAAGCGGCGCAGCAAAATTTAAAGTCTTTAGTTCAAAAACAAAAGGGAAAATTAAGGCAATAAAAAGGGACCCCTTTAGAGTCCCTTGGTTTTAAGTTGGTTAATTTACCTTATTGAGGCCGCCAAAGAGTTTGATAACCCTAATCTCGCCTCGAAATTAAATATTCATTTCATTAAGAATGTGCAATGGGTCTGCCCAGAGATGGCTTACTTAGACATTGCGCCCTTGATTGCCCCGATAATGGCCATAATGACACCACCACCAACGCCCCCGCCGGCTACACTTCCAAGAATACCGGAAATATCCATGCCGCCGTCCGTTCCCAGACCCAGCATACCCAGTAAATAGCCTCCTAATCCGCCTCCAAGAATACCCGAAATACTGTTTCCTAAGGTACCTAGATTAAGTTTTGGCAATAATTTCCCTGCAACGTTTCCTCCGACCGCACCAGAGATTAATTGAATGATCAACGGTAAATACTCTTCCATTTTATGTTACTTATTGGTTATATGTCAATAAATTAACAATATTTTTTGATATTAAACAATTTATTGTGATTTTAATTAAAAAATTTGTATCACTTAAAAGATGTTTTCTTACAAATTATTTTTTTGGGGTGGCTAAAACTTATTACTAACTTCCCTGATGGAATCTGTAATAAACCAGAATGAAATATTTAACCCTTTTAGTAGTATTAAATGTCGCCCTTAGTACAGCGCAAATTACACCGACCGCTAAGGAAATTAATCTTGAGGCCTTTGCTTATAAAGCGAAATTAGCAGAACAATCATTGGTCAAGAATATCCCTCTAAAAAACATTGGTCCCTCAGTGATGAGCGGCCGTGTTGTGGATATTGCTGTAAATCCTGAAAACACCATAGAATTCTATGTGGGTTATGCCTCTGGAGGTCTTTGGCATACAAATAATAATGGAATTACCTTTACCCCTCTTCTTGATGAGACGGATACACAAAATGTAGGTGCCGTGGCTGTTCATTGGCCAAGCGGAACCATCTACCTGGGAACAGGAGAGAATAATTCCTCGAGATCTTCCTATGCCGGTATTGGTATCTTAAAATCCGAGGACAGTGGCAAAACATGGAAAAATATAGGTTTAGCGGACTCCCATCATATTGGCAGGATAATTATTAACCCTAATAATCCCAACGAGGTTGTAGTCGGTGTAACCGGTCATCTCTACTCTGCGAATCAAGAAAGAGGCATTTTTAAAACCGTGGATGGTGGAAAAACTTGGAAAAAAACACTTTATATCAATGATGAAACTGGAATCATAGACGTAGCCTTTGCCCCTGAAAATTTCAATATTCAATATGCCGCAGCTTGGGAAAAGGATAGGAAAGCATGGAACTTTGACGGTAATGGCCCTAATTCCGGAATTTATAAGAGTATGGATGCCGGAGCTACGTGGGTAAAAGTCTCTAATGCAGACAGTGGTTTCCCTACGGGAAATGGAGTTGGTAGAATAGGATTGGCCATTTTTGATGAAAACACGGTATTTGCAGTACACGATAATCAGTTCAGGAGACCCAAGGAAAAAGGAAAAGAAAAGAAATTATCAGGGTTGGTCAAGGATGATTTTAAAACAATGACTTCCGAGGCGTTTTTGAACCTATCGGACAAAAAACTGAATACATTTCTGAAAACCAATAATTTTCAAGAAAAATACCGAGCGGACAATATTAAACAAATGGTTCGCAGCGGAGCCGTGAAGCCTGTTGATTTGGCCAAATATTTAGAAAATGCCAATTCTTTGTTGTTTGACACCCCCGTTATAGGCGCCGAGGTCTACAAGAGCGATAATGGTGGCAAGACGTGGTCCAAACAAAACGAAAATTACATCGATGACCTCTTCTACAGTTACGGATATTACTTTGCTCAAATAGCAATAGACCCCAATAACGCTGATAAAATTTATCTGGCCGGTGTTCCGATAATAAAATCCGAAGACGGTGGTAAAACATACGCTTCCATAAACGGGGATAATGTCCATGCGGATCATCATGCAATTTGGGTGAATGCAAAAAGACCGGGCCACATAATCAATGGAAACGATGGTGGTGTTAATATCAGTTATGATGATGGTCAGAACTGGATAAAGAACAATGCACCTACTGTAGGTCAGTTTTATGCCATAAACGTTGACAATGAGGAACCCTACAATGTCTACGGAGGACTTCAAGACAATGGCGTTTGGAGAGGCCCGCATAACGCAGAGGAAAACAGTGCTTGGCACCAAAGTGGTCAATACCCTTGGGAATCCATCTTAGGCGGGGATGGTATGCAGGTACAAATAGATAGTAGGAACTCGGATATTGTTTATACAGGATTTCAATTTGGAAACTATTTTAGGTTAGACCTTACCAATGATAAGAGAACCTACATACAACCCAAACATGAATTGGGGGAAACACCGTATCGGTTCAATTGGCAGACCCCCATTTTATTATCCCCTCACAATCAAGATATTCTATATATAGGAGGTAATAAATTACACCGTTCCCTCAATCAAGGTGACAACTGGGAAACGATTTCGCCCGACCTTACCCAAGGCGGTAGAGAAGGAAATGTAGCCTATGGTACACTAACAACGATTGCAGAGTCTCCATTTAAATTTGGGCAAATCTATACAGGAAGTGATGATGGTATAGTGCAGCTTACCCAAAACGGAGGAGGCACTTGGACTATAATCTCAGATTCCTTTCCAAAAAACCTATGGGTCAGCAGAGTTCTTGCATCAAAACATAAGAAAGAACGAGTTTATGTTACCTTGAACGGTTACAGATGGGACGATTTTAATGCCTATTTACTGGTAAGTGAAGATTATGGCGCTACTTGGAAATCTTTGAGCAACAACATCCCAAAATCACCCCTTAATGTTATACTCGAGGATTCCGAAAACGAAAATATCCTATACGTAGGAGCTGATAACGGATTGTATGTTTCTTTTGATCGAGGTAATACTTGGGAAGTTTTTCAAAACGGAATGCCTAATGTTGCGGTACATGATTTAGTCATTCAGCCAAGGGCAAAACATCTGTTGGTTGGTACCCATGGCCGTAGTATTTATAAGGCAGATATCGCCAGGCTACAACGTATGACTCCCGAAATAATGAATAAAGGTCTTTATGTTTTTGATTTGGACACCCTTAAGCATAATAAGAATTGGGGCAATGCTTGGAGTTCTTGGTCCAAACCAAACACGCCAGGTATCGATATTACTTTCTATAGTTCAGCAGCAGATACTTACCAAGCCATAATCACCTCAGCCGATGCTATTGAGGTAAGCGCGGCAGAAATTGTGGCAGACAAGGGACTGAATATCCTATCGTATGATGTTGCCTTCTCCAAAGCCGGAAAGTTAAACTATCTAAAAAAACACAAAACGGATTTACCCATAGCTAAAAACGGAAAGACATACTTACCGACCGGCACCTATATGGTGGAGCTGTCTGGGAACGGCACTAAAGAGTCCAAAAAGTTTACGATCGAATAATGGAATCCTTTATAAATCAATAACCTTATGAAACGTATTATAATTCTAGTTTTCGCCATAAGTTTTTCGCAAGCACATATTTCCTGTGCAAAAAGTAAGGAACCCATAAAAGTTTTGATTGTTGACGGTCAGAACAACCACGCGCAATGGCCAAAGACAACGCATATGCTTGCTATTCATCTGAAAGAAAGTGGTTTGTTTACTGTTGATATTTATCGTTCTGCATATACTTGGAAAGGAGAAGAATTTCTTTCTAAATATCCTGTAGAGAAAAAAACGACCCCGTTGGAAAAACCCAAATCTGACCCAAACTTTGCGCCAGATTTCTCTAAATATGACGTAGTCATTAACAATTTTGGGTGGAATGCGGCGGAATGGCCAGAAGAAACCAAGCGCTCCTTGGAAAAGTACATGGAGAATGGTGGCGGGTTGGTTGTTTTTCATGCTGCGGACAATTCTTTTCCAAAATGGGAAGCGTATAATAAAATGATAGGCCTTGGTGGCTGGGGAGATCGCACCGAAAAAGACGGTCCATATGTCTATTATGATGACAATGGAGAACTAAGAAGAGATTTAAGTCCAGGTCCGGCGGGTGCCCATGGACCCCAAAGCGAATATCAAGTGCAGTTACGAAATAGCGAACATCCAATTACCAAGGGAATGCCAGAAGTATGGTTACATACCAAAGATGAGTTATATAATAGCTTGCGAGGACCTGCGGAAAACATGGAGGTTTTGGCAACGGCGTACGCAGACCCTAATAATAAAGGTACTGGTAGGCACGAACCTGCACTTATGACCTTGACCTATGGGAAGGGACGTATTTTTCATAATATCATGGGGCATGCGGATTATTCCGTTGCCTGTGTCGGATTCATTACTACCATGCTTCGTGGTGCGGAATGGGCGGCCACAGGAAAAGTTACTCAAGAGATTCCAAAAGATTTTCCAACCGCAGATAAGGTAAGCTCTAGAACATTTCCGAATAACTAAAACTACGCAACGGTTCATACGATATTTTGACCGTATTAAGAATAACATGAATTTATCACTTATGCAGTTAACATTAAGCATACCCGCTTTACTATTTCCGGCCATTTCTTTGACCATGCTTGCTTATAATGCACGCTATTTGGCCATTGCCGCGTTGATCAGACAGCTTTATGAAAAGTATCAAGAAAGTTCTTCTGGCCCGTTAGAACAACAAATAAACCAACTACGTAAAAGGCTAGGCATTATAAAAAGCATGCAGGCTACGGCAATCTTTAGCTTTTTACTGGCCGTAATTACCATGTCGCTTATTTATATGGAATTCAATTTTTGGGCCGATGTTATCTTTGGAATTAGCCTCATTGCTCTTATACTCTCATTGATATTATCGTTGATTGAAGTTCAACTGTCTACAAAGGCATTGGAAATACAATTGAAAAACATGGAGGCTTAAATCCCTACATACGGGACAACTGTAACGTTTTAACGTTAATTTGTCAGAAACTTCAATTTTTAAAGTCTTATTTTACTTTCCATAGATAATCAATTATATTGCTATCTTTATCTTCTATCCCAAAACTATAGCTTTTGTGATGAAACGTGTACGGGAACTTCCATTTTTTAAAAATATCAGAGAAGTCAGGGAATTCGATTTTGGTATTTTTTATTACTTCGATGGTCTAGTTATTTCGGAAATAAAAGAAGGGGTGATTTTTGATTGGAACATGGCCGAAAAAGCGGTTATAGCGGCACAGGAAATTTTTGGTGAAAACGCTCCAATTGCCTCTATATCCAATAGAATTAACAGTTATACGGTATCCCCTACGGATTGGATTAAATTCTACAATAACAGAAATCGATTAAGTTTCTATTCCGTAGTAGGTAGTACGCAAGGAAGTTTTACCAGTTTAGTTCTTGAACGTATGTTTTTTCAAAATTCCATTCATCAATTTACAGACCTGCAACAAGCAATTGATTTTAGTCTTGCTAAAATTGAAGAAAACAGGGCTACTGTTTAAATAGATCATATCACTACTTTCCAAACCATCTTTATACTAGGGCAACTCCTACATGAAACAGTGCGTCTCCTTGATTGACCACGGCTTGGTGATTAATACAAATGATGTAGCCGTCATCAGGGGCCTTTATGAGTTTGGTCTTCTTTCCGTAAATATCCGATACCAAACCTAAAATGGCCCCCTTTTGCATTTGAGTACCGTTCAGCACCTTAGGTATGAACATTCCCGCGGTAGGGGCTCTGAGCCATCTGCGCTTGCCTAAATATATGGTTTTCTTCAAGCCACCATAATCCTCGTTAGACTTCTTTACCATATCAAAATATCTTAGGATTCTTAAAATACCATCAATCCCGGCAGCAATGGAAAAATCGTCGAAACGCATACTTTCACCAGCTTCGAAGACGATTGTAGGCTTGTTCATTAAATAGGCTGCATTACGAAAAGAACCCTTTATCAATTTAGAAGAGAACGTAAAGGGTGCATTAAAGATAGAGGCCAACTTGGCACTTAAACCATCTTCATGAGTGTAGCGAATCTGCGGAAAATTATGCCGCTGGTTACCGCCCGTATGTAAATCGATTGCCACATCTATTTGATGCATGATCTCGTTAAGATAATGATAGGCAATTCTACTGGCCATGGAACCTTTTCGGGTTCCCGGAAAACTACGATTAACATCTTTCCCGTCCGGTACATCCCTTGAAAAATGAATAAATCCAAAAATATTCAGGATAGGCACCGCTACAATAGCACCTTTGTCAATGGTATATAATTTATCGGCCAACATTCTTCTTACGATTTCTATACCGTTGATTTCATCGCCATGCAAGCCAGCTTGTACAAGCAAGGTAGGGCCTGGGTTTTTTGAGTTGAACACATAAACGGGAATGTCTATGAGCGTTCCTGTAGGTAGACGGTCAATACTAATTTTCAAAAGTTTGTTCTCACCAGGAGCTACACGTTCCCCGCCAATTATGATTGTCCTATTTTCTTTTGCGAAGTCCATTTCTCTCTACAAATTTTATGATTTTTTGAGCAACATTGATACCAGTGGTAGCTTCAATTCCCTGAAGCCCGGGAGAAGCGTTTACCTCAATCAAAAGTGGTCCTTTTTTTGACCGTATTAAATCTACCCCTGCAACGCCCAAGCCTAAGTATTTGGATGCATTCAAGGCCATGTACTCTTCCTTTGCCGTTAACTTCACCTTTGCCATGCTACCTCCCCTGTGAACGTTGGAACGGAACTCGTCCAATTCGCTGGTTCTTTTCATGCTCGCTATAATCTTATCCCCAACAACAATAATGCGAATATCCTCGCCATTACTTTCGGCGACATATTCCTGCATTAGAATACTGGTATCCATTTTATAGAACGTATCGATGATAGATTTTGCGGATTTTTTAGTTTCTGCCAAAATGACCCCTAGCCCTTGCGTTCCTTCCTGTATTTTGATAATTACAGGAGCTCCTCCAAGAATTTCGATCTGTTCCTTGATATTATCCGAATTAATAGAAAATAGCGTTTCGGGAATAGGTATTCCCTTTCTTGCCATTATTTGAAGGGTTCTCACCTTGTTTCTGGCCCTAGCAATGCTTAAAGATCGTGCTGTACTAAAGACCCCGTTCATTTCAAACTGTTTTACTATTGCCACCCCGTGTCGGGTAACTTTAGTGCCAATTCTTGGGATTATAGCGTCAAACTCATCGGTAATATCTTCTTCCCTGTGATAAATTCTGGGCTGGTCGTTGCCCAATTTCACGGAACATTTGGTATGGTCTATAAGTTCAATATAGTGACCGGATTTCTGAGCTTCTTCAGCGATCCTTTTTGTGGAATAGACATTCATACTAACAGAAAGTAGGGCAATATCCATCTATAGATTGCTTTCCTCGTTAAATAAGTGCGCCTTACAATTCATCTACTCTGTTTAATGAAAGCTCCTAAAATAAGCTTTTTACCCTTTAAATTCTAAACAGGGTTTTACATATGATTAAAATGGGTCTAAATAATATACTAAACCCCTTGAAAACTTGTTAATAACTTGCCCGTACCTTAAATTTGTTAAGCTAAAAAATCAACAAATGAGTGGATTGTTAAAATCTTCAATAGCCCGAAAAGTAGTGATGGCGCTTTCTGGTCTTTTTCTTGTTTTCTTTCTTGGACAACACTTCGTCATCAATATTACCTCTGTAATTGCACCGGATACTTTCAACACGTGGTCACATTTCATGGGTTATAATCCCTTAGTGCAGTACATTTTGCAGCCCATTTTAATTGCGGGGGTCATTGTACATTTTGTGATGGGAATTGCCTTAGAAATTAAAAATAACCAGGCACGCTCAGTGAAGTATGCAAAATATAATGGTAGTGCAAATGCTTCTTGGATTTCGAGAAACATGATTATCACAGGTCTCGTAGTCTTGGCCTTTTTAGGATTACACATGTATGATTTTTGGGTGCACGAGATGGCATACAAATACATAGAGAATAATCCTGAGGACCCAACGAGGTATTATGCCGAAACGGTAGAAAAATTTGAGCCTTTAGTAAGGACCATTCTATATGTAATTTCTTTTGGACTTTTGGCACTACATTTACTGCATGGTTTTGCATCTTCTTTTCAAACCATGGGGGTAAACAATAAATACTCTCCTGCAATACAAACATTCACGAAAATATATGCCATCGCAATTCCTTTGGGCTTTGCATTCATTGCCATATATCATCATCTTAACCCAATAACACATTAAATATGGGCATATTGGATTCTAATGTTCCTTCTGGGCCACTGGCCGATAAATGGACAAAACATAAAAATGAAATTGACCTGGTAAATCCGGCCAACAAGCGTAATATAGATATTATCGTGGTAGGCACCGGATTGGCAGGAGGTTCCGCAGCAGCAACTTTAGCGGAACTGGGTTACAACGTAAAAACATTCTGCTATCAAGATTCTCCAAGAAGAGCGCACTCCATCGCCGCTCAAGGAGGTATCAATGCCGCTAAGAATTACCAAGGAGATGGCGATAGCAATTACCGTTTATTCTATGACACGGTAAAAGGAGGAGATTACCGTTCGCGCGAAGCTAACGTATATCGTTTAGCAGAAGTATCCGGACAGATCATTGACCAATGTGTAGCACAGGGAGTTCCTTTTGCGCGAGAATATGGTGGACTATTAGATAACCGTTCTTTTGGTGGTGTTCTGGTCTCTAGAACCTTCTATGCAAAAGGGCAGACAGGACAGCAATTACTTTTGGGAGCATACTCCGCTATGAACCGTCAGATCAATAGAGGTAAAATTCAGCCTTTTAACCGTCATGAAATGATGGATTTGGTAAAGGTAGATGGTAAAGCTCGAGGAATTATTGCACGTAACCTAGTGACCGGAGAAATTGAAAGACATTCAGCACACGCGGTCGTTTTAGCGACCGGGGGTTATGGGAATGTATTTTTCCTTTCCACCAATGCCATGGGAAGTAACGTAATGGCTGCGTGGAGAGCACACCGTAGAGGCGCTTATTTTGCAAATCCTTGCTATACGCAGATACATCCTACTTGTATACCAGTTTCCGGAGATCATCAATCTAAGTTGACATTGATGTCGGAATCTTTACGAAACGACGGACGAATTTGGGTTCCGGCAAGAAAAGAAGATGCCGTAGCCATTCGTGAAGGAAAATTAAAGCCCACACAGCTTAAAGAAGAAGATAGAGATTACTACTTGGAAAGACGTTATCCTGCTTTTGGAAACTTAGTGCCAAGGGATGTTGCCTCAAGAGCGGCAAAAGAACGTTGTGATGCTGGATTTGGTGTAAATAAAACAGGCGAAGCCGTTTATTTAGATTTTGACGCCGCTATAATGCGTTACGGTAAAGAAAAGGCATTGACCTCAGGAATGAAAGATGCCGATGACAAAACCATTAGAGCTTTAGGCGAAGAGGTTATAGAAGCTAAGTATGGAAACCTTTTTCAGATGTACGAGAAAATCGTAGATGAAAACCCGTACAAAACTCCTATGATGATTTATCCTGCTGTGCATTACACCATGGGTGGACTATGGGTAGATTATAATTTACAGACTACCGTAGAAGGTTGTTATGCAGCTGGTGAAGCTAATTTTAGTGATCATGGAGCGAACCGATTGGGAGCTTCTGCCTTAATGCAAGGACTTGCCGATGGTTATTTTGTACTGCCCTACACTATTGGGGATTACCTTTCGAACGATATTAGAACTGGTAAAATACCCACTGATTCCCCAGAGTTTGATGCTGCGGAAAAAGAAGTTCGCGATAGAATGGAGAAACTAATGAACGGCAAAGGCACCCACTCTGTAGATTATTACCATAAAATATTAGGTAAGATCATGTGGAACAAATGCGGTATGTCCCGTAATGCCAAAGAACTTCAAGAAGCCATTGACGAGATTTCCGCTTTGCGTAAAGATTTCTGGGAAAACGTTCGTGTTCCAGGAACGGCAGATAGTAAAAATCAAGAGCTAGAGAAGGCCGGTCGTGTGGCAGATTTCCTAGAATTAGGGGAGTTGTTCGCCAAGGATGCGCTAACACGTAACGAATCTTGTGGAGGCCACTTTAGGGAAGAATACCAAACACCAGAGGGCGAAGCCTTGAGAGACGATAAAAACTTCAAGTTTGTCTCCGCTTGGGAATACAAAGGCGAGCCTAAAGATGCAGTACTCCACAAGGAAGAGTTGAAGTACGAAAATATTGAGTTGAAGACGCGTTCCTATAAATAAAATGCTATGAAATTAACATTGAAAATATGGCGTCAAAAAGATGCTAGTTCCAAAGGAAAAATGATGGATTATACCATTGATGGTATAGATGGAGATATGTCCTTTTTGGAAATGATGGATGTTCTTAATGAAGACCTTATAAACAAAGGTGAAGAACCTGTGGAATTTGACCACGACTGTCGTGAAGGGATTTGTGGCTCCTGTTCTTTACAGATCAATGGCGAGCCCCACGGCCCGGACCGGCTAATCACTACCTGCCAATTGCACATGCGTAAATTTAATGATGGTGATACGATAACTATTGAACCGTTCAGGGCAAAGGCATTTCCAGTGATTAAGGATTTAATCGTAGACCGTACCGCTTTTGATAGGATTCAACAAGCTGGTGGCTATATATCGGTAAATACTTCTGGAAACACGCAGGATGCCAACTCCATTCCTATAGATAAGCACGATGCAGATGATGCATTCTATGCCGCAGCATGTATTGGCTGTGGTGCTTGCGTAGCAGCTTGTAAAAATGCTAGCGCTATGCTCTTTACCTCTGCTAAAGTATCTCAATACGCACTATTACCTCAAGGAAAAGTAGAGGCCGTAGACCGTGTCCAGAATATGGTGCGCCAAATGGATTTGGAAGGTTTCGGCAATTGTACCAATACCGGTGCATGTGAAGTGGAATGTCCTAAGGGAATATCCTTAGAAAACATTGCACGTATGAACCGCGAATATTTAAGCGCTAGCATCAAAGGTTAATTCAATCCCGTTCAAAATTATTTTAAAATCCCACACCTCATCATGTGGGATTTTTTAATTTTGTCATATTTATTTGATATTATTTCGGTAATGGTAAATGAATTGCTTGACATTATCCTCGACAGTCATTGATTTCTTACCATTATAATCAAAAGATTTAATATTCATATTAATTAATTCAGGATAAAACTTTTTAACCTTACTATAGACCCAGACTACGTCTAATAATTCATTTATATAATTAAAATTATCAAGGGACAACGCCCCAAAAAATTTATTATTCCAATAAGTGCAAAAATTCTGAATTAACTTCCCAGTACAATTTTTACTAACCGTGTAATTTTCAAGATAATCCTTGAATTCCTGTGGTTTATGATGCAACCAGACACTCATTACCATTTTATTGACAGGGTTTTTTGATTCCTTATAAAACGGGTGATTCATTAGTGACTTTACCTTCTCAATCAACAATACCTTTAACTTTAATTCAAAATCCTGATATTTAAACCCTCTGATAAAATAGCATAATTCAGAATAGTTTAGCAACTCTGCTAATTCCAAAACAATCTCTTCGTTGTTTTGTGGGTTATTAGTATTTAATTCTTGTGCAATCCTTTCTATAATCTCTAGTTTAGTGTTTTTTCCAAACATATCCTTTTGCTCATGCGGTATTTTGTTTCTAAACTTAAAAATATATTTAAAAAATAGATTTCTGTTTTCTATATCATTAAATCCTTCAACCAAATTTAACAACCTATAAGTTACTTTATGTAGTTCGTAGGTTTCAAAAAAATTTACAAGCATAGAATTTGCTTCATCGGTATTACCAAGATTGACATTAACCAAAAAATTTTCAATGAGTAATTCTGAAATTTTACCCTTTACATGGTACGAAAAATACTTATCAAAATGGTTAATATGATTGATTCTTAACTCCTTGTTATAAAGTTCAGGACTTTTTTTAGTTTGGAAAACCGCAGCTTGCAACAAAGGAAATAACCTTGAAATAATAGGCATTGTCATCTCATAATTATTCGACAGATTCTCTCTAAATCCATTTAAAGAGCTACTCACATTAGCACCATAAGAATCATTGAAAGTGATCTGCTGCTGCAATGCAGTCATTGGGTCATTTGGGTGGTATGACTTAATTTCATTATAGCATTTAGGATATTTAATTTTTAAATATTCAATCCAAAACAAATCACTAAGATTTACTTCTTTCCCAATAGCAAAAGCGGAGAAGAAAAAAGAGTTCATTACTCTTATAACTTCCCTTGGACTTTTAAATAAGTATGGCTTATATTCGGAAATGATTTCCCCTAATTCCTCCTTTTTAACTTCATCTAACTCATAACCCAGATTCTTAGTTAGAATTACAATCTTCGAACTTAAAAATCTTTTTAAATCAGCTTCCTCTGCTTTTGGCAACGTAATGGGTATATTTATAATTTTATCTAGAAAAAGCCTACCATCCTCAACCTCGGTTCCATATCTGTGATTAATTGCCTTTGCGACCTGTTCGTTGTCCATAGTGATTAAATAAATTAAATTCTTAAAATTTCCATTTAACTTGATAATCTTAAGAATTGTATATATTTCATCCTTATCTAGCCTATCAACATCATCAATAAATACTATTATCTTGAATTTAGCACTAACTAAAGCTTCATTTATTTTGATTTTTATCTCTTCTAAGGAAAGTCTAGGGCTTTCCAAGTCATCTCCTAAAGTCTTTAAGATTTCATAAGGTTCAAATGTAACCTTAGTTCCGAAAACTTTTGGGACACCTGTGGATACAGATAGTTTTACCGCCTTTAAATACCTTCCGTATTTTCTAATTAATTTACCGGCTTTTTCAAGAGATTCGTTTGTTGAAAAGAAAAGCCTAGTACTAAGACCCTCGTAAAAATCAAATAAAATTTCTTCTTCCGAACCATATCTCCAAGGATTAAAGTGATATTTCATTACTCCCAGTTCATCATCATTCTTTTCAAATACATCTATATTTTTCTCTAATAAATTTAAAAAGGAGGTCTTTCCTTCGCCCCACTTACCATAAATCCCTATTGATAATGATTCTTCAAAAACATTCGTAGTCTGGATAATGCGTTGAACTTTTTTTGCAAAAAATTGAAAATTAAATAAGTCATCTTTTTCAAATAAAATTGGGGTATCCTTTATAATCTCCATCCAACAATAAGTTTAATCTAAGTTAACAATTAGTTATCTAAAAATTCTTGGTCTTAAACTTAAAACCGAAATAAAATTAATACCTTAAAACATGTCCAAACCATACGCTGAAGAACGTATCAAGGTACCTCGTTTTAATGAGGAATCCGGCTTTTATACGACACCTCAACGCTCTAAAATAATGAGCAAAATTAGAGGCAAGAACACCAAGCCGGAACTTGCATTTAGGAAAGCGCTCTACGCGGCAGGTTATCGCTATAGGATTGACTACAAAAAGCTTATAGGAAAACCGGACATTGCACTACCCAAATATAAAACAGTAATCTTTATTGATGGTGATTATTGGCATGGAAAGGATTGGGAGCTAAGAAAGCCTAAAATTAAAACCAACAGCGCATTTTGGGTTGCCAAATTTGAACGCAACATACAGCGTGATAAAGAAGTAAATCTAGCCCTAGCGGAAAAAGGGTACACCGTTTTCCGGTTTTGGGAATCAGAGATTAAAAAAGATATAGGGGCTTGTCTTCAAAAGGTAATCGTCCACCTAAATTCCATGCATACGCGATAATTTTTTATGCCATAAAACTCAATTAGGAAACCTTTAACCTTTGAAAGTCCTAATTTATAAAGGCTTTAACGGATTTTTCAACTTCTGTTTATTAAATTAAAGATGAAATTAATTATTAACCTTAAAACAATAACAAATGAAGAGGATTGCAATTTTAGCAACAAATGGATTTGAAGAAAGTGAATTAAAATCACCCAAAGAAGCGATGGAAAATGCCGGATTTCAGGTAGATATCGTAAGCCCGGAAAACGAAGAAATCAAAGGATGGGCAAATGGAAACTGGTCCGATACCTACAAGGTAGACAAAACATTGAATGACGTTAAAGCAGAAGATTATAATGCCCTAGTCTTACCGGGCGGAGTGATTAATCCGGATAAACTGAGAAGGAACGACGAAGCCCTACTATTCGTGAGGGATTTCTTTAAAATGAAGAAACCGGTTGCGGCCATCTGTCACGCTCCGCAAATTTTAATTAGTGCAGACGTGGTCAAGGGAAGAAAAATGACATCGTTCAGTTCTATTAAGGACGACTTAGTAAATGCTGGGGCAAAGTGGATAGACCAAGAGGTAGTTGTAGACGAAGGATTCGTAACCAGCAGAAATCCGAACGATTTACCAGCTTTCAATTCAAAGTTGATTGAAGAGATAAAAGAAGGAAAGCACGAAGAACAACATGCGTAGTCTTCTGACTTTATGATTATTGAAGCCCGATGGAAACATCGGGTTTTTTTATGTCCCAAACAGTACTTATTTCCTTAATTTTAAACTGTGCAAACCAATAAATTACAATTCAATTCTAAATTGCCTAAGGTTGAAACCACCATTTTTACAACGGTGGGTAACTTAGCAAGAAAGCATGATGCCATTGACCTATCCCAAGGCTTTCCAAATTTCAAGGCCGACCAAGAACTCATGCAATTGGTGGCGCAAGCCATGCAAGATGGGCATAACCAATACGCCCCAATGCCAGGCTATTTTGGATTGCGCGAGGTTATCTCCCAAAAGATGGATAGCTTACACGAGGCTTACTACCATCCCGAATCAGAAATTACGGTAACCGTTGGTGCTACACAGGCTATTTTTACGGCTATAACGGCATTCATAAACCAAGGTGATGAAGTAATCGTCTTAAAACCGGCCTATGATTGTTATGAACCGGCTATTGAACTCAATGGAGGTATTCCCATACACCTAGAACTTAAAGCTCCAGAATATGCGGTAGATTGGGTCGCCTTTAAAGCATTGCTTACGTCCAAAACCAAAATGGTAGTTATTAACACACCGCACAATCCTAGTGGTCGTATATTTTCGAAAGCGGATATGCTGCAATTACAAGCCTTGTTGCGTGATACCGATATTATCTTAATTAGTGATGAGGTATATGAGCACATCATCTTTGATGGTGCTGAGCATGAAAGCGTTGCAAGGTTTGAGGGTTTGGCTTCGCGCAGTTTTATTTGTGCTTCCTTTGGAAAAACTTTTCATGTCACCGGATGGAAAATGGGCTATTGCGCAGCTCCAGCCCCTTTAATGAAAGAGTTTAGAAAAGTACATCAGTTTAACGTATTCAGTGTAGACCATCCTACCCAACGTGCCATGGCCAAATATCTAAAACATAAAATTCATTACACAGACCTGAATGCTTTTTATCAGCAAAAGAGAGATTTCTTTTTAAAGGGTGTAACCAGTTCCAAGTTTCTTTTTAAACCGACCATGGGCACTTATTTTCAATTATTGGATTATAGTCAAATCACAGATGAAGCGGACGAGGATTTTGCTAAAAGGTTAATCACGGACTATAAAATAGCCAGCATTCCTATTTCGTCCTTTAATGTGGACAATAGGGACGACAAGGTACTACGGTTCTGTTTTGCCAAAAAGCCAGAAACCCTGACTAAAGCCTTGACCGTTCTTAACCGACTTTAAGGCATTGCGGCATTTACCTTGGTCATGAATGCTCCTATTTTACTAGGCTCTAACCATCGGGTAACCACGACCAAATCATTGTCCCGGTCTACGACGATAAAATTCCCGCCAAATCCTGCAGCGTAATAGATGTTTTCCGAAAGACCTTCCCAGTGCCTATCCCCTTTTTTATTAAGCCACCACATATAGCCATAATTGGGGTTTGGGGCGGAGGCGTAATGGCCTGTTCAATCCACTCGTTGCTAATTATGGATTGATTTTTCCATTTGCCATTGTTCAAGAACAAAAGTCCAAAACGGGCCATGTCTTCGGTATTTATGAATAGGCCTGCGCCAGAATGACCGCCACCCGTTACGGATTTCATGTTTATTCCATCGATTTCTGTCCAAGCATGGTCATAACCGTACCACCGCCAAGTTGAAGAAGCACCGATATGGTCCATAATATTTTCCTTGAGAACCTGTGGCATGGGCTTACGCCACACATGAGTAAGGGCATATGCCAAAACATTGACTCGAACATCGTTATATTCCATTACGGTTCCCGGTTCTTTGGGAAGTGCAAATTTCCAATCATCTACATTACCCTCCTTTGGTGGTCGGTCGGCCCAATCCTTAGCTCCCCAAAGCGCTCCCCACCAAGCTGAATTTTGCTGTAGTAAATGCTCCCAGGTAATCTTTGAGTTATGGGCACCATCAAAGGTTCCATCCCAAATATAACCTCCAACTTTATCATTGGTATTGGAAATGATTCCTTTATCAACCGCCAAGCCTGCCATAGTACTCAAAAAACTCTTGGTGACACTAAAGGTCATGTCTACCCTTTTGGTATCTCCCCACTGGGCAATAACATATCCGTTTTTAAGGATCATTCCCGCAGGTCCGCCTCTTTTTTTCGTAGGACCCAAAATCTTATGATAAGGTTCTCGTTCAAAACCCTTAAGAATAGCGATACGTAAATCTCGCGAACCGGAGTATTCGTTAGACTCCGCAAACGATACAGCCTCATTAAGTTTGGAACCGTCCACTTTAAACGCTTTCGGGTCCTTTTGTTCCCAAGCCAAATTTTTATCCGGAAAATAGTATTCTTGTGCCGTTATTGCGGTTGCTCCAAAAAGTAGTAGTGTAAATAGAATGAGGTATTTCATGGTAAGTCTTTATGAGGTCCTTAAGTTAATCAAATCAAAACGCATTAACCAATCCGTTTGTTTATCCGAACCAATAAAATAAGGATGCGTCCCGAACTTCTTAAAGCCATGTTTTTCGTAAAATTTAATCGCCTTTATATTTCTTTCCCAGACACCTAGCCATAAAAAGGATTTACCGGCTTCGGCCATTAACTGTTTTGCCTTATTAAGGATCATTGCTCCATATCCATTGCCCTGATATTCGCGCACCACATAGATGCGTTCCAATTCCATACTTTCCTCCAGTTTCAAATCAGACTGGGCATCATTAGTATTCAACTTGAAATACCCAATTCTAACCTTCTTTAGGTAGGCGAAATAAAATGTAGTATTTGGATTTTGAAATTCTGCCATGAGCCTTTCATTACTAAAAGCCACTTTCATATAGTTCTCAAAATCCTCTGGGTCGTTATCTGCTGCGAAAGCTTCAGAAAACGTCTTTTTTGCCATCTTAACCAAGATTTCCAATTCTTCTTTTTGGCATTTTTTATAGGTAACCATCACACTACTAAAATAAAAAAAGGAGCAAATAAATTTGCTCCTCTACGGGGGAATTTTGATGTTACATTATTTATATCATAAACAACTTCTTAGTCAGTTTAAAGATTCCTTTCAGAAATTCTCCGATATGCATAGTTGGTTCTTCTATGGCTACTGTTTTTTGATTCGTTGGGGTTTGCATAATTAGTAGGTATTTCATTATTAATTTTGTTTTGAGGCGAAGTTACTTCCGGTAACTCTTACCAAGTATGTTCCATTTTCACTAGCTACCATCTTTACCTTATCGTCCGGGAAATCGGTCCCAGGGTAAGAAATGGTGTATATATCATCTTCTACCGTCCATCTAAAATCTGTTAAGAAGGTCACCTCTTCACCATTATATCCATGAAACCTTCCTAGATACACATCATTAAAAATTCACTCTTCCTTGTCTACGGTCATTTTGTTACTATTGGTGGCGGTTTTGACATTATGTTGCCAAATACCAATTACGGGGTCATTATTTATCTCTATTTTTGAACATGATGTGAAAAGAACGCATACTACTAAACATTTGAAAAAAGTCTTCATTTTAGGTTAAGTTTTTAAAAGCGATTTGGGATTCACTTTAATTACAATACAAATATATGAAGGAATTTTCTTACAAAAATAATTAATGTGGCGAAATGCTCATTTTTTGTTGTCAACTGAACGAATATAAAAATATAATCGTTGAAATGACATTTTTTATCGTTGAAATACAAAATTATTTTAATTAGGTTATCTATTCATATGAATTTTTTCGTTTTATGCGGAGATTCAAGAAATTTCTACGTCGTATAAAGCTTCAAAAAGCACTTAAGATATCCCCGTTTCAAAAATTAAAGAATAAAAAAAGAGCGACTTGGGGGAGTCGCTCTTTTATAATCTATTCTTTTAAAGAATCTATAACATAAATAATTTTTTGGTCAATTGTACAATTCCGCTGAAAAAATCATTTCTGTAAACTTGTACTTTCTCTTCTGGTGCAATGTGGTTCGTTTGGGAATTCATTTGGGTAAAATTTATTTTTTTATTGTCGGTTATTATTTTTCTACACGATAAATATAACGTCGATAATTCGTTTTTTCAGCATTATTGTTGTGAACGCATTCTAAAATGTTGTGAAAAAAACGAACCGTTTCCTTTCATCGATAAAATGCATACTATATTCAATCTAATTGCATCTCCTTCACGTTGTCCGCTACCTGCAAGTTTCCTTCGGTCGCGGCCTTAATCTGCTCTATGCTAACGCCAGGGGCATGTTCTAAAAGCAAAAAGCCTTTTGGGGCAACCTCTAATACTGCCAAGTTCGTCACGATTTTCTTAACACAGGCAACTCCCGTTAAAGGAAGCGAACATCTTTTAAGCAATTTAGACTCACCCGCTCTGTTAGTATGCATCATAGCCACAATGATATTTTCAGCAGAAGCTACCAAATCCATTGCCCCTCCCATGCCTTTCACCATTTTCCCAGGTATTTTCCAATTGGCGATATCTCCTTGCTCAGAGACTTCCATAGCTCCTAAAATAGTTAAGTCTACGTGTTGACCCCGAATCATATTAAAGCTTGTAGCCGAATCAAAAAAAGAGGCGCCAGGAAGTGTGGTTATGGTTTGTTTACCTGCATTAATGACATCCGCATCTTCTTCGCCCTCATATGGGAATGGCCCCATACCCAATACGCCGTTCTCGCTTTGGAACTCTACACTAATATCGTCCCTCACAAAATTCGCGACCAAAGTAGGGATGCCTATACCAAGATTTACATAATACCCATCTCTTACTTCTTTGGCGATACGTTTCGCAATTCCATTCTTATCTAACATAGTCTATGCTCTTTGTCTTATGGTTCGCTGTTCAATTCTTTTCTCGTAAGACGTTCCCTGTAAAATACGCTGAACAAAAATACCTGGAACATGTATTTCATTGGGATTCAATGCTCCGGCAGGAACCAGTTGCTCTACTTCCGCTACTGTAATTTCAGCGGCCCCACACATGGCCGGGTTAAAGTTTCTAGCAGTTCCTTTAAATATAAGGTTACCGGCCTCATCCCCTTTCCAGGCCTTAACGAACGAAAAGTCGGCCTTAAAAGCCTCCTCAAGCACATACATTTTTCCGTTAAATTCTCTGGTTTCCTTCCCTTCTGCAACCTCCGTTCCGTATCCTGCAGGTGTAAAAAATGCTGGAAAACCTCCTTGTGCAGCCCTACATTTCTCAGCTAGGGTGCCCTGAGGTGTTAACTCTACCTCTAACTCGCCACTAAGCATTTGTCTTTCGAACTCATCGTTTTCTCCCACATAGGAAGAAATCATTTTTTTTATCTGCTTTTGCTGCAATAAAAGACCTAAGCCAAAATCATCTACCCCTGCGTTGTTAGATATGCATACAATGTCCTTAATCCCCATTTTAACCAGTTGCCCTATCGCATTTTCAGGGATACCACACAACCCGAATCCTCCAAGCATAAACGTCATACCGTCCTTTACGCCCTCTAGCGCTTTCTCAATATTAGGTACAGTTTTGTTTATCATAATTATAGATTTATCTCCTTCTAAATTACTGCTTTTAAATGAAATCTCACGTAAAAAAAAGACCCTGCATTGTGCAGGGTCTATTCTATTAAAATAAGAAACCTATGGTTTTTTAAAAATCTAAATCCTCTAGATCATCTTCTAGCTCAATGTCCTGTTTCTGGTTTTCCACAAACTTTTCACAATCCGTAATTATCGACATGTTATCCGGTTTCTCAAAATCGCCCTTTGATATCCCTAATTCCTCATTTGCATAATTCTTCTTCATATATAATCCCCAAATGGGTAAGGCCATTGATGCGCCTTGACCGTATAGAATATTTTTAAAGTGTACGGAACGTTCCTCACCACCTACCCAAACACCCGTTACCAAATTGGGTACCATTCCCATAAACCAACCATCACTGTTGTTTTGGGTAGTCCCCGTTTTACCGGCAATCGGGTTCGTAAGCTCATAAGGGTATCCTGTTATAATCTCTTTATAGACTGAATTATTCTTATTGTAACTATGTCGTAATCTCGTTCCAGAACCTCCCTGAGTAACACCTTTCATTAAGTCTACCATGGCATAGGATACTTCTTTACTGAGCACGTCCTTTGTTTCTGGAACGTACTCGTACAGCACAGTTCCGTTCTTGTCCTCTATACGCGTTACCATTACCGGTTTCACATAAACTCCTTGGTTGGCAAAAGCGCCATAGGCCCCAACCATTTCGTATACGTTAACCAATTCTGTTCCCAAGGCAATAGCGGGTACAGGTAATATTTCATTGGTGAAACCTAAATTTTTTACGATAGAAACTACGGACTTAGGCCCTACCTTATCTATTAACTGGGCAGTAACCGTATTTACTGAATTAGCCAAGGCATATTTCAGGGTCATATCCCTACCCGAATATTTAAAGTCCGAATTCCTAGGGCACCACGGTTCCATATTACCGTGTTTGCCAGCTTCTATACAGTATTGCGTGTCTGGCAGTGTCTCACAGGGAGATAAACGTAATTGGTCAATGGCCGCAGCATAAACGAACGGTTTAAACGTAGACCCAGCCTGTCTAGAACCTTGAATCACATTATCATATTGAAAATGCTTATAATTTATGCCTCCTACCCAAGCCTTAACGTGGCCGGTCTGTGGCTCCATGGACATCATTGCCGCTCTAAGAAAAGTCTTGTAGTAACGTATAGAATCCAAAGGGGTTAAAACGGTATCTTTTTCCTTGGTATCGCTCTTCCAATCAAATACGGTCATTTCCGTCTTCTTGGTAAAAGAATCTCGTATCTCTTTTTCAGATTTCCCAGCTTCTTTCATTTTTCTCCAACGTTCCGATGTTTTTATAGCCCGTTCCATAATACGGTCGGTTTCATCATCGGTTAAGTCTAAAAAAGGAGTAGTTGGGTTCCGCTTCTTTGTGTTTTGAACGAAAAATTCTGCTTGTAAGCGCTCCATATGTTGGGACACGGCCTCCTCGGCATTCGCCTGCATTTTAGAATCTATGGTCGTATAAATCTTAAGTCCATCTAAGTAAAGATTGTACCTGTCCCGTTCCCCTTCAAGAGCCGGTTTTGGATTTTTTTCAATCCAGTCTTTCATGAACCGTTGCAAATACATTCTGAAATAGGTAGCCAGACCTTCTCTATGGTTCTCTGGATTATAATTAATGTTCATTTCCAAGCCCCGGAGGGAGTCTCTTTCCTTCTCGGATATAAACTCATACCTGGCCAACTGTCCTAAAACAATGTTTCTCTTTTTCTGTGTGAGCTCCTCCCGTCGCAAAGGATTGTACAGGGAAGAATTTTGAAGCATTCCCACTAACATGGCAGACTCCTCCATTTTTAAATCTTTTGGTTCCTTACCAAAATAGATTCGTGAAGCAGAACGAATACCATCGGCGTTATTACCAAAATCGTAAATATTAAGATACATGGCAATGATTTCCTCCTTGGTATAGCTACGTTCTAGCCTGATCGCTAAAACCCATTCCTTTATTTTCTGCTGAATGGTCTCGAATTTATTTCTGGACCGTACGCCTACAAAGAGTTGACGTGCCAATTGTTGGGAAATAGTACTTGCACCTCCTCTTTTACCAAGAAAAAATGCGGCCCTTAAAGTTCCTCGGGCATCTATTCCCGAATGGTCCCGAAAACGAATGTCCTCGCTAGCAATTAAGGTGTTCACCAGATTTTCTGGGAGATCTTCGTATTTAACATCCGTACGGTTATCATCTAGATAAAATTTACCTAATAACTTATTGTCCGAAGAGAGTATTTGAGAGGCTAAATTTGTTTGCGGATTTTCTAGATACTCATAGGGTGGTAATTCTCCGAACAGGCCCCACGAAGCAGAAAGAAATATTAATGCAACGAAAGCTATACCTGAAATAAATAAAATCCAAAACCATTTGATAAACTTAAAAAAGCCCTGAGACTCTTTCTTTTTAGCGACTTTTGCCATTAGCTTAGGGGTTACTCTTTGTTATTTCTATACCTACATCCGTGATACCTTCCAGTGCTATAATACCGGAAACAGTACCATTTTTTCGCATAGCGTGGGATATCTCTAAATTATATACGCCCTTGGCGGGGAAAACGATGTTTTCCTTGTACCAAAGTTTATTTTCCTTGATGCTTCCGTTTCCCTTCCCTAGCCACGTTCCGTCCGGCAGGGCCATTTTATATTCTAAAGTGTCCTGCAACACCTCTCCGTTCGGTGTGGTTAAAGCTGTAATCAGAAAAAGGTTGCTGTAGGGGAAATTTTCATCGTTCCTCACATTGATGAACATATGATGATTCTGGACCGTATCTAATTCAGGGAAAGAAAATTGAACAACATTGTCCCTGTTCCAAACAGCGCCGTTTATGCTCTTGTATTCTGTATGGGCTACGTTGGTATTACAGGAAGCTATGATGATCGTGAAAATTAGCAGACAACTAATGCTTCGCATTTTTTTGATTTCTTTTTCTATTGTTGTTCTTTTTACGGTTCCTATTTTTATTTCTGTTGTTCCTGTTGCTCTTTCCTTTAGGCCTGTCGAACCTTGTGAGACTATCTTGCCCTACCACATTTTCAAAAACGACCTTTTCCTCTACACTATTTTCCAAGGCATACAGTTCTAGACTGGCTACTTTTTCCTTTTTCCTGTTCTTTTCGAGAATTTCATTGGTCTGGTCTTTGGAAAGCACATGCCAGTTCGCAGGTTCGTCCTTATAGGAAAACCACAACATTTCCTTAAAAATATCCGTTTTTTGGCAAAAGGCAAGCCCTTTCTCGGTAAATAGTTTGGTGTCCTGAGACGGAAAGTCTTTCAATGCATCCAAGTAAGCATCGAGCTCATAGTTTAAGCAACATTTTAACTTTCCACATTGACCGGCCAGTTTTTGAGGATTTAAGGAAAGTTGCTGATAACGGGCAGCAGAAGTACTCACGGACCTAAAATCCGTTAGCCAAGTAGAGCAACATAATTCCCTGCCACAAGAACCGATTCCGCCAAGACGTTGTGCCTCTTGCCGGTATCCTATTTGGCGCATTTCAATGCGAATACCAAATGCTTTGGCCATGTCCTTTATAAGCTGACGAAAATCAACACGCTCCTCTGCGGTGTAGTAGAATGTAGCCTTGGAACCGTCACCCTGAAACTCTACATCAGAGATTTTCATCTGTAATTTCAATATGATGGCTATTTCCCTGGCCCTTTTCTTTATCTCTTCTTCCCGGTCCCTACATTTCTGCCAAATATCAATATCTTTTTGGGAAGCTTTTCTGTAAACCTTGGCAAAATCTTCGGATTTATAATCTTCTTTCTTGCGCTTCATCTGAACGCGCACCAACTCTCCGGTCAAGGTAACCATACCTATGTCATGACCCGATTGGGCCTGTGTAGCGACAATATCGCCAATAGAAAGTGAAAGGTTTTCTGTGTTCTTATAGAACCCTTTTCTGCTATTTTTAAATCTTATCTCAACGAACTCAAAAGGCTTCTCTCCATTGGGTAACGCCATATTGGAAAGCCAATCAAAAACTGTTAATTTATTGCAACCATCTGTACCGCAAGTACCATTATTCTTGCATCCCTTTGGTTGTCCATCCTTGCCGGTAGAACAACTACTACAACCCATATTTTATATATTGATTTGACAGGAACAGTCTAATTCCGCCAAAAAAGGTTCATAAAAACTTAATGGTAAAGATAGTGTTTTTTTAATCCGATGTAAAGTACGACACCAGAGTGCTCCCCGTCAAGAATGAGGTAATCCTTATATGACTTTTTTGATGATCAAAAGTAATAGCCCAAAGTTGGGCTATAAAAAAAGTGCTCTCAGGAACCGAAGCGTAAGTACTACTTTTTAAACTTTAATACTTCGGAGCGCCCTTTTTTAAAAATCTTATTGCTGACCGTTTTTCCTTTTCTCAGAGCTTTCTGCTCTTCAAAAGGTAGCTCGTGAACCTCTTTACAGTCGTCCGAACAGCACTGATTCATTTTTTCGGCGCACGACGAGCACTGAATGAACAGTAAGTGACATGCCTCATTTGCGCAGTTCACATGCTCGTCGCAAGGTTCCCCGCACTGGTGGCATTGTGCTATGACATCATCACTGATACGCTCTCCTCTCCTATGATCGAACACAAAATTTTTACCCCGGAATTTATTCTCTAGATTTTGGTTTTTTACCTGCCGCGTATATTCAATGATACCACCCTCTAATTGATACACCTGTTGAAATCCTTTGTGCTTGTAATACGCACTTGCTTTTTCGCAACGTATGCCACCCGTGCAATACATTACTAATTTTTTATCTTCCTTATGGTCCGCTAAATCTTTCTCAATAATATCCAATGAATCACGAAAAGTATCCACGTCCGGGGTTATCGCATTCTTAAAATGGCCTATTTCACTTTCATAATGGTTGCGCATATCTACCAAAACCGTATCAGGGTCCTCAATGAGTTCATTAAAACGTTTGGCATCTACATGAATCCCTTTATTGGTAACGTCGAAAGCAGCATCATTAAGACCGTCCGCAACAATTTTATGACGCACTTTCACCTTCAATTTTAAAAAGGACATATTATCCTGTTCAATGGCAATGTTCAAACGAACATTTTTCAAGAAAGAAATACTGTCCAAATGGGATTTGAACGCATCAAAATTCTCGGCTGGCACAGAAAGTTGTGCGTTTATACCTTCGTGCGCAATATAAATGCGCCCGAGAACTTCTAACTCGTTCCAATGAATAAAAAGATAATTCCGGAATAATGCCGTGTTGGCTATGTGTGCATATTTATAGAAAGAGATGGTAAGGCGTTCTTTTCCGGCCTGTTCAATTAAAGATGCTCTTTCCTTAGCACTTAAAGTATTGTACAGTTGCATGCTATACCAATTATTTAAGTTAAAGAATGATTTTTAAGTTGGCAAAGGTACAAAAATCGGTTTTTCTTAGTCCAAGCGCAGCTTTTAAAAAAAGGCTTATTAAAAACAAAAAGAGCCTTGATTACTCAAGACTCTTTATTCGGCTATTCCATTTCTCTTCTTCATAGCATTCTTTGAAAATGATAAAAGGAGATAGCCACCAATCTCCGTTGACACTAAAAACAACGGATTATAACCAAATAACCAACAGACTTTTTAAATAAGATAACAATTATAGAAAATGGTTGCGTAATAGCACGCTATATTATTCTTTTCAAAAAAGAAGTGTTAATTTAGCTACCCTAAAATTGAAAAGATGAGTTCCGAGAAAGATGCAAAATTAAAAGCCCTTAAACTAACGCTGGATAAAATGGACAAGACCTATGGTAAGGGTGCTGTCATGAAAATGGGAGATAGCGTGGTTGCGGATGTTGAGGTGATACCTTCAGGTTCTTTAGGGTTGGATATTGCCTTGGGAGTAGGTGGATATCCGCGTGGAAGAGTTATTGAAATATACGGTCCGGAATCATCTGGTAAAACTACATTAACACTACATGCTATAGCTGAGGCTCAGAAAAACGGTGGCATTGCCGCTTTTATAGATGCGGAACATGCTTTTGACCGTTTTTATGCCGAAAAATTAGGGGTAGACATTGATAACTTAATTATTTCCCAACCGGATAATGGGGAGCAAGGTTTGGAAATTGCGGACAATCTAATTCGCTCCGGAGCTATTGACATTGTAGTAATAGATTCCGTTGCCGCTCTTACACCAAAAAGTGAGATTGAAGGAGAAATGGGCGATTCAAAAATGGGCTTACACGCCCGTTTAATGTCGCAAGCCTTGAGGAAATTAACGGGTTCCATCAGCAAAACGCATTGTACCGTTATATTCATTAACCAGTTGAGAGAAAAAATTGGTGTTATGTTCGGTAATCCAGAAACTACTACTGGCGGTAATGCCCTTAAATTCTACGCATCCGTTCGATTGGATATTAGAAGATCCACCCAGATAAAGGATACGGATGGTAATATTCAAGGAAACAAAACAAGGGTAAAGGTCGTAAAGAACAAAGTTGCGCCTCCTTTCCGAACCACCGAGTTTGATATCATGTATGGCGAAGGAATATCGAAAGTAGGAGAAATCATAGACTTGGGTGTTCAGTATGAAATCATCAAAAAAAGTGGTTCATGGTTCAGCTATGGAGACACAAAATTAGGTCAAGGTAGGGACGCCGTAAAGTCATTGTTGCTAGACAATCCTGAACTTTTTGAGGAATTAGATGTAAAAATTAGGGAGGCCATTAATACCATTAACTCCTAATACATCATTTTTTACAAGGTTTACGCAACCTTTAGGGTAGATTTTCATCTTTAAAGAAAAGAAATTATCGTAATGGGAAGAAAAGTTATTTTCCTGGTGGTATGTTTTACTTTATTGCTGTGTGGTTGCTCCAACGATGATGGTCCAAATTTTCATTTTACGGCATTACAAATAATCAGTGCCGATGTTCCGGAATCGTTTGAACTAAATCAGACCTATCAAATAAACGTTACCTATAACCTGCCTGACGGTTGTACCGCTTATGAGGGTTTCGATGTAAGTGACGAAGATACCACTACAAGAAATATCGTTGCCATAGGTTCTGTTAGAACGGACATAGAGGCATGCACACAGATAGTTACAACAGAAGAGGCATTTTTTAATTTTACGGTCATCTACAACCAACCGTATACCTTTAAATTTTTTCAAGGAGAAAATAGTGATGGGGAAGCTGAATTCCTTGAAATAATTGTACCCGTAAATTAAAAACCAACTTAATCCAACCAATCTTAGTGAGTCTAGAACAGCTCATACATAACTGTAAAAAGGGCGACCGAAAGGCGCAGGCGCAGCTATATAGAAAATATTCCGCCGTTCTCTTTGGTATCTGTCTTAAATATTCCAAGAACAAGACCGAAGCGGAAGACAGCTTGCATGATAGTTTTATGACCATTTATGATAAAATTGAGCAGTATAAGTCCAAAGGGTCTTTTGAAGGCTGGATGAAAAGAATTACAGTAAACACCGTATTACAGAAATACAGAAAGGAAGAACCTTTAAATGTTGTGCATGAAAATACGGAAGAAGAAGTAACCGTGGATTCCTCTTTTGAGGATATTGGATTACAGACCTTGTTGGAATATATAAGGGAGCTTCCCAATAAATACAGAACAACTTTTAATTTATACGTACTTGATGGGTACACACATAAAGAAATAGGTGAGTTGCTGGGTACCAGCACCGGAACATCAAAATCTAATCTTGCTAGGGCACGAATGCTCTTAAAAGAGAAAATAGAAAACAAAATTTCTCAATCAATTATCGGGATGGTAATACTATTGGGAAGCTATATATGATTCAAAAGAGTCAAAATAAAAAATTAAAGTCTTAAAGAGATGGGCAAAAAGAAATTAGACGAACTATTCCAAGATACATTCTTGGACTTCAAGGAAGTTCCCGACGAACATGTCTGGAAATCCATTGAGGCGTCATTGAACAAAAAGAAGGAAAAACGTCTGCTGCCGTTGTGGTGGCAACTAGGCGGTATCGCCGCAGCTTTGTTAATTGGGTTTGTACTGTTCAATCCATTTGCGGAAAACAATACAACAGAAGAAATAATAACGGACGTAGAACATAATGTGCCTGAGATAAATACAAACGCTATTGATTCTACAGGAACCAAAAAAGCAGATTTCAATACTCGTATTGTAGATACTACAGCCATTACTTCCAAAGAAGAAATGGAACATAATCCTGGGGAAAATGTGATACAATTGGCCAATACGCCTAAAGCTAAAGAGAGTAAATCCGATAGCGACCAAAATATGTCAAAGCAAAAATCTAAGATAGCTACGGACAATTGGAATTCTAACGAAGAAACCGTAGCGCAAACAAAAGAAAAGAGTCCGGTCAAAAAGAGTAAAAAAGAACAAAATAAGGACTCAAATTTTACGAATGACGTATTTGCCAATGAGACTGAAATTGCGCAATCTAATCGTACTACAAAGGAGAAGGTGCTGCAGGAGGAACTATCAAATACTAATGTTTCTCCAAAAGATAGGAGTTTAGAAACTACTACTACCGGTAATCCTGAAACAGCTCTAGCTGCAAATGCAGATGACGAGAAAGAAACCGAGGAAATAATTGAAGACCCTAAGAAAAAATCCATCTTCGAAGAAATCGAGGAACAAGAGGCCGTAGTGGTTGCTGAAGGTAATGCCAAAAAATGGTCCGCTGGCCCTAGTGTAGCTCCCGTTTATTTTAATGCGATCGGGGAAGGCTCTTCTGTACATTCCATATTCATTCCCAATTCTAAATCGGGGAATATCAATCTTAGCTATGGATTGTCCGTTGCCTACGAGATAAGTCCTAAGCTCACCGTTAAATCGGGAGTGCATAAGGTAGATTATGGCTATGATACGAACGATGTTGCATTCTCCTCTTCCTTAGTAGCTTCTACCAATGGGCAAATTGACAATATTGATTATTCTGCAACCTCAAAAAATCTGGTGGTATCTAGTAGAAAAGGTGGGAACGCAAATGCTGTCGTTAGTAACGAAGCTATAGATGTGTCGGCTGAAAACCCGGAAAGAGACGGGGTAATGTCCCAACAATTAGGATATGTTGAGGTTCCGGTAGAACTCAATTATGCCCTTGTGGACAATAAGTTCGGGGTAAATCTTATCGGCGGAATTAGCTCCTTGTTCTTGATAGACAACTCCGTAGCCCTTACATCTGGAGGTCTAACGACGGAAATGGGTGAGGCCAATAATGTAAACGACCTAAATTTTAGTGCTAATGTGGGTCTCGGGGTAAATTATAAATTCTCGCCTAAAGTACAATTCAACTTAGAGCCTGTGTTTAAATATCAACTGAATACATTCTCTGAGACAGATGGTACTTTTAACCCCTATTCCTTAGGTATATACAGCGGGCTTAGCTTTAGATTTTAAATAGTACAAGCATTGTACAGTTTTAAATCGGCCAAAATAACTTCACGCACTTCTTCTCTAAGGGTAGACTTGTCCTCTGCTCCCAAAATACCCGTTTCAAAAAATTCGTGCACCTTGGCCCTAGTCCTTCCCGGACCTCCACTAAAAAAGGTGAACGAAAATCGTTTTTTGTTATCGTAAAAAGTAATGGGAACTATAGGTATTTTATGTGCTATGGCCATTTTAAAAGCGCCGTCTTTAAAGGAGTCCAAAACCACGGTCTCTTCCGGCACGCCGCCCTCGGGAAAAATACAGATGCTCAGACCCTGTTGCAGGCGTCTTTGAGCCCTTCTATAAACGCCGGTCCTGCTTTGCGTATCCTCTCTATCTACCATGATACATACCCGTTTATAAAAAAATCCAAAAACAGGTATTTTCACCAGTTCTTTCTTGCCAACGAACACAAAGGGGTTTTTACTAACGTAGAGCATGAGCATTATATCCAACATACTGGTATGGTTCGCGACCAACATGTAGCTCTGCCCTTTTAAAATAGGTTGTTCAAAGGTAACGCTCGGAGGGCATCCCATGCCATAAAGTATTGGTTTTGCCCAAAGATTACGCGCCAACCAAAAGAACTGTGGATACCAAGCTTCCCTAGAAACAGAAACTAGCAGAAAGGGAAAGAAAATGAATATTGGGATAGCCACCATGATATAGAACCAAATACGGTAAAAAGTCTGGCCTATACGCTGAACCATTTTGAGCATAAATCAAAAATAGTTATTTCGGTTCTTATTTTTTGATTTGTTTTATCTTTACTCGCTTAGAATACGACAGCAATGGCAAGAATTTTAACGGGAATACAGAGTACGGGAACACCTCATCTAGGCAATATCCTCGGCGCTATTATTCCCGCCATACAAATGGCACAGAACCCCAAGAACGAATCTTTTCTCTTTATAGCGGATATGCATTCGCTCACGCAAATAAAGAATGGTACTGAATTACGGAACAATACCTATGCTACGGCAGCTACTTGGCTTGCCTTTGGTCTCGATATAGAAGAAACCGTATTCTATAGACAAAGCGATGTGCCTCAAGTAACAGAACTGGCTTGGTATCTCAGCTGTTTCTTTCCTTACCAAAGATTAACACTGGCACATTCCTTTAAGGACAAAGCTGATCGCTTGGAAGATGTAAATGCCGGACTCTTTGGTTATCCTATGCTCATGGCAGCGGATATTTTGCTGTACGATGCCAACATCGTTCCAGTAGGGAAAGACCAATTACAACACTTGGAGATGACTCGGGACGTTGCCTCTCGTTTTCATGCGCAACTAGGCGAAACCTTTATACTACCCGATGCAAAAGTTCAAGAAGAAACCATGTATGTTCCCGGAACGGATGGGGCCAAGATGAGCAAGAGCAAGGGCAATCTGATTAATCTTTTTCAAACGGATAAAAAACTCCGTAAGCAGATTATGGGTATTCAGACCGATAGTACGCCTATGGAAGACCCCAAAGATCCTACTACGGATAATGTGTTCGCTCTTTATAAAATACTGGCTTCCCAACCTCAAATAGAGGAGATGAGCGCTAACTATTTGGCAGGAAATTACGGTTACGGCCATGCAAAACAGGCGCTCTACGAGGTTATTTTGAACAAGTTTGAAGAACCCCGTGAAAAGTTTGAATATTATATGAACAACCTCAACGAAGTAGATGAGGCACTCGCCCTTGGTGCTGAAAAGGCCAAGAAAGTAGCCGATGGCGTTTTGCAAAGAGTGAGGGAAAAGTTAGGGTATTAGGCCTCTTCTAGCCTATCCAAAGCAGGGGGATTAATTAAGTCCAATATTTTGAGAAAAATTAAGGATCCGACCTATTAGTCGGTTCTTTAACAATACACTACACAGGAATAGCAGCCCTCTAGGGTTCAAAGGCCTTGTTTTAACGACAGGTGCCAATATATCATCTAATTCGAAAGTTGTTTTCTCTTTGGTAAACTAATCGGTTTGTAAATAATTAAATTGCTTCGAATAATTTTCCTGGTAACGGACGAATAACGCCCTTCATTTCCATGGTCAACAAGGTAGATGAAGTCTTAAAAATGGGCAGCTTACACTCTAAAGCGATAGTGTCCAAAAGTTGCTTGCCATTATTTTGTAGATAGTCGTACATCGTTTGTTCTAGGTCGTCCAAGGTTACGAATAATTGCTTTTGTACCGTTTTCGTTTCCTTTTCCTCCAAATCCCAATCCAATAAGTAAATGAGGTCCGCCGCAGATGTCAACATATGGGCCTGCTGTTTTTTAATCAGGTTATTGCAACCTAAACTGTATTTGTCCGAAGCTCTTCCGGGTACTGCAAAAACATCCCTGTTGTAACTGTTCGCAATATCGGCAGTGACCAAGCTACCCCCTTTCTCGGCAGATTCTACCACTATCGTAGCCTCACTCATTCCGGCTATAACCCGGTTTCGTTTTAGAAAATTCTCACGTTCCGGATTACTTGTACTCCAAAATTCAGTATAAAAACCACCATTGGCACAAACCTCTGTCTGGTATTTGGCATGCACTTTAGGGTATATTTGATTTAATCCATGTGCTAAACAGCCTATAGTCTGCAACCCGTGTTTCATAGCCTCTCGCTGAACACAGATATCCACTCCATAGGCAAATCCGCTTACTATAATAGGGTTAAGGGGCGCAATGTCCGCAATGAACTGTTCGCAAAAAGCCGTTCCGTAACTCGTAATATTCCGCGTACCAACAACACTGATCACTTTTCGTTGTTCCAAAGCTATTTTCCCTTTTTTGAACAAAAGAATGGGACTATCGATACAATGCTTTAAATAATCTGGATAGTCATCGTCCTTAAAATAGGTGGCTTCTATAGCATTCGTATCACAATATGCATACTCTTTTTCCGCAGCTTCTAAGTGTGCCGCGTCGAACAAATGCTTTATGGTCTGGGTACCAATACCATCAATTTTGAGTAGTTGATTCCGTTTAGCCTCAAAAATTGCCGCTGGACTACCACAATGTGCAATTAACTTTTTAGCGATTACATCTCCAATATTAGGAACATGTTGCAATCTTAAAATTGCAATCAACTCAGCCGGAGTATGTTGGAAATTTATCATGACAGCCCACAAAATACTACAAAAATTAATGTTAATAAAAAGTTATCCTATGAGTTTCTATGCCCCTATTTTTTTTTGATATTTGCCTTATATGGTACTAGAACACTATATCAGCGACTTGCTATACAGGTACAATTGTGTGGTGGTCCCAAATTTTGGGGCTTTCCTTACACAAAAGATAGCTGCACGCATCAATGATACTACAAACACCTTTTTTGCCCCTTCAAAATCTATTGCGTTCAACGAGCAGTTGATTACCAATGATGGCCTTTTGGTCTCCCATATAGCACAATCGGAAAAAATTACTTTTGAGGATGCACTTTCACAAATTGAAGGGATTACTAAAAAATGGAGCCAGAAATTAACAGAAGGTGAAAAATTAAGCTTGTCAAAAATTGGTCTGTTATGGGCCGGCGCAGAAAATAAGGTACAATTTCAACCTTCATCAGAGGTTAATTATTTGACATCTTCCTTTGGCCTATCATCTTTTAATTCAATTCCCGTAACACGCGAAGTTTTAAAAGAGGAAATTATCGCTTTGGAAGAGGACATTCCGTTTATCATAAGTCCTGAAAAACGAGAAACCACATCTTTCCGGCCCTATTTAAAATATGCGGCAATTTTACTCTTGGCCTTGTCTACAGGTCTTACGGGATACCGTGCCTATGAAAAAGGCATGGTTAACGAGCGGTTAGTTAGGCAAGACGCTCAAAAAGAAGTGACCCGGCAGATACAAGAGGCTACTTTTTTCAATACTGCGCCCTTAGAATTACCTACCGTAAATGTAGATGCCGTTTCTAACGCAGAAAACAATACGGCACGTCATCATATTGTTGCCGGAGCTTTCCGTGTTAAGGCAAATGCTGACAGAAAAATAGCCACACTACAACAAAAAGGCTATAAGGCCGCATACTATGGAACCAATGCCTATGGTCTTCACATGGTGACCTACGACCGTTACGAAAATGCGCAGGAGGCTTTGAGCGCATTAAGGAAAATTAAGCGAACGCAATCCTCGGACGCTTGGTTACTTTCTGAAAAGTAGGGCCAGCTACCGTCCCAAGGAGAATATTTTGAAATTCTACCTGCTTTTTTCTTTTACCGAATACCGCCCAAAAATCTTTTTTTGACACGTATCTTTGTATGGAAAAATTTAATGCAATGGAAGCTAAAACACCTTCAGATTCTAGAACTACAATGACCGATATGGTGCTCCCCAGTGAGACCAATCCACTGAACAATCTGTTCGGGGGGGAACTTTTGGCACGTATGGATCGCGCTGCAAGTATTGCCGCTAGAAGACACAGTCGTCGTATTACCGTTACGGCTTCTGTGAATCACGTTGCTTTTAACAGGGCAGTGCCCGTAGGTAGCGTAGTTACCGTGGAAGCTGCCGTTTCCCGTTCTTTTAGGACCTCAATGGAGGTTTATATTGATGTTTGGATGGAAGATCGCTTCAGCGGCGAGCGTACTAAAGCGAACGAAGCCATTTATACTTTTGTGGCTGTCGACGAGACTGGTAAGCCCACAGAAGTACCGCAACTGTCTCCGGATACCGATTTGGAAAAAGAGCGTTTTGCAGGAGCATTAAGAAGGAAGCAATTAAGCCTTGTACTTGCCGGAAAAATGAAACCTAACGAAGCCACAGAATTACGTGCTTTGTTTATAGCCCCCTAGCCCCCTAGCCCCCAAAGGGGGAAAATTCCACGAGCTCTAAAAAAATTAGAAAAGACTTGATTTTCTCGATGAATACTATTCTTAAACCAGAAACGTTGTTTATTAAACATTCATCGCCTTAATTAATGAAAAAAATAATAATTTTTGCTTTACTCATTATAGTAACTTCAAAATTATTTTCTCAAAATGAGAAATTTGGTATTGAAGTAAATTACCCTGTTCTTATTGACAATAATTTTATTGGTGTAAATTATAATGGCATTATAGATTTAGGATTAAGTTATAGTTTTATCAATACTACTATAGCGGATTTCGGTGTAAATTTCAACACGTCAATTTTCAGAGATTCAAATAAAGGTGGTTTTTCGGAAATTGATATTACCGTAATCTCATTTCAGCCAAGCATTTATGGAGAATTCAAAATTAATGGTCTCCAAAAATTTCGTCCTATTGCAAGGTTGGGTTATACCCTTTTAACCTTTAGTAATGTAATTGATTTTTCAACTGGTGAAGAAATAGAATCGAATACTTCAAGGGGTGGACTTAATCTAGGTCTTGGCGTGGCTTATCAAATCAGCAATAGAGTATTTTTAAAATTTGAATATGATTTTACCAAGCTTTATGAAACTGGTAGGCTATCCCGCTCACCATTTAACACAAATATAAATATCCTAGCCATTGGGTTAAGTTACAAGCTATAATAGTACTTTATCTTTCTTTAATGGAACATATTTAATTTGAATATAAGAATACAGAGCCTTTCTTAAACAGCTTTTAAAGTGATTATAATAAAACCACGCGTTTATAATCTTTGTTTATGAATAATTAAATTAAAAATCGAAATAGTCCGGGTGTGGTCCAATACGTTCTCCTCTGTCCAAACTATCTAAGTACGTTACATCTTCCTCGGAAAGTTCAAAGTCAAAAATAGCAGCGTTGGAAGCAATACGATTTTTGTGGACTGATTTTGGAATGGTCACCACTCCCTTCTGAAGGTTCCAACGCAGTATCACCTGAGCTATGGATTTGTTGTACTTATCCGCCAATTCCTTGCAGATATCCAAGTCAAAAACCTTACCCTGCATAAAGGGCGACCACGCTTCATACTGAATGATATTTTTATTGCAGAAATCGATTAAATCCTGCTGTACTACATAGGGGTGAAATTCCATTTGGTTTACCATAGGTATCACCTTACAATCGCTCAACACCTCTTCTAGATGATGCTGCAAAAAATTGCTTACGCCAATTGCCCTTACCTTCTTCTCGGTATATAAATGTTCCAAAGCTTTCCACGTGTCCTTGAATTTACCTGCTACGGGCCAATGGATAAGATAAAGGTCTAAATAATCCAATTGCAATCGTTCCAAACTATCCGTAAAAGCCTTTATGGTACTATCATAACCTTGGTCTGCGTTCCACACTTTACTAACAACGAAAATTTCTTCCCTAGCTACAGCACTTTCCTTAATACCTTTACCAACGCCCTCTTCATTTTTATATACCGATGCCGTATCTATATGCCGATACCCTATTTCCAATGCGTCTTTAACCGAATCGACCACCTCTTGCTCGTTATCGGCTTGGTAAGTACCCAAACCAAGGTAAGGCATTGCCACGCCATTCTGTAGCGTGAAAGTTCCTTTGATATCTGTTATTGTATTTGTATTCATCTATTCTTTTACAGTTAATATACTTAATCTCCTACTTCTGCTATTCTTAGACTAGTACTGTTTATGAGTCAAGAACATGAAATATAAAAAATAATACTTTCAGAGTAAAGCTAGGTCCCTTTTTATGGCTGCCAAACTTTAACAAGACACAATCCTAAAGTAGTCCGCTCAGCTGTTTGGAAACATTTAAGCAAATTGCATTCTAAGAGCAGGCAAATTACGATTTATCTTAAAGCAGTGAAGCAACTCGTAAATCTATCAATTATAGAATAATTGTAGAGGTATAAAAAAGCCCCTTTACGGGGCTTTTACTTTACTACAAATTTACTAAAAGGGCGCTTACAATAAATACCATGAGTAGTGTAACTACTAATATATTATAGTTTTTCTTTACCCTTTTTTTCATCGGTTCCTATTTTTCGGAGTCTGTTTCAAAAGCTTCATATTCAAAACGTTGTCCACCAACGGTTACATCTGCCATCAATCCTGCTTTTGGTAAAGCAAATACGGCAACACCATCTTCATACTTTGCTTTTAAGGCTTTACCTGATTTTAGGACTACAGCTGATACTCCAGCGTCAAATTCGTAGTTATCGCTTTTAAATTCATTAAATGAGGTTTCATTCTCAAAGAAAATTGCCTCGATAACCGATTGCCCTCCGGCCTGTAAGCCTACATTTAATTTTTTAAGATTAACGGTTCCTACACTTTTACCGCCTTGGTATAAGATTCCGTTTCCAGAGGCTCCACCAATAATCAACCCGCCTTTACCTACATTCGGGAAAATTACGTATCCATAAGAAGAATCAAAAAAATCAGTAATCTTTTCATTCGCCGCAACAAGGCTGGCCTTCGCTTTTTCAGCATCCGCTATCAAATCTCTTTCTTCTTCCGTTTGTGCATTGATGTTTGTTGCCGTTATTGCGAACAATATCAAAGCAAACATTTTTAACTTTTTCATTTCCTAAATTTTTTATGTTTCAACTTCATTTTACAAAAGGAAAATCCTTTCATTTCAAAATTAAAACGATGAGCAGTAGTCATTTAACTCATTTAAAATAGTTGTTGATTCAAATTGAAGAAGAAAGGAACTAAGTTAATTTGAAGGGGATAACCTAAAATTATTGATGTAAAATTAAGAGCAGAAATAGTTTACAATCGGTACACCCACTCCTCAGGGTTCAGTCTGGAGGTATCTTGATATAAATAAAATTTTAAGCGTGTTTGTCCGTTAGTTTTGTTGGTGTATATAGTACCCAATTCTTCTTTAATCCCCACTTTATCCCCTTTTTTTACATAAAGTTCTGCCAAATTATAATAGGTGCTGATAAAATTACCATGTTTAATCTGCACCCCTTTATTTCCACCCGGAACGGCTAAAATAGCAATGACCTCCCCTTCAAAAATTGCTCGCGCCTTGACACCGGGGTCGGTGGCAATAATTACCCCGTTGCTCTGGTGCTTAATGCCGGGATATACGGCGTCTTTATAAATACCAAAACCCTGACTTTTTATTCCTTTCTCCACTGGCCAAATAAGCTTGCCCTTGTTAGAGGAAAAGTTCTTGGCGATTAACGTAGCCTCAGGAGTAAGTGCAAACTTACTAGCACTTGTATTCTTCTTTCCGGACTTCTTGTTAGAGGCAGCTATGGCGCTTCGAATAAGCTTTTCAATCTGTTGGTCTATTTTTCGGGCTTCCCGTTTTTTCTTGTTAATGGCACTACTATATTTACTTTCGTTCTTGCGTATAGTTCCTAAAAGTGCTTTTTGCTCCTGTATTTCTCCAAAGAGCTTATTTTTGGCCTTTCTATTCTGTGCCAATAATACTTCTTTTACTTTTCGTTCTTCATTAAGGTCACTGTTCAGTCGTGTTAGCTCGTCCGTTTTTGCAATAATCTGAGCTCCCTGCTCCTTTCTATAATCCGTATACTGCTTCATATACTGTAAGCGCTTAAATGCTTGAAAAAAGCTTTCCGAGGACAATAGGAACATTAACCTGTTCTGTTTGGATTTATTCTGATACGACTTCTGTATCATTTTAGCGTATTGGTCTTTTATCTCTTGTAATTCGCTCTTCAGCTTACCAATATTCCTGATGTTGGTGTTGATCTGTCTGTTCAGTAGGTTAGATTGTTGGTTGGTAACACGAATCAATTGCTGCCTTACGGTAATTTTTTTATCCAAGGCTTCCATTTGGTCCAAAACATTTCCTTTTTCCTTCTTTTCGGCAAAAAGTAGGCGATTGATATCCCGGATTTCATTTTGAAGCTGCTCTCGCTTCTCTTCTAAGGCTTTCTGTTCGCTGGTTTGCGCATATAAATCCTGGGTCAGCACGACCAGCATAAAAAGAACTATCTTAAATGTTACCGCTTTAAAATACATCTTACTCCAGTACTATTTCTTCGTATCCCTTGGGAATTTTATAGGGAAAATTCAAGGTCCTGTTCAACTCTAAATTTCGATACTCCAACTGAATCCTATTCTCCGTATTCTTCTCGACGGCATTGATGTTAATGGTGTTGGGCAATACCTCATCACCAATACGCTGGTAATTCTCATATTTGATTTCTAGCAAACGTTTCTTTAAGGGCTGCGAAAGTTGCTGGGAGGCCATTTTAAAGTTTTTGGGCTCTATTTCAAAAAGTATTTTGTAAAGTACCTCGTTAGACCTTGGAACAAGTCTGTAGTGCTCCCCGGTTATAGAAGCTTCATATTTTTTCTCCCTTAAATCTAACAGGGCTTGTCCCAAGAGTAAGTTCTGCACAATCTTAAAATCTACTTCCGTTCCAAGTAGGTCACTTAAATAGGAAAAATCCCCATCAAAATACTCATTCTGTAATTTGTTATAAAAAGAGACTTTATTTGGGGTAATGTAGGCCTTAACGATGCCCAGGGGAGCGCTCATCCAAATAGCTTTATCCTTTTCCAAGCGAAGGCTTACGGAAAAACTCTGCGCGTCCTCACCATCGGTATAATCGATTTTGACCTTTCCGCTTAAGGTTTTAAATGTGGGCTGGTTTTGATAATGGGCCCTTATGATTGCCTTGGACGACAAACGCTCATCTACCGTACCATCCGACACCAATTTTGTGCTTTTGCAAGACAAAACGAAAAGCGTAAGAATACTATAAAGGAAAGGTTTCAGGTATGTATTTATTTTCCCTCTCATAATTTAAAATCCGGGTTTAATCTTACTAAGGTACATATTTGCCTTTGATGGATTGCTTATAGCACTATAGGCATCTGACAGTTCCTTGTAAATTTTATTGGCCAAGGCAATATCGTTAATCAAATAATCCAAAGCTGCTTCCAATACCTCAATGGCATCCCTGTGCTTTTTGTTTCTGTTCAGCGCATATCCGCTGGCGTAATAAAAATAGGGTTGAGAAGGGTAGCTTTCTAAAGCTTCCTCGGTTAATTGCACTAGACCTAAGTTGCCGCCGTTCATTTTCATCAGCCCCTTTATTCTCATTTTATAATTTTCTATGCTGTTGGGCGTATTGTTTCTTACCGTTGCCGTATAGGAAACCGTTTGTTTGTTTGCGTCTTTATTTTGAAGGGAGTCGTTTATTTTTTGTTCAAGGGCCATCCTGTTCTTTGAGCTTTCAAGTGTTTTTAGAACCGCAAGCGCAGCTTCTAATTTGCCATCCTTGAAATAGATTTGAGCAAGATTTTCCTTGAGCACCGCATTATTGTACGGAATTAGATTTTCTAAGGAACTCATAGTATTTCCTTGTTTCCCCACTATGGTATTTAAAGTGTGCAAATACCAATAGTTTTCAGGCTCACTGTTCAAGGCCTCAATTGCATATTCCTGTGCAAGTATATTTTTTTTATCTAAATGATAGCTCTTTGCAAGTTCATAGGCAACCACCTTGTTTTCTGGTTGTAATCGTTTGCATTCGAGCAAAAAATTAATGGCCCTGTCGTAATTCTGAATTCCTTTCTGTTTTAATGCCTCAAAGAAGTTTTCTTGAAAATCATCGGAATAGTCCTCTAAAAACACTTCTGCACTTTCTTCTACCCTAATTCCATTTTCTTCTTGGGCATAAGAAAGAGCTGGAACAAAATTTGTTCCTAAAAAAAGCAACAAAAAAATACATTCATTTTTCATAACTCAACACAAATTCCCCCTTTGGGGTTAGGGGGCTTTTACTTCACCCCAGTACTACCAAAACCACCTTCTCCTCTAACCGTACTTGACAACTCCTCTACTTGTTCCCAAGTTGCACGCTCATGTTTTGCGATGACCATTTGTGCAATACGTTCTCCATTTTCAATGGTAAAAGCCTCATTGGAAAGATTTATAAGGATTACCCCGACCTCGCCCCTATAGTCAGCATCAATCGTGCCAGGGGCATTCAATACCGTAATCCCCTTTTTAGCTGCCAAACCACTTCTAGGTCTTACTTGTGCTTCAAAACCGATTGGGAGTTCCATAAAAAGGCCTGTTTTTATAATTGTGCGCTCCATAGGCCGCAAAACAACGGGTTCCTGAATACTTGCTCTTAAATCCATACCGGCCGAAGCATTGGTTTCGTAATGTGGCAAAGCGTGGTCCGATTTATTAATGATTTTTATATTCATTTCTTTATAATTATTTTTTTGAGGTTTTCTCCTTCCAGTCTATACGTTAGGCCAAGGAAAATGAGCAATAAGCTTATTCCCACGAAAAGGTTTCTATCAAAAATGTAAAATGATAGGATAGAAAACAAGATGGAGATTCCTAAATAAAAGATAATTTTTCTGAAATTATAGGGTATAGGATAATACATGCGTCCAAAATAAAAGGACAACAACATCATTGTTCCGTACGCCGTCAGTGTAGCTACCGCAGAAGCCATATAACCAAAATAAGGAATAAAGACAAAATTGATAATGATGGTAAGCACCGCACCGATCATAGAAATATAAGCTCCGAATTTTGTTCTGTCCGTAACTTTATACCATACGGATAGGTTGTGATAAATACCTAAGAAGAAACTTGCCAGTACTATTAGCGGCACAATGGGCATGGCATCCCAATAGGATTCGTCTAGCACGATCAACCGCTTTAAAACATCGGCAAAAACGACAACCGTCAATAGAATAATACTTCCCAATACCACAAAATAATTTGTAATCTGAGCATAGGCCTTCTGCGGATTTTTAGTTTCGGAATGACTAAAGAAAAAAGGCTCTATTCCCATTCTAAAAGCCGTGGCGAACAGGGTCATGAAAAGCGCTAATTTATAGCAGGCAGAGTACTTCCCCATTTCACTTTTAGCAATATCCGCCGGAAGCAATTCTGATAATAAATATCGGTCAAAAACCTCATTTATGGTAAATGCAATACCCGCCACCATAACCGGCATGGCATAGGTGAGCATTCTTCGCCACAAATTCATGTCAAAGCGGTAAGAAGGTCTTTTATAAACACCCAGCATTAATAGCAAGGTGATGGCGCTAGCAATAAGATTGGAGACTAGGATATAAGAGATTTCGAAATTTGGAACGTAGATTCCGCTGAAAATACTCGAAGTTTCTCCCTTAGCTATTTTAGGCAGCAGAATTAAGAAAAAGAGATTCAGACCTAAATTAATCGCTACGTTCAGAATTTTGATTACTGCATAACGCATGGGCTTTTCATTAGCCCTCAGTAATGCAAATGGTATAATTACCAAAGCATCTAAAGCCAAGATACCCAGAACAAAATTCATGTATTCCGTATCTATATTCAATGCCCTGGCAATGCTTCCCTTAAAGATGAGGCCAACCAATACGAACAGCAGTGTAGAAGCTCCTAAAGAGAGTAGCGAGGTGGATATCACGTTTGCCCTGTTTTCCGCTTCCTTATAAAAGCGAAAAAAGGCAGTTTCCATTCCATAGGCCAAGAAAACATTTAAAATGGCGAACCATGAAAAAATTAAGGTGACATCACCGTAAGTACCAGGAGGCATTACGGAGGTATAGATGGGCACTAGCAAAAATGATAGCATCCTAGGTAAAACGGTTGCCAAGCCATAAATGGCCGTTTGCTTAAAAAGTTTTTTCAGCGGATTCAAACACCTAACATTAAGGCCTCAAAAGTACCCAATTACGGTGGTTAAACAAAGTTAGTTTTTTGGTTTCCCCTTGTATAATAGGGGTTGTTTTTCTTTTATCCCTGTTATCTTGGTGTATTTTAACTTACCATTTTCAATATAACTGAGAACCGCATCGGTAGCCCCTAATTCCAAAGCTGTAGTTTCAGCCGACCCCCCTTTAGAATTCGGTATTTTGGCCATAGCGTAATTTGCACCGTCGACTTGTTCCATGGTCACTTGAGCTTGCTTACCCCTGAAGAAAATTTCTTTCATTACTACATCACTTGCATTATCCATAGTAACCGGAATTTTAACCGCAATACCGCTTCCACTACTTTCCAAACCACCACTATATACCTGGCAGGACGCATTCCCTAATTCAAACGGAATTTCCGTTTGTAATTTTTTTTGTGAAGAACAGCTAAAAAGTCCCAAGAGCATAATGCAGATTATATATTTAAAACGTCCCATGTACATGTCTTATTTGGTTTTTGTAAAGATATGCGAATATGTGTTAATTTCAGTCACTTACCATAAAACCAAAAGTGATGCCAATAGTACGATTAAAAGAGACTATTGTTGCAACCGCTTTATTTCTTGCATTTCTTTTTGTATTTGCTTGGCAATGAAAATACCCAAAACAATTAATGATACTAGACCGGATATTATTATGTACGTATAAAATCCAGAAGACAAATTAGCTTTAAAAAGTGGCAAGAGTATTAGAAACCCAACAACATACCCCAGAACAATTGCGGGTGTCCATATAAAATGAACATTTTTCCTGCGTTTATAATAACTAACAAGGGCATTCTTATAGTCGTTGTAATTTGAAAGGGTATTCAATTTTCCTAGTTGTTTTATACTTAAAACTTCCAGTAACATACGAATCAACAGTGTACCTACCATTAGGGCCAGGCCTAAAATGACTTGATTGTTTTCATATCCGGAGATATAGATAAAAAAGAATACTAATATTATCGCTGTAATGGCAAGGATCACGTTCGTAATTTTTTGCTTATCCTTTACTCTTTTTATTCCTTGTAACAACTCTTTAAATCCTTGCTCCGTGGCTTCAGCCCCTGGCTGATTTTTCCAATTTGATTGTAACTTCTCAAAATTATTCATTGTTTACGCATTTTGTTAATTGACTTTTGATCCGATGTATTCGTGTGCGGATTGCTTCGTGTTTTATTCCTATGATTTCAGAAATCTCTTTTTGTGGCAAACCCTCGAGCTCCAATAAAATAATGGCCTTGTTGGTTTCAGATAAGGTATTGATACATCCATATAACTGCACTAACATTTGATGCTTTTCCTCTCCCGAATAGGCCTCATGGTGTTCAGGAATATCTTTTATATCGTAGTTAGTTCGATGCTTTTTCTGCTTCCTGAGTTGCGTAAGGCAGGTATTTACTGTGATTCTATAAATCCAGGTTCCAATACCACTTTCATTACGAAACTGTTCCAAGTTCTCCCAAATTTTAATGAATACATCCTGAGCTACATCTTTCGCCAAGGCCTGGTCTCCAGAAACGTATCCCATACACAACCGCATCACCTTAGGGTAATTATCCCTATAAATCTCCTTATATCTTTCTTCTGATGGGGTCATTAGTTCTCTAAGCTATGAAACAATTTTTCTTGAAACCAACTAGGATTGTCATACATGACAAAATGTGCAGTTCCTTCCGCAAATTCTAAATCATAGTCTTCCAGATTAGCGTATTGTTTAGCGTAGGTGCTTTTGGCCATTTCTAGGCCGTAGGGTTCCGTTGCGGCCAAAATGGTGACCGGAATATTTATTTTGACAATATCGGCTCTTAAATCGAGCTTTAATAAATCGGTATACCCATAAACATAGGTTTCCCTATCTGCCTTTAGCATCCAATTCTTGACAAGGACCTGTTTCTCCTTGTTTAGGGTCATTCCGGAAGCCATTTGCTCTGCCATTGCTTCAAATGCCTTAGCCTCCATGGAAAGCATTTGTTTGTTCCAAGGACTTTCGTAGGCGAGGGCTTCACTGTCATAGTTAGGTATCATAAGCGCCCCGGTCGCAGGTAGTGCATCTATAATAATAAGTTTTGAAAGGGCGTGGTCATTTTCGGTAGCCAACCAGAGGCCTAAGGTTCCGCCGAGACTATGTCCCAGAACAACTACATTTTTAAGATTTTGATTTTTAATATAACTTTCTACGCCTTCCTTTATTTTTGGGAACCAAGGTTTTTCAACTACAGGAACCTCTCCAAAGCCAGCAAAGGTAAAAACATGGCATTCGTAATCTTTAGAAAGCGCTGCCACCGTAGCTTCCCACACTTCTCCTGTGCACGTAAATCCTGGAAAAAGTAATATAGGCTGACCTTTACCTTTTACCTCTACTTCAAAAGGGTATTGCTGTGCGGTACCGCATAATGTGATCAGTAAAATGCTTAACGTAAGTATTCTTCGAATTGTTTTCATAATATATATTTTTAAATGATTTTCCCTTTAGATGACAATTCTTAGAAATGTTACATTTAAAATGTCCAGAAATCAAAAAAACTTTATTCGGTAAGTAACTTCAGGTCAAGCCCATGAGACATTTGAGGCAAAACCAACAATTATTTCAAAGCCGGCATCGGGGCATAGTAAATCTTGATTATCGAGTAAACGACCCGCTTTAAAACCGATGAAGTTGAAGGAGAATACTAAGCTACTTCCGTTATTTCGTCCGAGAGGTCCATGCGTTTCATGGCTAGAGAGGCAAATAAAAAGGCAATGAACAAGAAAAGGGCAGCTAAGGTATAAGAAGCTCCCGGATAATAAATATCGCTTTCAGGACGAATGAAATAATAGAAAACAGGTGAGAAAATCAGTTGACCCAATATGGCCGTTACACTTATTAGGCCTGTAATGGCTCCCTGTAGATTGCCCTGCTCCTTTTCAGAAACTTGATTGGATATAACTCCTTGAACGGTAGGTCCGGCGACACCTCCCAGAGCATACGGAATTAAAAAGGCGTACAACATCCAAGGTGCGGACGCTAGAGAGAAGAGAAACATCCCAACTGTCCATAATAGGAAACCTGATATAACAACGGTTCTTTTCCCAAATTTTTTCACAAGTACTCCCACTAAAAATCCTTGGGCTATAGCTACCAGAAGCCCAACTACCATGAGAGAAATCCCTATTTCCCTTGGGCTCCAGTCATATCGTTCAATACCATAATACGACCATGTAGAAGGTAGCGCCTGACCTGCAAGATTTGCTAGGAAGAAAGCAAATATTAAAAGTAGCACCCCTTTATAGTTCCTAAGGCTCACTAAGGAAACCCCAGGAATCATCTTTAATACATTTATAGGCCTTCTATTCTCTAGCGTTAACGATTCTGGAACAAAAAACCATCCAAAAAGAAAATTCGCAAAGGTTAGTCCCGCTGCAATATAGAAAGGCAGCCTAATGTCTAATTCCCCAAAAAAACCACCAATTCCCGGTCCAATGATAAATCCCAATCCAAAAGCTGCCCCGATGAGACCAAAATTCTTGGCCTTTTCTTCCTTGGTACTGATATCTGCAATGTAAGCCGATGCAACTGTGAAACTTGCGCCGGTAATTCCCGCAAGGAACCTTCCTAGAAATAACCAAGTAATAGTGGGCGCCCAGGCATGTATTAAATAGTCTATACTTAATCCTAAAAGTGCTATTAAAAGAATAGGTCGTCTTCCGAATCTATCGGAAATTTCCCCAAGAACGGGTGAGAACAAAAATTGCATTCCAGCAAAAGCGGTAGTTAGCCACATTCCGTAGATAACGGCCATGGCGGTACCCTCACCTGTTAATTCCATTATCAAATCCGGAATTATGGGCAGAATTATTCCTATGCCTATAACGTCTACAAGAATGGTGATAAAAATAAAGAGTAGCGCTGTTTTCTTTGATTTCATGGATAGGGCAAAAATCGGCAAAAAAATAATCCTAGAAAGGAATCTGAAGATGAAAGGTTACAATTTTTAGTATATTCCACTTGAACGCCTATTCTTTTAAAAAACAAAAGATGAAAAAACTACACTTTACGACAGTACCTCTTCTAGCCTTACTACTGACTGTTTCATGTCAACACAAAGAAGTTGAAAAAAAGGTGGCCAAAAAACCGAACATTATTTTCATCATGTCAGATGACCACGCGTACCAAGCCATTAGTGCCTACAGTTCCAGACTAATTGAGACCCCCAATATTGATAGAATTGCAAAAGGAGGTATCAAGTTTACCAATGCCAGCGTTACGAACTCCATCTGTGCCCCTTCTAGAGCAACAATTCTTACGGGCAAACACAATCATATAAACGGAAAGACAGATAATCGGCGACCTTTTGATACCACGCAGGTAACGTTTCCCCAAATCTTCCAAAAGGCAGGTTATGAAACCGCCATGTTTGGAAAACTGCATTTTGGCAATAATCCAAAAGGGGTAGATGACTTCATGATCTTACCCGGCCAAGGTAATTATATCAATCCCGATTTTAATACTCCCCATGGAGACACTACCATAACAGGTTACGTTACCGATATTATAACCGATATTACCATAAACTGGTTAGATAAGAAAAGAAATCCCGAAAAACCCTTTATGCTCATGTACCTGCACAAAGCACCACATCGACCGTGGTGGCCCAGTCCAGAAAAGTTCCAAGAATTTTATGGCAAGACATTTCCAGAGCCTGCAACATTGTTCGACGATTATAGTAATAGAGGTACAGCTGCGAAAACCGCAGAGATGAATTTACTGCGTCATATGATGTACAATCACGATAGTAAGATTCGCCCTGACCTTACCGAAAAGATGCAGCCAGAACCTGTTGTCCCAGAATTTGAAGGTGCCTTTGACAACCCCTATACCAATAGAGCAACAGACGCCCAAAAAGCGTTGTACGAGCCAATTTTAGATAAAATCAATAAGGACTTTGAAACCAATTGGCCCCAAATGAACGATGAGGAGAAAATGCGTTGGAAATACCAGAGGTACATGCAAGATTATCTGGCCTGTATTTCTTCAGTAGACGACAATGTGGGAAGAGTGTTGGATTATTTGGATGTCAATGGACTATCGGATAATACAATGGTTATCTATACCTCTGATCAGGGCTTTTACTTAGGCGAACACGGCTGGTTCGATAAGCGATTTATCTACGATGAGTCCTTTAAAACACCTCTGCTCATTCGGTGGCCTAATAAAATAAAGCCCGGTATTACCAATGAGGAAATGGTACAAAACCTTGACTTTGCACAGACCATGTTAGAAGCGGCACAAATTGAAGCTCCAAATGATATGCAGGGTGAAAGTTTAATGCCCCTATTGACCTCTAATGATACCAATTGGACCAGAGATGCAGTATACTACCATTATTACGAATATCCCGCAGTACATCAGGTAAAAAGGCATTATGGTATAGTTACCATTGATCATAAATTAGTCCATTTTTATTATGATGTTGATGAGTGGGAGTTATATGACCGCAAGAAAGACCCAAATGAAATAAACAATGTTTATAACGATCCTGCGTACGCTAACGTAGTTGCAGAACTAAAGTTGAAGTTAGAAGATTTACGTAAACACTACGGAGACTCGGATGAACTTAATCAAAAATATATTGATTTAGACTTGGAGCGCAATATGAAGTAAGCGCCCACTATAAATAGTAATGAAAGCAAAAAACCTCACGTTTCTGTGAGGTTTTATTTTCTTTAGTATTGTAGGAGACATTGCTGCCTGACCAATGACTTTAACAAAATTTTCTGCATTTAGTTATTCAACGCTTCGGCTCCACCAACGATTTCCAAAATTTCATTTGTAATTGCAGCCTGTCTTGCCTTGTTGTAGGTAAGTTTTAATTGATTTCTGAGTTCGGTGGCATTATCGGTCGCTTTGTGCATTGCTGTCATACGCGCACCATGTTCACTAGCAAAAGAATCTCTTATTCCCTTATATAACTGTGTCTTTAAGGATTTTGGAATCAATTGTTCTACGATTTCCTCTTTGGATGGTTCAAAAATATAATCCGCACTTGCGTTCTCCTCTCCTTCAATAGGAACAATTGGTAAAAATTGCTCTGTCATGATAATCTGGGTTGCGGCATTTTTAAACTTATTGTAAACAATTTCAATACGGTCATAAGAACCATTCGTGAACTGCTCCATTAAGCTTTCGGCAATAGCAGCGCTGCGATCAAAGGTTAGGTCGTCATATATATCGCTATGGTTTGCAATAACAGTATATTTCTTGCCTAAAAAGTCGTTCGCTTTCTTTCCGATAGCGACAAAATCTACTTGTTTACCGGCATGCGCTTCCTCTGCCAAATAAGAACATTGTTTAAGTATATTGGTATTAAAAGCGCCACACAACCCTCTGTTTGACGTAATACCTACCACTAATACCTTGTTCACGGAGCGATTATCAGAATACTTACTTCCGGAGTCAGCATCCAGACTTGCACTTAGGCTTTGCAATAATTCCGTAAGCTTATCCGCATAAGGTCTCATGGCCGTAATGGCATCTTGCGCTTTTTTCAATTTTGCAGCAGAAACCATTTTCATGGCACTGGTAATCTGCATAGTTGATGAAACTGATGCTATCCTATTACGTATCTCCTTTAAATTGGCCATTTTTCTAGTATTTAGTCGTTAGTAATTAGTAATTAAGACTTATTCGGTTCTTAATACTGACTACTTAGTACTTATTTCTATTGACTAGTTATATTTTGCAGACAAATCTTTACAAACAGCGGTCAACGTCTCAGTTACCTCATCCGTAAGTTTTCCTGCTTTTAACGTATCTAAAACATCTCTGTGTTTAGCGTTTAAGAACTCTATGAAATCTCGCTCAAATTCTTTCACCTTTTCAACAGGTACGTCTCTAAGTAAGTTTTTTGAACCTGCATAGATAATAGCAACTTGGTCTTCTACGGTAAATGGATCGTTCTGTGCTTGCTTAAGGATTTCAACGTTTCTACGTCCTTTTTCAATGACGTTCAGTGTAGCGGCATCCAAATCAGAACCAAACTTTGCAAAAGCTTCCAGTTCACGGAACTGAGCTTGATCTAGTTTTAAGGTACCTGCTACCTTTTTCATGGATTTTATCTGCGCATTACCTCCAACACGTGATACGGAAATACCTACGTTAATAGCCGGACGCACACCTTGGTTGAATAAATCTTGCTCCAAGAATATCTGTCCGTCCGTAATTGAAATCACGTTAGTTGGAATATAAGCTGATACGTCACCCGCCTGCGTTTCAATAATAGGAAGTGCGGTTAATGAACCACCACCTTTTACTATTGGTTTAAGCACGTCTGGTAAATCGTTCATCTCCTTGGCAATCGCATCATTGTTGATCACTTTTGCGGCACGCTCCAATAATCTAGAATGCAGGTAGAAAACATCCCCAGGATAAGCCTCACGTCCCGGTGGTCTTCTTAATAACAAAGAAACTTCACGGTAAGCAACTGCCTGTTTGGATAAATCATCATATATAATCAATGCAGGACGACCTGTATCCCTGAAATATTCTCCAATAGAGGCCCCTGCAAAAGGAGCATAAACCTGCATTGGCGCTGGGTCAGAAGCGTTAGCAGCTACAATAGTTGTATACGCCATTGCACCTTTGTCCTCCAATACTTGGGCAATCCCTGCAACGGTAGATGCTTTTTGGCCAATAGCCACATAAATACAATAAACCGGTTCCCCTGCATCATAAAATTCTTTTTGGTTCAAAATGGTATCGATACAAACCGTAGTCTTACCGGTCTGGCGGTCACCAATAACCAATTCTCTTTGTCCTCTACCTACAGGAATCATGGCGTCAATTGCCTTGATACCTGACTGCAATGGCTCTGTTACTGGTTCACGGAAAATAACCCCTGGTGCCTTACGTTCCAGTGGCATTTCATACGTTTTACCGGAAATAGGTCCTTTACCATCGATAGGAGTTCCTAATGTATTTACCACACGGCCAACAATTCCTTCCCCAACATTGATAGATGCGATACGTTGGGTACGTTTTACGGTAGCTCCTTCACCAATAGCTTTGGATGGACCTAATAGTACAACCCCAACATTATCTTCTTCCAAGTTTAGAACGATTCCTTCCAAACCACCTTCGAATTCAACTAATTCACCATATTGTGCATTTGCCAAACCGTAGACTCTGGCGATACCATCACCTACTTGCAATACGGTTCCTACTTCATCTAAAGTAGCGGTTGCATCAAAACCTGATAATTGTTGTTTTAAAATTGCTGAAACTTCAGCGGCTTTTACTCCTGCCATGTTTTTATAGATATAAGATAAAAGACGTAAAACGTAAAACGTTAGCGCCTAATAAAAGTTATTTATAGACTGTTTGTAAATTCTCTTTTAATATTATTCAGTTTGTTCGCGATACTAGCATCATACTGCAAATCTCCAACACGTAATACGAACCCGCCGATGATACTTTCATCAACTTTGTTTTCGATAGTTACTTCTTTTCCGGTAATAGAGGTCACTTGCTTTAAGATTTTCTTTTCCAAAGTAGCGTTCATAGGAACTGCAGTAGTAACGAAGGCTACATCTTTTCCTTTTAGTTGTTCATTAAGGATAATGTATTTTAAGGCAACCTCGTTTAGCATAGCCACCCGTTTATTATCCACTAACATTGTAATTAAACCTTCTGAAATGGCATTGCTTCCCTTAAAAATTTTATGAAGGGCTTCTTTTTTAGAGGTACTAGAAATAACCGGACTGGCCAACATATCTCTTAACTCCTTACTTTCAGAAACTGTCGCCACAACTGCACGCATATCTTTTTCAACGACATCAGTAGCTTTATTGTCTACTGCCAAATCCAAGATTGCTTTTGCATAACGTATGGCTGCTCTAGATTCGCTCATTCTTAATTCAATTTGATATCGCCCAACATTTCATCTACTAGCTTCAACTGCTTGTCCTTACCTGATAATTCCGATTTGATTACCTTCTCCGCAATAGAAACTGAAAGTTCGGCTACTTGAGTCTTTATATCGGCTACAGCAGCTTTCTTTTCGCTCTCAATGGTTGCCTTGGCCTGCTGTATCATTTTATCACCTTCAATCTTTGCCTGTTCTTTGGAATCTGCAACCATCTTTTCTCTTATTTCACGCGCCTCCTTCAGCAAAGCTTCCCGTTCTGCACGAGCCTCTTTTAAAAGATTTTCACTATCCGCCGTTACGTTCTGCATTTCTTTCTTCGCGTTCTCAGCGGCTGCCAATGCATCTTTTATACCGTTCTCACGTTCATTTACCGCATTAAGTATGGGTTTCCAAGCAAATTTACGCAACAACAACAGCAAGCCTACAAACAGTAATGTTTGCCAAAAAAACAAGCCTAAAGAAAATTCGTTCAATAATTTTTCCATGATAAATAAGTTGTATGTGTTTTAATTTTTAAGAAACATTGACCGCAACCAACCGTTACGGTCAATGAACTTTAGATTTGTTAGGATGCAAAAATTGCAGCGAAACCAATCCCTTCAATAAGTGCTGCTGCAATCAACATAGCTGTTTGAATCTTACCATAAGCTTCTGGCTGACGAGCGATAGCATCCATGGCAGAACCACCGATTCTACCAATTCCCATACCTACTCCGATAACCGCTAAACCTGCACCTACAATTGCTGGAATTTCCATAATATATCTAGTTTAAAAATTAAAAATTCAATTCTATAAATGTGCCAACTCTGGCTCATCATCATGCCTATGGTCATGCTCTTCTGCAGCAAAACCAAAATACAAGGCCGATAGCATAGTGAAAATATATGCTTGTAATACAGCCACTAATATTTCAATAAGCGATATTGCAAACGCCAACCCAAATGATAAGGGACTTCCTAACCAACTCTTGAAAATAAACATTAACCCTATTAAGCTCATTAAAACGATATGTCCTGCCTGCATATTCGCATACAAACGTATCAACAAAGCAAATGGCTTAATGAAAATTCCTAAAACCTCAATTGGCACAAGGATAATATAAATAAGGATTTTACCGTACCACGGCATGGTATCTCCTAATGGGTCAAAAATGTGCTTCCAATAATCTTTTGTTCCGGTTAGATTGGTCAATAAAAATGTAATAAGAGCCAAAGCCACCGTCACGGCAATGTTTCCTGTGACGTTAACTCCTAGCGGAGTAAGTCCAAAAATGTTCAAGAACCATATAAAAAAGAAGACGGTAAGTAAATAAGGCATGTACTTCGCATATTTCTTTTCACCAATATTTGGCTTGGCGATATCGTCCCTGATATAAATGACAATAGGTTCGAAGAACCTTCCGACACCCGTTGGTACACTGCCATTCTTTGCATAGGATTTTGCCAGACTTGTGAACAACCAAAACATTAATAAACACGTAATAAGTATCATTACCACACTCTTGGTTATAGAAAAATCTATTGGCTTTACGTTTGTTGGATGCTGATCTTCATCATACGTTATTGTACCGTCTGCATCTGTCTTATAAATTTTACTATGATATAACTTATAGTAGTTGCCGTCTACCTCGGCGAGTGTTTCACCATGATGGAATTTTGATGAAGAGAAAACTTTAAGACCGTTATCCCATAGAATAACGGGAAGCGGAGCACCAACATAGTGATGTTCGCCACTTTCATCGGTATAAGAATACAATGAAAAATCATGTGAATCCTGAAGGTGATGCTGAATATATTCCTTTATCTCCGTTTTTAGGTCCTGCTTTGGCTCATCGGTAGACCCTTTGGTCTCGAAGGCAAAAATATTGGAGCTAAGAAGTAAAGCTATGGCTACTAGAACTTTGAAAAAAAATGTTTTTCGCATATTGCTCAAAATATCGGTCTCTAAAAATCGGTGCAAATGTACGTCATTATGGCAAAAAGAAAAAAGCAAATGAGACTTTATTTGCAAGTAAGAAGTCAAGAACGCTTTAATCCATTTTTTTAAGCATTTTAGCCATAAAAACCGTCTCAATAATTAGGGATGCTGCATAGGGCACGAAAAACGCGGAAAACTCCACTTTGTCCATAGTATCATCGGCACTATAAACGGGATAAAAAATAATGAAGAAAAATATGAACTTTAAAAAACTACCTCCCATAAACAAAAAGCCTATTTGATTCTTTAGCCGTTTTTGAAATATGTAGAGTAAAATGTAAATGGCCGCTGCTAAAAAGGCGTTTACCAAGTACGATTTCACGATAAGATTACCGTATTTAAGTAATCCCATAGAGGCCCATACATACGTATGGATTAAAAAGGAAAGGGTCAAAAGGGCGCTTAGAAAGAGAAGAAATTGGACGATGGGGTATAGTCGCGTCTTCAATATTTTATATTTTTAAGTTGCTTCAGTACTACCCAAAGAGAAATTGCCACACCTAGAAGTGTGGCAATCGCTGTGCAAATTCGTTTTTCATTTCCGTAATATTCATCCAACCAAATACCTCCTTTGGCTGCCAAAAATATTATGGCTCCCATTTCAAAAGCAATACCGGACAGTACTGCGATATTTTTAAGGTTGTTTTTCTTAGGAAGCTTTTGCTGGTTCATTTTTATTGCTAGAGTTACCGCTCATGGAAGACTTAAAGCTTCCAGAAGGTGAGCCTATACCTCCTTTACCTTTCATGCTACATGAAGCGTTGAAGGTGGCGCCAGGTTCTACAGCTAGCTTACTAACAGTTACGGTTCCTTCTATAACAGCAGAAGATTTTAAAGAAAGTAGGTCAGAGACTAAAAGTTCACCGTTGAAACTTCCTTCAATATCTGCATTTACACATTCTACTTTTCCGTGGATATAGCCATCTTTACCGATGACCACTTTTCCAGAGGTCTTTACGTTACCGTCTAATTTGCCGTCTATCCTAAAATCTGCTTCGGAAACGATGTCTCCTTTTATTTTAGTGTTCTTTTCAATTCTATTGGGTTGTCCTCCTATTTCGTTCATAGCTCTAGGTTTTTGTTTATCTGAAAACATGTGTTCATGGTTTTGGGGTTAAAAGTGTATTTCTGTAAGCTTCTAAATTTTTGTGTACTTGAATAATCTTGTAGTTATCAGATAAAATTACAAAATTCTCATCAGCCACCTTATAATCCTTATTGTTTTTTAATAGCTCTGCATAACCGAGCGCAAAGTCCTTGTTCTTAAAGCCATGCACAACTACAAATTGATCTTCCAAATTGTAAATATCCTTTGAAACGATATTCTTATATCTTAAATCTGCTATCGATTTTTCTAAAATCTTCATTAATTTCAAGGCCTTCTCGTTATTACTTCTCTTGAAAGGGAAAATAACTTTCCAGTTGGCCGTACCCTTGGAGTCCGTTTCCGGAGAAAAGTCTTTCGGTTCTAACTTAGGAAGTTGTTCGGCTATCATTTGTTCCGCTTTTTTTCCTTCTGGATTGTTGGGATACGTTAACGCAACATAGTTCAAGGCCTCCTTGAAATCCTCGAAACCTTGTAGCCTGCCTATTGCGTTGGCCTTTAGCATTTCAAACTTAGGCACGATGGGATCTCCGGTAAAACGATTGATGTTCTCCTCCGTAGCGGTAATGACCTTTAGAAAATCTTGCTGTTGGTATAGTTTGAACAGACCTTCATAACGCTTTTCTGGGCTGTCCGACGCATCCGATAGTACCGCCTGTGGGTTTAATAGTATTTCTGCATATCTAGAGTCGCCATGGTTAGCGATAATGTCCGCCTTCATTTCTGCCTGCAAAGCACTACCCTCTTCCTCATAAATTTTATATAGGTTATACTTGGAAGGGAGGATCAAGCGTTCTTCCGGATTGGATGCCAGAACGCTCTCCAACTTTCCAACGGCCAGAATATTCTCTTTGAATTTCTCTTTATAGATAAGTCCTAATTGGTAATTAGCAAAGTTTCGTTCTGCCCTAAGGCTATCTACAACAGCTATTTCCGTAGGCACTTTATCCATGTAATAGTCCAAAGAAAATTTTTCGTCCTCAGAAACCTCAGCCTCTGCAACCGGAACACCTGCAACGGTATTATCGTTAGTAGTGGTATTATTTGAAACTGTTTTGTTAGACCAACGCCAATCATCCGCTAGTTCCCGATTACCCCATTTATTCTTAAAATCGTTCTGTCCGTATCCTAAACTAGTGATGTTATAGAAGTAGAATTTCCCTTTGTTCTCCTTACCTCCTTTACTTTTAGAGAAAGCTGCGAAGCCTTCGGTAATCTTATCCTTTTCTTTTTTCTGCGCGGCTTCCTTGGCTGCTTTTAATGCTGCAATATGGTCTTCAAAATAAGCTATTCTATCATCTATGGGCAATTCAAAAACTGTGATGACACTATCAGTGTATTGCACAATATCCTCATATTTTATAACGTCTTCCAGGTTGTCCAGTTTCTTCTTGATGGCCCTGTATTTTCTTGTGTTTTCGTCAAGATTGGTCAGCACGCTATCATAATACGCGCCCGCAATCTTATATTCATTCTGGTCAAAATTATAGGCCCCTAGGTTCTCATAGTTCAAGGCATTTAATTTAGGTTGGTTTTGAGTAGCTCGTAACGACTTATTGAAATAAACAATAGCCAGACTATCGGAACCTTGCTCCAAATGAAACTCGGCCACCTGTCTAAAAATCTTGTCTAAAAACGGTCTGTTTTCCCGGTTCTCTTCCAAATCGGTTAAGTATTCCAAAACCTCCAGTTGATTTTCAGCGGTAATCTCCGTATTCCGTATTTTTTGGATTTCTGCATTGATCATATACACCCGCGGTGATTTCCTGTTCAGGTCAATAACCTTATCAAAAGCGTAGTTGGCACTATCCTTATAGCCCAATTGATTGTAAAGCTGACCAATGATGTAATAGTACCTGCCCTTTTCCGGATTCTTCTTAGTGTAGTACGATGCTACTTTTAAATGCTGTATTGCCGTATCCGGAGCGTTGAGATTAATATAGGCCTGGGCCAACATGGAGCGGGCATCTGCATATTCTTGGTCTTTAAGTGTCTCGAACTTCTCCAGACGCTTTAGATTCTTAATGGCCAATTCCTCGTTCTGTAGGCGGATATTTACTTTCTCCCGCCAGATCGTGGCCTCGTTAAGTTTGTCGCTTTCCGTGTATTTTTTTAAAATATAATTAAACGATTCAAGCGCAGGGATATACCGTTCATCAAAATACCGTGCTTTTCCTAATAGCAGGAATGCCTCATCTGTCTGAGGGTTACGCTCACGGTCTTTGATATCCATGCTATGGCGTTGTATGGCCTTTGTGGCTTTTTCCTCGGCAATGATGAAGTTGGGGTTATTGTCCTCCGAATCTAGTTTTACCTCACCGGAAACCTCTAGCCGTTCAATGGGCAGAATTTCCCAATAGTCGTCGCGATAGGTATCGTTAAGGGTGTTTCTACCTTCCTCAAAGGCAATATTACCATTGTACAGCGTATTATATTTGGTGTTTAAAGCATGCCAATTTCTATTAAGAAAGGCGTCTTTTTTTGTGGAACAGCCACTAAAGAGCAGTGTCCCTAAAAGTACAGTGGATATGAATTGATGTTGAAGCTTCAAAATTAAGTGTATACGTATGTATGGTTAACTTAAAAACGGCCATATTATTATGTAGTTCATCGACAAAAGGATAAATTTCTTGCCATAGATTGGTTCTGGAAGATGCATTAAAACAAACTAATCGGTCTCTTAGTGATTTATTGAAGTGTTCAATTCACGTTGTAGGTTCAATTTATCGATGATTTTCACTGTAAAACGGCAATTTGATGATAGGAGCAATATTTGGGAAATTAAAAAACCGACTAGATAGTCGGTTTTACTATTTTTCTATCCTAATCGATGAAATACAGTTTCGAAACCTTCATATGGGATTACCCGGCAAAAAATGCCTCTAATTCCTTTAAAGTTTCTGCAGAGGTCTGAATATCTTTAACCACTTCTCCTTTGTTTAAAACAACGATGCGTTCACAGACTTCCGTAACATGAATTAAATCATGGCTGGAAACCAAAACAGTAACATTATCCTTTGCCGCAAGGTCTTTAATAATGCTTTTTAAGCGTATTTGGGTGGTGGGGTCCAAGTTTGCGAAAGGTTCATCTAAAATTACGACTTCAGGGTTTCCAATAAAAGAGGCCACTATACCCGCCTTCTTCTGATTCCCTTTGGACAAATCTCTTAGATATTTCTTTTGTCCAAGTATTTCGCCGTGAAAAAAATCATCGAACTGCGCCAGCAAGGCATCAACATCTGCCTTATTGGCTCCCCTAAGATCTCCGATAAAATAAAAATATTCTTCCGGGGTTAAATATCCGATTAAGAATGTTTCATCAATAAAGGAGGAGGTAAATGGTTTCCAGTCCTCACTAGTGTTTACCTGTACCTCGTTATTTAATATATGTCCCGATGTTGGCTGAATTAAATCCAGAAGCAAACTAAAAAAAGTAGTCTTACCGGCACCATTGTTTCCGACAAGGCCAAAACTTTGACCCTTTGGAATTTCTAGATGATCAATGTTTAGAACAGTCTGTTTCCCGTACTTTTTTGTTAAGTTTTCTGTTGTTATCATAAAGTCATTAGTTTTTGCATGCTTGTTATCCGTTGTAGGGTTATGCTTGTTCTATCGTATTTAAGTGGTTAGCCAATGGCCGACCTGCTGTCTCTTGTCTCTTGTCTCTTGTCTCTTGTCTCTTGTCTCTTGTCTCTTGTCTCTTGTCTCTTAAAATCAACTAGCTTTCTCTTTAAATCCGGCAATCATCCCGTACTTCTTTTTTCTATACTGCTCTGTCACCAAATTCAATAAATAGTTCTTCATGGCAAAACCAATAATACCCAGTACGGATAAAACAATCACCGCGGCCTCAAAGGAAATAACATAATAAAAAATAGAAAATAGTACTATAGGAACTACTAAAACTGGGAGCATCACCAAAAACTGCGTTGCACTGGTGCCCTGCATATTCCCGAACGGACTCTGATCCAATTCGATGCGCTTTTTGTTAAAGGAGCCAAAAAATAAAATGGCCGGTATATTTACTCCGAGATTGTACAATGCGCAGGCCAAGTTAATAGCCAGAGCCTCCCAACCAAAGTAAACGTAGGGTATGGTAAGTAAGAACATAACCACCACACTAACGGAAATCAACATTGCTTTAGACTCCAAATATTTTCGTAATGGAATATTTTGAGACATCATCATGGAATAATAACTGCTGTCCCACGCTGGAATGAACTGCCCAAAATTACTAAGGAAAATACCGGTCATAAATACGCCTAAAAATGCCTTCATAGGCATCATATCCGAATAAATATCCTGTGTGTAGAATATGAGCCCGTAAAAAACAAAGAGCAAGGAGATGAACACTTGTGATTTTGTTCTTTTATTTCTCCATATCATCTTTAAATCTAACTGCAAAAAGGTGCCCAACTCCCCAAACTTTTTAGTCCAAGCCAAATCGCTTGTGTTGGCTACCGTACTTTTAGCCTTTAAACTGGCATCCAAATATATTTTAGTGTTTAAAAATTTAAAATTGATGTAATAGATGAGTACCGCTAATAACACAGGTACCAATACGGTCAGAGGATACGCATACAAAGCATGAAAAATAGGCCCAAAAAATGCTTTAATTGAAAATATCTGAAAATAGTCTAAGGCATAACCAACGGCCAAAGCACCTACGATAACTATAAGGGCTTTATCATTCTTATTGATTAATAGGTTAATGTAGTTAACGCACAATACAATAGCCATAATGGCAATAACCCATAGGATCACATTCAAGGCGGGATATCCTTGAATGAGCAAAACAATGGCGAAAGGCACAAAAAAGAAAAGGGATAATAGATTATAAATAGAGGCCCCTGACCGTCCTAGAATATAATGCGCTATAGAACTTTTCTTAACCGGCGTTGTTAAAAAGGGTTTAATGTCCATCACCGGTAATTTTTGCATGAAATAACGCAGAAAAAGCTCAATAAGAATCCAGTAGATAAAATATTGGCTTATCATCCACATCGGGTTCTGATCCGGAAATATTTTACGTAGAATAAAATACATTCCTCCGCCGGCACCAATGAGATAAAGAAGCATGATAAAGCCAAAAAAGCCCATTACTATTTTTAAGCCAAGGCTCTTCCCGAAATTGGAAGAACGAAAAAATGACTTCCATTGTAATGCAGCAAATTTTTTAAACATAAAGGTTGGTTTATGATGTTCTGTTCATTGGTAATAGAAAAATGAATTTTGTTACAAGGAAGTCAATTTTTTTCAAAATGCAATTTTTTATCGCTCTTCCAATTCGTAATTTTGCCTTCCACTGAAAGAAGAACAGATTATGGCAGATTTTCATGCCCTTACGGTAAAGTCGATAAAGAAATTAACCCCTAGCTCGGTAGCGGTGACTTTTGCTATTCCAAAGGAACTTATTCAATCGTTTGCATTTACCGCAGGACAGTACATTACTATAAAGAAAGAAATAAAGGGAAAAGAACTCCGCAGGGCATACTCTATAAGTTCTTCCCCAAGAAAAGAGGATATTACCATTGGTATAAAAAAAGTGGACCGTGGTGGTTTTTCCGACTACGCCAATACCAAACTACAGGTTGGCGATGTGCTAGAAGTGATGCCGCCAGAGGGTCGTTTCACCTTCAAATCCTCCGAAGTTAAAAACATTGCTGCATTTGCTGCGGGTAGCGGTATTACCCCTATCATGAGCATTGCAAAAACGGTATTAGATAGTAATCCGGCAAACGAATTTGTGCTTGTATATGGCAATAAGTCTTATGAAGAGACTATGTTCTATACGGATTTAGTAAAACTGGAACTGGATTATACCAATAGGTTTTTTGTTTACTTTACCAATAGTCAGGCTAAGGAAGATAAGGCCCTATTTGGCCGCATAGACACTTCTACCGTAAACTACGCTTTAAAGAATAAACATAAAGACCTAGATTTTGATGGCTATTATCTATGTGGTCCGGAACAAATGATCCATTTGGTAACCGACACCTTGGTAGAAAATGAGGTTCCAAAAGACAAGATTCACTTTGAACTATTCACCACCACAGAAATAAAAGAAGAGCTGCCCGCAGCACCGGACGGAAAATCCACAGTCAAAGTCATTGTTGATGATGAGGAATTTGAAATCACCATGGATAAGAGCACTTTGGTCTTGGATGCCGTGTTAAAAGAAAACATCGATGCCCCTTATTCCTGTCAAGGTGGGGTTTGTAGTAGTTGTATCGCTAAAGTTAAGGAAGGAAAGGCGGAAATGGTTAAAAATCAAATCCTGACCGATGGTGAAATAGCGGATGGCTTTATCCTAACCTGTCAAGCACATCCTACGACACCTACCCTAACGGTGGATTATGATGATGTATAGCCTTACTTGGACTGCGCTCAACACGAGCCTATTCCCCAAAGGGATATCTGCTGTGGATTAGACAGCACATTAATGCTTTTTTTACCAGAGTTGAAATCAGAAACGAGAAACCAACCATCCGAGTTCGGATTCTTTCCCTTAGAGCAAGCTAGAGGACGCGGCTCTTTTCAAACTCCCTAACGGCAGTTTCATAACCAATGGCATAGGCTTTTTCTAAGCCTTTTCTATCCAGAATTCCAATGTGTTCTAGTTCTTGTGGTTCGAATACTAAGTCGCACTTATCTATTTTGGCCCTATTGATCGCATAGACCATCAATCCCGTAACCCTGCCGGTTAATTGAATGGAATTGTTCAAATCCTTTTTCTGCAATTTAGAAACGATGGAAACGTTACTTCCGATTACGTAATCTACTTTCTTCACCAAGGGTTCGGACGGAAAGTTGTTCATAATTCCACCATCCGCATATAACATTCCTTTATACGTCACAGGGCTAAAAACAGGGGGAAGGGCCGCTGAGGCCAGTAAAGGTTTTATAAGTTCGCCCGATGTTATGAACTCTTCCTCTCCTTGTTCCAAATTCGTAGCCACGACATAGAGTTCCCTCTGAAGACCTTCAAAACTATCGTGCGGAAAATAGGCTTTGAAAATATTGACGTAACGCTCCGTATCTATTAATCCCGGTTTGGCTAGTGCAAAAAAGTTGTATTTAAAAAGAGGGGTCTCCTTAAAAAAACGCATCATATCCAAAACCGAATTTCCGTTCGCGTACAAAGCCCCAATCAAGGCCCCAACACTACTGCCGGCAATGATTTTGGCCTCCAGACCAAACTCTTCCATGGCTTTGATAACGCCAATGTGAGCCATACCGCGAACACCGCCGCCAGAGAGGACAAGGCCTATCGACTTATTTTCAAATTGTGGAACTTTCATTAGGGTTTTGGTATAAAAAATGCCGTACAGCTTAAACACTATACGGCATCAAAATTAACCAAATCTAGTTATGAATCTATACCAAAGGCATAATAATAGGTGCTGCCATCTTCATAGATACCTTCCAACATTACGCCACCTTTCTTATTTTCCAGCAAGGCCGCCACATCGGATACTTTTTTCACTTTTTTACCATCGATATGTGTGATGATAAAACCTTCTCGCATCTGAGTTTCCTTGCGTATTTTACCAGGATACAGTTTGGTTACACGCACACCGCCGTCTACATTGAGCTTCTTGGCCATTTCTTTATCCAAGGTTTCAAAATCGGCCCCTAGAAGATTCAAGATTTCCTTTTTCTCCTTTTTTACAATGTCCGTACTCCCTTTGGCATTTTCTAAGATAACCGTTAGATCTTTTTCTTTTCCGTTTCTACTTACGAGCAATTTCACCTCATCCCCAGGTCTTTTCCCTGCGATAATTTCCTGTAATCTAGGAGAGGTCAGGGTCTTGGCCCCATCTACACTTAAAATAACGTCTCCGGGTAACACTCCAGCCTTGTCGGCCGCACTATCTTCACCAACCTGTTCTACCCATACCCCGTTGGTAAAATCTACTTTTTTCTCCTTAGCTAAGGCGCCATCCATAGTGCGGATGGTGACCCCTAACATACCTCTCTGCACCGTTCCGTATTTGAGAAGATCTTCCATGACTTTTGTAACAATATTACTAGGTACGGCAAAACCATATCCCGTATACGCTCCCGTACTACTGGCAATAGCCGTATTTATTCCGATAAGGTCACCGTTTAAATTTACCAGTGCACCACCGCTATTCCCAGGGTTTATTGCGGCATCGGTCTGAATAAAGCTTTCTACAGCGAATTTTTCACGGTTAATATTGATACTTCTGGCCTTAGCGCTAACAATTCCGGCCGTTACGGTAGAATTAAGTCCCATGGGATTTCCTACGGCAAGCACCCATTCTCCTACCTCCACATCATCAGAATTTACCAAGGCCATGGTTTTAAGATTATCGGCATTTATCTGAAGTAAAGCGAGGTCCGTGGTGGGGTCGGTACCGATGACAGTAGCTTTATAGGACTCATTATTATAAAGTGTAACCTCCACCTCATCGGCATTTTCAATGACATGATTATTGGTAACGATGTAGCCTTTTTCATTTATGATTACCCCAGAACCTGTTCCTATTCTTGGTTGTGACGGCATTCTTTGTGGAGACTGCCCTTTGAACATATCCCCGAAGAACTCTTTAAAGGGGTCCGGCAACGCCCTTGCACCCTGATTTCCATAAGAAGAACTCGTTTGAGTAGATTTAATATGTACTACGGCATCTAACACCTTATCCGTAGTTGCTGTAAAGTCCAAAGGGGTTATGTTCCCTTCGTTATCCGCGGTAAAAAGGACCTTTTTACCTTGTACCGCTGCTTTTTCAACTAGATTTACAGGGGTTTCTTTAAACATTTGGCTAGCCGCCCAAACCCCAAGGCTTACTACTAAGGCTATTACAGCCGATAAGAGATAAACTCTTGTTCCATTAACATTATCTGCTTGTTGTCTCATTATTATAAGTTTTAAATTTTCGACATCAATTAGACAAATGGTATGCCAGAATATGCGCTGAAATCGCTAAAAAATCTTAAAATTCAATCGGTTTTTTAACTTTTTTTTAGACTGATGGGTCTGTTATCACGATTTTTGAACCCAATAAATGTATCTTTTAGGTTTTACATCTTATTTGTTGGAGAATTAACCGTCGCTTTACGTCTAAAATGTGCGTTATGCTATCTTAAAAACCGACCAATCGGTCTGTAGCTGTCAAAATGACATTATGTTAAAGTTTCAGTAGATGTAAGGTCTAAAAATCATTCCGACCAACCCAGTGCTAACTTTTTATCGTAAGTTTACCCAGACAAGTAAAACAAGCTTCTTGACAAATTTGAATAAAACTGCTATTCTGGTATTTGCCAATTCCGCGAAAACGGAAATGGCACTTAAGCCCATACAACAAGGAGAAGCTTTATTTAACAAACTCACCCAAGAAACATTAAGGAAGGTAAAACGAACAGGGCTTCCCTATTTTCATATTTCTGATAAGGAACAAAAGGGCCATACGTTCGGTGAGCGTTTCACCAAGGCAATACAGACCATTTTTGAAAACGGTTTTGAAAATGTTATAACCGTTGGCAACGATACGCCCCAACTAAGTACAGCTCATCTGCTTAAGGCAAGCCATGCCTTACAAACAGGAAAAACCGTACTGGGACCGTCCATAGATGGTGGCTTTTATTTGATGGGAATACATAAAGCCAACTTTGACCAAGAAACTTTCAAAAGATTGCCTTGGCAACGATTTAGCCTGTTCAATAGAATTTCTACCCTTTTGGACGAAACGGACAACCTTCTGTTTCAGTTACCCCTTCTTAGCGATATTGATACCGTTGAGGATGTGAAGCGTCTTGCTTCATTCTGTAAATCGATTTCAACGACCGTATTACAATTGTTAAGGGCACTTGTACGACAGGGAAAGATATTACCGATAATCGTTGCTTCTGCTTACGACAAAATTCTTCTTCAGCAACCTTGCAATAAGGGTTCTCCGCTACTACTTCATTCTTAAGTTTTTTTAAATCGATGGAAGGTTCCATCTAAATTACTATTTAATATTATAGCATTATATGAAGTATTTATTGTTAGCGATGACTATGGTCATGGCAACTATTACCACAGCACAACAGGACATTTCTGGAACTGTAACGGATGTAAATGGCATTGCCATACCCTATGTAAACGTGCAATTAAGCGGAACAAACAAAGGAACCATAACAAATGAAGAGGGCAAGTATAGCCTGGAAGTTCCAAATCTTTTAGGAGCACTTCAATTTTCAATTTTAGGATTTGAAACACGGACGGTTCCCATTAACAATGTTGCAATTCTAAACGTTTCCCTAGAGGAATCTTCTGAACAACTAAATGAGGTAGTACTCACAGCCCTTGGTCTTAAACGAGAGACCAAAGAATTGGGTTATGTGGTGCAAAGTTTAGATGCCAAAGGGGTTACAGAAGTTAAGGCGGTAAATTTTTTAGATAACCTAGCGGGGAAATTGGCCGGGGTAACGATTAACCAAGGAGCAACGGGGGTAGGTTCTTCCTCAAAAATCACCATTCGTGGGGAGGCCTCTTTTTCTAATAACAATCCGTTGTTTATTGTGGACGGTGTTCCCATAAACAACAATTCGGTCTTTAACTTTACCAATGAAGCTGCAGCGGGATTTCAAGAAGTAGATTTTGGTAATGGTGCCATGGAAGTAAATCCTGATGATATTGCCGAAGTATCCGTTTTAAAAGGGCCCAGTGCAGCTGCCCTTTATGGTACAAGAGCTGCAAACGGCGTTATTGTTATTGAAACTAAAGACGGTTCTAAAAGCAAAGGTTTGGGCATAAGCTACAATACCAGTTTCTTTGTGGATTCTGCTTTTCAACTTCCAGACTTTCAAAACGAATTTGGGCAAGGCCAAGCAGGGGTTTTTGAATTTGTAGATGGCCTCGGTGGTGGAACCAGCGATAATATTACCTATAGTTGGGGACCTCGATTAGACGTTGGTAATTTAATTCCGCAATTTGATAGTCCGGTTACTTTACCAGACGGAACCGTAGTTCGGGGGGGGGACACTTCAGTATATAACGGACTTCCTATTACGCCCACAGAATTTCGTTCTAACCCGAATAACCTGCGAGATTTTTACGAAACTGGAACAACAGCTATTAACAACCTAGCGATTTCGTCGGGCTTTGATAAGGGTAATTTTAGACTTTCTTTTACCGATTTACGCAGCGAAAGTATCATCCCTGGGGTAAATTTAGACAGACAGACTATATCTTCCCGTTTAAACTTTCGCCCAACCGATAAACTACAAATTAGGTCTAGCTTAAGTTACGTAAACTCCCAAAGTGATAACAGACCTTCTAACGGATACGGTTCCGAGAACGTGAATTACTCTTTGGTAGCATGGGGGCCACGGTCACTGAATATTGATAGCTTACGCGATTATTGGCAACCCGGCCTGGAAGGTTTACAACAGTATTCTTTTAACTATACCTTTTTTGATAATCCGTTCTTTATACTTCAAGAAAACAGAAATTCTTTTAATAGAGATCGTGTTTTTGGTAATATATCTGCTTCTTATGATATCACCGATAAGCTATCTGCAACAGTACGCACTGGAATGGATTATTCTAGCGAACAACGCCAATTTAGAAGGGCCTTTAGCTCTAATCGTTTTAGCAATGGAGGTTATGCAGAACATGATGTTTTTTACAGAGAAATAAATACAGACTTTCTTTTAAACTACAACAATGCCTTTGGCGATTTTAAGGTTGATGTTTCCCTTGGCGGAAATCGTTTGGACCAAAAAGCCTTCACGGGTCAGTCCCAGACGACAAGTTTAGCGCAACCGGGGATTTTTAGATTGAGCAACGCGGCATCACCGATTGAAGTTTTTGAGTTTGAATCCAATAAGCGTATCAATAGTTTTTACGGTTTGGCCAAGTTTGGATACAAAGATTACTTGTTTGTAGATATTACGGGGCGTAACGATTGGTCCAGTGCCCTGGCAACGCCTTTTTCTGTGGACAATGTGTCGTTTTTCTACCCATCGGTATCCACAAGTTTTATTTTATCTAACGTAACGGAGTTACCCCAAGCAATTTCCTTTGCTAAACTGCGTGCCAGTTATGCACAGGTGGGTAACGACACCAATCCGTACCAGACTACCGGAGCTTTTATTGCACAGACTCCTTTTAACGGTCAGCCTACCTTTAGTGACCAGAACCTTATTGCGAACCCTAATTTAAGACCGGAACAAACCGCTGCGATTGAAGTTGGCGCAGATATCCGATTCTTTGGGGACAGACTCAATTTAGATATCTCTTACTATAATGCAGTAACTAAAGACCAGATTATATCACTGCCCATTGGTATATCATCAGGATTTACGCAACAAGTAGTTAACGGTGGTAAAGTACGTTCAAAAGGTGTGGAGCTCATATTAGGTGCAACGCCGATTGTAACTCAAAATTTTAAATGGAACAGTACAGTAAACTTTAGTACAAATCGCTCTACCGTAGAAGATTTACCACAAGACGACGGGCGTTTAACCTTGGCCTTTTCCAGAATCTACGACAGTCAAAACCAAACGGTATTTGTACAAGTAGAAGAAGGTGGCCGTATTGGAGATTTATATGGTACAGGCTATCAGCGGAATGAAAATGGCGATTTTATCCTCACTGATGAAGGCAGATATATTCCAGATAACACCTTACAAAAACTAGGGAATTCCAATCCTGATTTTATGGTAGGTTTCAATAACCAGTTCAACTATAAGAAATGGGATTTAGGCTTTCTTTTAGATTGGCGCCAAGGAGGCATTATTGTTTCTAGAACCCGTGCCTTAGGAAATGTTGGTGGTCAATTGGCAGAGACGGCATTTAGACCAGAAGAGGGTATTGTACCGCAAGGTGTTGTTAATACAGGTACGGAAGAAAATCCGGTTTTTACGCCGAATACCACAGCAGTTACCGCAGAAAGTTTTTACCGACAGTTTTACGATAGAAACCACGAAGAAAACAACACTTATGACGCTTCGTTTTTAAAACTGCGCCAATTTTCAGTTGGCTATACTTTTGATAATTTGAGGTTTTTACAGCAAGATGCGAGTTTGCGACTATCGCTTATCGGTAGAAATTTATTCGCTATCACCGAAAATCCGCATTTTGACCCAGAGCAACTAGCCGTTCAAGGGCAAGGATTTGTAAGTGGTATCGAAGACATGTCCTATGCTACCACAAGAAGTATTGGTTTTAAAGCTGGGTTTAATTTTTAATTAGAAGATGATGAAATTTATATATAAAACACTAATGCAAAAGCTTCCTGCCCTATATAGAAGTGGGTGGATCGGCCAAGTCCTGAGAATGGTAACAATACTTAATAATACCGTAACGTACAAAAACAACACACCCCTTACTCCCCTCTTTTTAGAGGGGAAACTAATGCGAAATCCCTTCCCTTCTAAAAAGGAGGGATTGAGGGAGGTGTTCATGCTTGTAAAAATGTTGCCGTTATTCTTTTTAATCTTCTCCTGCACCAAAGACTTCCAAGAAATCAACACCAACCCTAACCAACCGGTTGCCGTACAACCTAGTTTACTGCTAAGACAGGTAATTTATGATTATGGGGAGCAGATGTCTTACGAAGGTTTTACCGCAGGCGATTTATTGGGGCAGTACAGAACGGCCTTAGATTTTAATCTGTTTGACCGTCACGATTTAAAATCGCCTCAATTGGGAGGTAATCCCTGGCCTATCTTGTACACCAATCTTAGGGATAACGAAGAGATTTTACGTTTGGCTCTAGAGAACCCCACCTTTGAGGTGTATGAAGGGCCTTCTCGCATTTTAAAAGCGTATATGGCGGGGGCCTTAACGGATATGTTCGGGGATGTGCCTTATTCCGAAGGTTTTCAAGGTAAAGACGTAACTGTTACTCCTGTTTACGATAACCAAGAAACCATTTACCTAGCCGAAGATGGTATTTTTGATAATCTTGAAAAGGGAATTGCCGCCATTGAAGCTTATACGGGCACCATTCCTTTAGAGGGAGATATTCTCTTTGCGGGCGACCTACAGGCATGGGTACGTTTTGCAAAGTCGCTTCAAATTAAATTTTTAATGCGCACTTCCAATGTTCAAGATAACGCAACGGCCTTGCAAACACTTTTTGATGATGCGGATTTTATAAGTGCCAACACCCAAAATGCAACTTTTGATTTTAATGATGGGGAGCCCAATAACTTTCGTTTAGCACGATTACGAATTGGAGATTTCAACAACTTTGTACTTTCCGAAACAATGGATGAGATTCTAACCGATTTGAACGACCCAAGAATTTCAACACTCTTCCGTCCGTTCTCCAATAGTGATGCTGGAGAATTCAATGGTTTATTAAACGGCGTAGATGCCACGCAAAATGCGGTGGTCTTAGCCGATTTCTCTTTGGCAGGGACAAGTTTTAGAGAGACGACTAGCGCTTTAGATGCAAATTTTATGACCAGTTGGGAAACTCACTTTTTATTGGCGGAGGCGGCAGCACGTGGTTTTATTAGCGCGGATGCGCAAGCTTTATACGAAACTGGAGTAACCCAAGCTTTTGACTATTGGAATACGGAATTACCAACAAATTATCTAAGTACGGATGGTGCATTTAATAACGGAGACGCCATAGAAAACATTATTACCCAAAAATGGATAGCGAACATCATCAATGGATATGAAGGGTGGATTGAATACCGAAGGACAGGCTTTCCACGATTAAAAACGATTTCGGCTAGTTTAAATAATGATTTGCTTCCTGTTCGAATGCCTTACCCAGCAGAAGAACAAGCATTGAATGCAGTAAATTATGAAGCTGCGGCGGCCAGAACGGATGGGAACAGTATTAATGCGCCTGTTTGGTGGGACTCGCAAAGCGAGAATTAATTTATGTAAAGTGTAATTGCATTGTTCCCTGATGCTGAGCTTAGTCGATGTCTAAGGGGACTTTAAAGTTGTAAAATTGATAATAAAAATGACTGAGATACAATTTTGGCAATGGGGTCTTGTGATAACATCAAGTTTGGTGCTATTCTTCCTTTCTCCATTAGCTAAAAATACCAATCAGTTTTTTAAAGCGGTTCAAAGAAAGAAAACCCCGAATACCTTTATGTTAATGGGGAGTTTGGTTATATCTTGGATATTCGCCAAAAGCATCACTAACGCAGCAAACCTAGGATTGGATTATGGTATTGTGGGCGGAGTAGCCTATGCTGCGTATTACTTGTCTTTCGCCGTTGCAGGTGTAGTCATTTACAGAATGCGTCTCCATGGAAAATACACTAGTATTCATCATTTTTTGACTTCCAAATTTGGAAAAGGAGCTGTTGCTGTGTTCTCTATTTTAATTGCCATTCGCCTCTTTAATGAAGTATGGAGTAACACCATGGTTATTGGCTCTTATTTCGGCGATATGGGTTCTAGTCCGTATTACTGGTCTATTTTGGTTTTCACAGGATTAACCCTTGCCTATGTTTTAAAAGGCGGGATGAGCAGTTCTATTTTTACCGATGTACTTCAAATGGGTTTGTTCGGTATTTTACTCTTGGTAATTCTGGGTGCTATTTTTACTTCAGAAGACCAATTCACGCCAACACAGGCACTAAAATCTGGTATTTGGTGTTTTGATATGGGCTTGAATTTATTTTTTGCAGCAGTCTTACAATCATTCAGTTATCCTTTTCATGACCCTGTTTTAACGGATAGGGGCTTTTTAAGTAGTCCTAGAATTACACTAAAAAGTTTTCTTTGGGCAAGTGTAGTAGGTGGAATTTGTATTGTATTGTTCAGTATAATCGGGATATATGCACAGGCACAAGGCATGCAAGGGCAAGCGGCAGTAGAAGTGGGGAAGGCTTTTGGCGTAGTACTTTTACTGGTTATCAATTTTATCATGATTACCTCAGCGGCCTCTACTTTGGATTCTACCTTTTCATCCTTCTCCAAATTATTGGCCATTGATTTAAATTTGGGAAACTCTCTGAAGTTTGGGCGCTGGTCAATGGTCGCCATTGCCGTCTTAGGAACTATTCCGGTATTTTTGGATGCCGAAATACTTTCTGCCACCACCATAAGCGGCACTATGGTCATTGGTTTAACCCCAGTGTTTTTGTTCTGGAGAGACAGTGTTCCAAAAATCAGTTTTCACTTAAGTGTATTTTGTGGGATTTTATTCGGATTTTTGCTGATTTTCAGCTGGTTCCCAGAATCCCTGATATTCACAACAGGAAAATACGCAGACTTACTGTGGATCAATTTCTGGGGAATTTTAAGTTGTATAGTACTTTACTTTATACCCAAATGGATAAGGATATAGCACATATCGGCACAAAGACCGGAAAGCTTTTGCTTTTTGGGGGCGTCTATAGCAATCTACAGGCTTTAGAGCGGCTCATTGCCATTGCCAAGGAAGAAGATATCCTTGCGGAGAATTGTATTTCTACGGGCGATATCACAGGCTACTGCGCGCAACCCGAAGAAACCGTGCAGGCCTTTAGAGATTGGGGTGCTTTAAGCATCGCTGGTAACGTAGAGTTGCAGCTGGCTAACGACAGTGAAGACTGTGGATGTGATTTTAAGGCCGGTGGTCGCTGCGATAGTTTTTCTAAACTATGGTTTCCTTATACCAAAGGACGTTTATCGCAAGAATCATTGGATTGGATTAGCCATATTCCCGAATACATTAGTTTTGATTTTGGAGGAAAAAAAGTAACCGTAGTTCATGGTAATTATGGAAATACATCAGAATTTATATTTCAATCTAATGCCGATACCAGCAAGCAAAAATGTTTTGATGACACCAAAAGTGATGTAATTATTGCAGGGCATTGCGGACTTCCTTTTCATCAGTCTATAAAAGAAAAGTTGTGGTTTAACCCCGGGGTTATAGGCATGCCAGCAAATGACGGCACCACTCGGGTCTGGTATATGCTCTTAGAAATTCAAGAGGGCGAAATAAAATATACTCATCGGTCTTTTGAATATGATTACAACACTACCCAACAATTAATGTATAAAAACCACCTCCCCGAAGCATATGCAGATACGCTATCTTCAGGGCTTTGGGATAATATGGAAATACTACCCGAGGTGGAAAAAATGGGACAGGGGATTCCGATTTATTTAGATACTAGAAAACAAAATACAGCACCTAAAACACAGAAAAAAATGGCAGATACGTACTACAATCCTAAAGATTTACGAAAATTTGGAAAAATCACGGAATGGAGCGAAGAGCTTGGCACTAAGTTTTTTGACTATTACGGTAAGGTTTTTGAAGAAGGCGCACTAAGTGCTAGGGAGAAGTCATTAATAGCACTAGCAGTTTCGCACGTTGTAAAATGTCCTTACTGTATAGATGCCTATACCAAAGACGGTCTGCAAAAAGGAATTACCAAAGAAGAGATGATGGAGGCAGTACATGTTGGTGCGGCGATTGAAAGCGGCGCAACCTTGGTACACGGGGTTCAGATGATGAATAAGTATGATAAATTGAGTATGTAAAATAGTTTATAGTTGTTGGATACTTACTGACAACCATCAACGAACAACGAGCAACAAACAACAAAAAAGAAATGGCTACAAAATCATTAAAAGCAAAAGGAAACGAGCTTGCACAAAGTAACCGTCAGCTCGATATTTTAAACGGAGGCATCTTTGCCGATGGAGAACTCCCTTACTTTAAAGATAAGATTGGGGAAATAGGGCATTTTCCGTTGCGTCCTAAAAAGTTGGAAATCCTTCAGATTAATGTGGGGTATATGTGCAACCAAGTGTGTGAACATTGCCACGTAGATGCTGGTCCGGACCGAAAGGAAATCATGACCCGCGAAACTATGAAGCAGTGTCTTGAGGTAATTAAAAATACAGGGGCGCACACCTTGGATTTAACAGGTGGTGCACCAGAAATGAATCCTGATTTTGAATGGTTTGTAGAAGAAGCTGCAAAAGCCGGGATTAAAGATTTTATTGTACGTTCTAACCTTACTATTATTAGGGCGAATAAAAAATACTACCATCTGCCAGATTTCTTTAAAAAACACAATGTGCATGTCATCTCCTCTATGCCACATTATACCCGTGGAAAAACGGATAAGCAACGCGGAGACGGTGTTTTTGATAAGTCCATAAAAGCCTTACAGGAACTCAACGCACGTGGATACGGAATGCCGGGTAGTGATTTGCGATTGGATTTAGTCTATAACCCATCCGGAGCCTATTTGCCAGGCGACCAAATGGCCATGGAAAAGGACTTTAAGAAGGCTTTAGATGAGGATTTTGGCATTCAGTTCCATAACCTCTTTGCCATTACAAACTTGCCTATTGCTCGTTTCTTAGACTACCTAATCGCCTCCGAAAATTATGAGGACTATATGTATGCTTTGGTTGAAGCTTATAACCCCTCTGCTGTGGCAAATGTAATGTGTACCAATACGATTTCTATTAGTTGGGATGGTTGGTTATACGATTGTGATTTTAACCAGATGTTAGACCTTAAAGTAGCCAGCAAGGTAAAGCACATTAAAGACTATAATGAAGATTTGCTAAACGATAGAAACATCATTATTTCACAGCACTGTTATGGTTGTACCGCAGGTGCAGGAAGCAGTTGTCAAGGGACGGTGGCGTAGGGGGGCATTGACCCCGATTTATTATTGCCAAGCTTTGCTCTGAAAACTGAAGACCACCCATGGCTGCATTGGGTGGTTTTTAGTTTAGAATATTACTTGACCTATCGTTTTTCCGCAGGACAAGTTTTTAAACCAAATAAAGTATATAACGGACAAAAATTAACAAGACTTGTAACTATAAAAACACCGGCCACTATAAGTAACACAATACCTAAAGTTCCAGTAACAGTTCCTGTAAAATAAAGTACAGTGATTATAGCGGCCAATACAAATCGAATAATTTTGTCAGTATTTCCCATATTCTTTTTCATAATGCTATGTTTTAATAGGTTTAACTATAGTTTTCAATGATTACATACAATAGATAAAACAGAAGCGCGCAAGTGACGCAAACTCCTATAAGTTTAACCATCTTGCTTTTTTTCATTAGAACAAATATCATGTATATCTTACTAAAATACAGTGACTAAAGTCACTAAGGGTATATTTTAATCCCATGAGTATTTTGAATGATTTTTTCTTGAAGCTCTAACTTTTTTAATGCTCTACTAATAACTTCCCTAGCAGTACCTAATTCAGTAGCGATTTGACTATGCGTTGTTTTCAGATATTCTTGATGGGTAACAGTAGCTTTTTGCTCTAAATACTTATAGAGCCTTACATCTATCTTATCTACTAAAATATACTGAATGGTACTTAAAAGTTCCGTGTATCTTAAATCGTATTGATTATAAAATAATTGATTGAACTCCGGAAACCTCTTTAACCAGCCAGAAATGTTCTTGGTTGGTAATAAAAGAATCTTTGCGTTTTCTTCCGTTGTTGCAAAAATTCTACTTGGGCTATTACTCATTGCTGCGGAAAAAGTCATTACGCAACTCTGGCTGGCTTCTATATAATAAAGTAGCAATTCTTTTTCACCAAAGTTTGAGAACACTTTTACAACGCCTTTCAATACAATGGGCAACACTTTTACATACTGTTCCTCTCTTAGAATTTGAGTTCCTTTAGAAAAGTCTTTTACCGTAGCATATTGTTTAAACTCATCTATAATTTCCTTGCTTAAAAAAGGTAGTTTTTCATTTAGTTTTTCCATGGAAATCGATCACTAATTGTCAGTAAGTTAAAATAATTCTATGCACTCGCACAAATTAATCGGGTTAGACAACGGTTGGTTCCATTGTTTAGACCCCACCAGTAGCAGCTTCAACCATAGGACTAATTAATTGTTTTTTCTTACGACAATTGAAACTCCTACTATTTATTACCGCGACTATGCCTCCTAACAGCGTTAGTTATTAAGTGCCTCGATACAATCTATTTAACCGTTAGATTTAAAAAAATGGACAATTGGTTTAAATTTATTCCACTCTTTTCTAATGGTAAGCTACCAATACTGCAAAGAATTATCTGATTAATAAATTCTTCCAATACTATTTTCCTGAACGAATAAAAAATAATCTAGTAAATGTAAAAGATTGGCAGCCAGCAAATAGTTTGTCAATAAAATAATGTGAAGGTTTCCTGATTATAATTAAGAGTCAAATTTCATTTAACCAGCAAAGTTATCGCTGTCCGAATATTGGGGCCTTTTTATGAGTAAATATACGAGGGCAAGAAGTAGTCCTATAATTGAAAACAGTACATCATTAAGGTCATAAACGTTCCTTCCTCCCAAGTTATGTATTTTAAGTTCTTGAGTGATTACATAGATTGCTGCTAATAAAACCACAGTAGGATATATAAAAAACGTTTTTATTCTATACTCCTTAAACCATTTTGTATTTACAACAAGAGCTATGTTCGTTAGCAATAAGGTGCCTAAAATGGCCTCACAAAGATTTGGAAATGATAGGACAAATACATTTGTAAATCCATCAAGGCCATTATCTAAGACGAAGGGGCGTAACATATATTTGTTCAGTAGATAGCACATAACTACTAAGAACATGATTCTTAAGTTGGTCCTTATATCCTTCATTTTTTAAATTATTACCCTCGCATGTTCTATTGGATATGCTGTAGTACTATTGTTTGTCCACAAAAACACTTAAAAGTAACATGAGTGGCTCTTATTTTGCTTGGCTTGCTGATTTTCATCCTAAAAAGAAAGCACTTAAACCGACCGGGCGGTCGGTTTATATTTCAGAAAACTAGGTAGTACGTCGATATTATGAACTTTGACCGATAATTTCCGTACGTATGTCCAAATATCATCCCTAGAAATGCAATGTGCGAGTTCTTTGTACAGACCCTATGGTCGGATTAACCCAAATCTTGAAATCATGAACAAATCTTTAAAACGCATGGCGACCATGCAACGTATGCAGGCTACAGGGCTTGAATTATTTTACAAGAAAGGATATTACAATACCAGCGTTGACGATATTCTTAAAGAGCTCTCTCTTTCTAAAGGTGCTTTTTACTATCATTTTGATTCCAAAGAGGACTTCTTCGTTCAAATCGTACAAAACTTAATGGCAAGAAAAGTGTATAGCACTTTGATAGAACCTATTGAAGGGTACGATAATCCCTTGGATTTAATTACCAACTGTTTTGAGGAAGCACTAGAAACAGCAGTACATAACGAAACGGATTTTGGCTGTATGCTAAGCAACTTTTTAACAGAGTTTCAGGGTAAGAATGAAACCATCATGAAACACTTAAGTGAAATTGTCTCCATCTGGGAAGTGAACTTGGTCTCAACCCTACAAAAAGGAAAATTTAATGGATATATAGACAGACATGTGGACTGCGAAGCGGTGGCCACCTATCTTATGAGTGCTTACTTTGGGATAAGAACGTTAATGGTTGGAGTTGCACCGAGTGCAAAAAAATATCGCTTTATGAGTCAGTTGAGACAGTATTTCAGGTCTATAGAAGCGAAGCCTGTTAGTGTATAGCATGTTAAGATGTTCTGTTCAAGATTTCAAGAATCTTTTTAAGTATTTTTTCCGGAGCAATGGTCTCCATCGCTTTTTCATATCCCGGAGGAAATTTATTTCCGTAAACTGAGGTAGGTGTTTCAGGATATTTAGTTCTATCCGATACTAAAGTATTTCCCATTTGATTAAAAGGATAGAAACCGGCATAAGGATGGGTAACTCCCCAAAGTGTTACGGTAGGAACTTTATACATCGCCGCTAAGTGACCATTACCACTGTCCATGGACAACATTACACTAAGGTTGGATATCAATATCAGTTCCTCCGAAAAGGCAATTTTACCCACCGCACTGATACAATGCTCAAATTTATTTTCCCATATTTCAAGCTGTGCTTTTTCTTTTTCCCCTCCTCCAAACAATACCATTTCGTAATCCTTAAGGTCTTGTAATCCATAGATTACCTTTTCCATAAGTTCTAAGGGGTAGGTTTTCCCTTTAAAGGCCGCAAATGGGGCGATCCCAATAAGTTTCTTTTTACTAAGACCAAGAGTAGTCCTCGTCTCTTTACTGAGCAACACAGGCTCTAAAACGTGTTCAGCTTCAAGTTGTATGGGAAAGCCTAAAACTTTAAATACTTCCGCATAACGTTGATGAGTTGTCTTTAAGGGCGTAAAAGTCTTATTTTCAGCTCTGGTCAGTGCTTTCTTAGCCGACCTACCCTTGTTCAATTGCTTAACAGGAATACCGCTGAACCTAAGGAATTGTTTTAAAATAGTGCTTCGTAGTACATGATGCAAATCCGCCGTCGCGTCGATATCAAGTGTTCTTAATTCTTTAGCAAGCTTCCATAGTCCAAAGAACCCTTTATGTTTACCTTTTACATCTACGGAATAAACGGTTACATTGGAGATACTAGAAAATATAGGTGCAAAAAAAGCTCTAGTAAGGACCGTAATCTTAAGACTCGGATATTGTTGTGTAAGCGCCAATAGAACGGGCACGGTCATGGCAATATCTCCCATGGCAGAAAGTCTGATGACCAATAAATGTGATGGTTTACTTTTGGCCACGTAAGATGGGGTTTAGTTCCTCATCATTATACATCTTCATTTGTTTATACACTTTCATGTATTTATCACCGGATTCGATATCAAAAAGCAACTGGTCTATTGCAGAAGATAGGTCCTGCTTCTGCTCTAGTAATACCTTGAGTTTAGATTCACATTTCTCTAAATGATCCTTTGAGGCATCCGTTCTGTTTGCCTCTTCTCTCATGTGATATATTTTAAGGGACAAAATGGATAAACGATCTATTGCCCAAGCGGGACTTTCGGTATTAATGCTAGCCGTTTTCTTTATTTCTACCGTACGGTATTTTTCTAAGAAATAACTATCGATGTATTCCACTAAGTCTGTTCTGTCTTGATTGCTGGCATCAATTTTCCGCTTTAGCGTAAGTGCCGCAGCCGGGTCTATTTCAGGGTCGCGTATGATATCCTCATAATGCCATTGAACCGTATCTATCCAATTTTTCCTATACAATAAATGTGAGATACTTCCTTTGTCATAAGGATTAATAAATGGTTGGTATACATCATCCTTGATATGATATTTTTCAATACTTTCCTCGAATATTTTAAAGGCGAAATCACTGAACATAAGCGCTCTTTTTTACAAAGATACTTTAATTATTTTAGGGCAAGCCTAGATATGAAAAGCACCAAAGGAAGAAAAATACTGATCATTAGCACTGCTTCCAGAATGTTTGATTTCTTGATGGTCTCTATATAGTTCGTTATAAAAATTACTGAAGGGAAAAAGGTAATCATGAGCGCATAGGAGCTATCCGATACTACCAGAATATTCACTATAAGCCCTAGAATAAATGATAGCGCAATAATTCTTATGACCGTAATCTTTCCCGCTCCTGCTTTTCCCAATTTTAAAAAAGCCCACAACGCTAAAATGCCGTTTAGTATAATATAGAGTAATAACCTTATGCTAGACCCCCAATTTGGCCAATAGAATCTGTCATAGGCGATTGTAAAACTATAATGCGAATTGAGAAAAGAGGTTTTGTCGATTAGAATTAAAACGCCCAATAAGATGATGAAATAACAAAATGTAGCCGCCATAACCACCATCCAATTCCGGATATTCTTAGGGTCATAAATATAGATTGCTGCAAAGACAAGTATGAGGTAAATAATTGCCCAATCGTAAAAAAGACTGGATATTAGTATCCATAAGGTTGCGTCGAATATTTTAGACTTAATATCCTTCAAGGATTTTATGCTCAACAAGCGCCGAGTGGCCAATAGTAAAAAAAAAGCACATAAAATAACATTGTTATCGCCAAGGGTCTCAGGAAAGACAATCAACAGTAACGCATAAAACAGTATTGAAAACGTATTGGGACCCGTAATTTTATTGCGTTTCACTATAAAATCTATGACGAATACACTAAAAAGCAGTATGCTCAAGACCACTGATTTTAATAGAATTGTATCTCTCGAAAATTCATTTTCTAGAAGATAAAATTGCACACACCAGTAAACAAGAAATATAAAACCTAAGAGGATTATAAAATTGATAGGTTTTGTTTTTCCAAAAATGCTTGAAATCATGTATGATTTTTATATTTTTGCATTGTAAATATAGGATAAGATGAAATCATTTTTTGAAGGTATTGAGGATTTATTCGTTAATGTACTTTTTGCTCCCTTTGACTTTTTAAGATTTGTCGAAAGCTGGACTGTTGCCAATACCGTCAATTGGCTGTTTATGATTATAGGTTCGGTAGCCTTTGTTTATTGGATGATAGAATTAAAAAAGTACAACGATAATGGCGAAGAAGATAAATCCATTACTTCTCACTCTTACTTGTAAAATAGCCAAGAATCTAAACATCTTTTGAGTTTACTCTGTAATCGAGATTACTTTAACTCCGATGCTTACTTATAAATAAACGTTGGGTTTCTTTCTATTACTCGTGGGTTTTTCCTGAGATTATTTACAACTAGAGGTCAAATCCAATATCTTCTCTAAAATTCATTCCTTCGAACGATAGTTTAGAAACATTTTTGTATGACGTTTTCAGCGCTTCTTTAAAATTGTCCCCATAAGAAGTTATAGCTATTACACGGCCTCCATTCGTTACTACCTTTTCACCAATCAGTTTTGTTCCTGCATGAAAGACTAATGAATCTTCTATAGCGTCGATGCCGGATATTTCTTTTTCTTTTTCATAGTTTCCTGGATAGCCGCCAGAGACGGTCATAACCGTGGTAGCAGTCCGTTCATCTATTTGAAGGTCTAACTCATTTAAACTTTGATTGGCCACTGCCTGAAATACGGAAACCAAATCATTTTTGATCCGTGGAATCACGACCTCTGTCTCTGGATCTCCCAATCTCACGTTATATTCGATTACCTTGGCTTTTTCACCAACCTTGATAAGACCAATAAAAATAAATCCTTTATAGGGAAGACCATCAATTTTAAGTCCTTCTACTGTAGGTTTGACAATTTGCTCCTCTATCTGTGTCATTAACACGTTATCTGCAAAAGGGACTGGTGATATGGCTCCCATACCGCCTGTATTAAGGCCGGTGTCACCTTCACCAATACGCTTATAGTCTTTTGCCGTGGGTAGCAGCTTATAGTTTTCACCATCTGTAAGAACAAAGACGCTGAGTTCAATACCGTCGAGAAACTCCTCTATAACAACGGTTTTGCTGGCGACGCCAAATTTCTGGTCCAATAGCATAGACTGTAGCTCTATCTTGGCGTCCTCTATGTTATTCAAAATAACTACACCTTTTCCGGCAGCAAGTCCATCCGCTTTTAACACGTAAGGAGGATGAAGGGTCTCCATAAAGGAATAAGCTTCATCAATCGTAGTAGCCGTAAAACTTTTGTACTGCGCCGTAGGGATATTGTGGCGCATCATAAATTCCTTGGCAAATTCTTTACTCCCCTCTAAAGTAGCTGCGTGCTTCTGCGGTCCTATCACCGGTATTTTCTTTAACTCTTCATTCATCAAAAAGAAATCATGGACGCCATTGACCAAAGGATCCTCTGGACCTACAATCACCATGTTTACACCATTGGAAAGAACAAATTCCTTAATAGCTTCAAAATCGTTTACACCAATTGGTATGTTTTTTCCGAGCTTTGAAGTTCCCGCGTTACCAGGGGCAACAAATAACTGTTGTAATATGTTACTTTGCGAAAGTTTCCAAGCCAATGCGTGCTCCCTGCCTCCGGAACCTAATATTAAAATCTTCATGTTTCTCTAATTACTATAAATGGTTGTTAGAACTAAAATTCAGGTGCTTAAGAGGTGAAATCCCTATGCTCTTTCCGTTGCAGCTCCTCAGGAGACAACGATTTGAAATAATCATATACGATTTTTAATCCCTCTGAGCGACTCACTTTAGGTTCCCATCCGAGTATCTCTTTTGCCCTGGTGATATCCGGTTGCCTTTGCAAGGGATCATCTTTAGGTAAGGGTTTATAAATAATCTTTTGATCGGTCCCAGTAAGTGCAATTATCTCTTCAGCAAATTCCTTAATGGTTGTTTCATGCGGATTTCCAATATTTACCGGTTCCGCATAATCACTAAATAATAAACGGTATATTCCTTCTACTTGATCATCTATATAACAAAAAGACCTGGTTTGAGAACCGTCACCGAAAACGGTCAAATCTTCACCACGTAATGCCTGCCCCATAAATGCAGGTACCACCCTTCCGTCGTTTAAGCGCATTCTGGTCCCGTAGGTGTTAAAAATGCGTACTATTCTTGTTTCCAAGCCGTGATAACGGTGATAAGCCATTGTAATGGATTCCATAAAGCGTTTTGCCTCATCATAAACGCCTCTTGGCCCAACGGGACTAACGTTACCGTAATATTCCTCGTTTTGTGGATGTACCAAAGGGTCGCCATATACCTCAGAAGTAGAAGCCACCAATATGCGCGCATTTTTCTGCTTAGCCAGGCCTAATAGGTTTAATGTTCCCAAAGAACCGACTTTTAGGGTCTCTATTGGAATCTTTAGATAATCTATAGGGCTAGCGGGAGAAGCAAAATGTAAGATATAATCCAATTTCCCTTCTAGGTGCACGAAAGTAGACACGTCATGATGATGAAACTCAAATTGTTCCAATGGAAAAAGGTGTGCAATGTTTTTTAAATCTCCTGTAATTAGATTGTCCATGCCTATGACATGAAAACCTTCTTTTATAAAACGATCGCACAAATGAGAACCTAGGAATCCCGCCGCGCCAGTAATTAAAACTTTCTTCATACTTCTTTAATACGCCTTTTCCTCGCCAGAAATTGCATTTATAACTGTTTGCACAATGATCTTTAAATCCATAAAAAAAGACCAGTTCTCCACGTAAAATATATCGAACTTAATCCTATTTTGTATATCACTTTCTTTTTCGATTTCTCCCCTATACCCTCTTACCTGCGCCAAACCGGTGATTCCGGGTTTTACAAAATGTCGTAACATATACTTATCGACCCTATTTGCATACTCATCGGTATGTTTTAGCATATGAGGCCTGGGTCCAACAACGGACATATTGCCAAATAAAACGTTGTAAAACTGGGGGAGTTCATCAATACTTGTCTTTCGGATAAATTTACCAATTTTAGTTACACGCATGTCATTCTTTCCTGCCTGTTTAGCATCCGCAGCATCGTTCATACCCATAGAACGGAATTTGAAACATTGAAACTCTCGATTATCGAATCCCGTTCGCTTTTGAATAAAAAATACAGGGCCTTTTGATTCTAACCTAATCAGCAATGCCAAAATTGGCCCTAACCATATGAGCAGGCCAAAGATTACTGCTAAAGAAAACAGAATATCAAAACCTCTCTTAAGTAATGCGTTTAATGAGTTATGGAGGGGGATATCCCTTAAGGAGAGTATTGGAAGATAATCGTAGTATTCAAACTTTAGTTTCTTCGAAAAGATGTTTTTGTTATCTGGCAGGAATTTCAAGGTTTTTAAATTATTATCCGCAAAGTTGATGAATGCGGATAATTCATCGTTCTTAAGTTCTGAAACCGAACAGTATATTTCATCGATATTATTGTTCACTATATATCGGAAACATGCTATCAAATCAAAGTTTTGGTCCCGAGGAGAAAATTGTCTCTTGAACATGTATCCATACTCCTTTCGCTCTTCAAAAACCTCAATAAGCTGGTTAGCCTTTTTACTTTTTCCTATAACGACAACGTTTCTAGTATTTCCTTTCCATAAACTTCTGTATTGCATAAGAAGTATATAATTCAGGAATTTGAGCGCGGCAATGAGCAAAAATACTAAAAGAAAATACTTGCCTAACGCCAGCCTACTCATTAAAGGCTGTTTAAAAAAGCCAATATAGGCGTATAGAATCAAGAAGAAAAATACGAACTGTGTAAACAATTTTCTAAGAATGGCAACTACCTTAGAATATCTGTAAACCTCGTAAAATTCATTCTTGAAAGACAGTATGATCCATGCAATAGAAATATAGCTATGGAAGAGTACGGGATTCTGAAAATTAATGGGTAGAAAAAGTGTAAATAGATTTATTACCAGCAGATCCAATATATAGGATAAGGGAGTGATAAAACCGGAATACCTACCTTGTTTGAAAATCATTGTTTGGAATATCTAGCTTCGATAAAATTTACCTGCTATTTAAGGTTAACACAATTACTCAAATACTCTTCATACTTACCGTTTATATACTTCCAATTTAATTCCTTGTTTATTTTAATAATATTATTTTCAATTAAATAATTATAGTCTTTTTTTCTTTACTTAGACTGGTTAATACATCATTTGAATCATTAAAATATAGCGCATCTTCTCCAAGTATGCCCTTATTGAATAAGTTATCATTTGCAACAATTAGACAACTGGAAGCCATTGCTTCTAGAAGTGAAGGGTTTGTGCCTCCAACCGAATGACCGTGAAAATATAGATTTGAATAATATCTTAAATTATTCAAATGGTCTAAGTTATAAATTCCTCCTAAAAATTCAATATGATTCCAATCCTTGAATTTTTCCTTGAGATATTCCCCAAATTTAGTTTCATGCTTTCCGACTACAAGGAACTTATGTCTTAATTGACATTTGGCAACACCATCTAAAATAATTTCTATATTATTCTCTGGCTCTAATCTGGCGATTAACATATTATATGTACCCGCTTGGACATTATATTCTTCCAGAATTTCACTATTTGGCGCATCAAAAACTTCTGCACCATAAGCTATATACTCTGCTTGTCTATTATACTTTTCTTTTAAGTACTTCTTTATGCCAATAGAGTCAGCCACCAGGTAATCACTGGTTCTAACAGCTAATTTTTCCGCTATTTTTAAAAATAGTCTAACCAATTTGGAATATTTCGTTCTTTTCCACTCTAAGCCGTCCATATTTGTTATAATCACAGGTTCCTTCGGCAAAAGCCAAGCCCATATTGAACTACTGGTATAGCCTAGTTGTAGCAATACGTCAAAATCTCTTTTTCTACTATCCAGAATACAATTGAAATCATAAATAAACTGCCCCGCGGTTCCAATTTTATCTTCTGGGTCAAGTTCATGAACAATATGTACTCCTTCCCAAATCTTTTCCTGATAAGGATGTGAATGAGAATTATAAACGTATACCTCATGCCCAATCTTTGCCAAATATCTAGACAAATACTCCGCAAATTGTTCAAAACCTCCATGATTATTTGGAATTCCTCTGGTTCCCAATATCCCTATTTTCATTTAATGACTGAATTATAAAAAGTGTGTTGAAAAAAAGAAAAATTACAATACCCTTATTTCTTGAAAGTAGAGATTCAAATAGAAAAATAAATACAACTAGAAATAAGAACAATAGGGCTAGCTTATTATTGGTTCTTAATGCAAGAATAACACTATATACTAAATAAACCAAAAAGAAGATAGTCCCCATTAAGCCATAACTAACAAAATATTGGACATACTGATTGTGCAGATTGTAACCTTCAAACCAGCCAGGTGCGAGACCGTATATCATATAATAAAAATCTATATGATCTTGTACATCTCCTATACCGTATCCCCATATCCACTTATTTTCCTTTATAGTGTGAAACAATCCAATTTTAAACATAATATATCTTAGCTCTAAATCACTAATTTCTTCCTTTTCCTTATTTGTAAAAACCTTTGCATTTTCAATTTTTTCAGTTGGTTCAAATTTTAAGATATTGAAATGAAGACCTTCTATAAATCTATCTGACACCATTGAAAAACTAAAAAAATTTACCATTAAAGCAGTTATCGCCAAAAGAGCAAACAATTTTATTTTCTGCTTTCGAATGACGGAGAAAAGCTGAAACACATATATAAGTGTGAAAATTATAATTACAGATTTTGAAGCACACAAGAACAATACCATATAGAAGTAACTCAACAAAGCAATTACAAACAGCCCTCTCTTTTTTTGTATTATGGTATCATCTATGTGATACTGTGTGATGTAAAACATGGAAATACTTATGCTTAAAGCAATATAAACTGGATGCAAGTCTAGAATGGAACCAAGTTCATGAAAAAATAGCACCTCATACGTTTCCCCGTCTATGATTCTAAAAACACCTGCCAAAATCAATATTAGCGTGATTGTAAAATTGGCAATAACAAAAACCTTAAACAATAAGGAATAGTCTGTCTTTCTATTATAACTTAACAAATACAAAGCTAGTGGTATGATTATAAACAAGATATTCTTTTCAACTTGGACTAAGCCCGCATGTACATCTTTACTAAACATTGCACTTAACAAGATCATTAGGAAAAGTAAAGTTGGAAAAATTAAAAAATAAGGGATTCTGGAATTTCGACACGCTCCGAATTTAGACCTAAACCCGTACAGCGAAAATATAACTCCTACAATTAATAAAGCATTACCAAAATTTATAGTGAAAGGTATTCCAAAAATCATGGCTGCCAATACTAGCTCGCTTTTATTGTATTTTTTAAGGCTGTTATAAATAGTATGTTTTATTTGTCCAAAATACATAGTAAAGTTTGCGCTTTTGAAAGCCACGAATGTTGTTCTATTGGCAATTCTATCTTTTGATTATCTAACGTTTTTAATTGCGCTGAAAAATTTTCTGGAGTGTCCTCTACATAAATATAGTCCTTTAAATCTTCCAAACCGTTGCCATTGGTACCCACGACTTTTTTTTTGGCTAAAAGATATTCATATGCTTTCATGGAATCTCCACCATGTTGTTTATTTTTTACATTATAGGGCACGATACAGATATCGAAACTTTTTACATAGTTCGCATACATGTCATATTTTTTATCACCCAAAAAGAAGACATTCTTGCGTTTTATTATTTTTTGATAGACTCTTTTATCCAAAATTTGGCCAACGAAAATAAATGAAGAATCTGGATTGTCTGCAGATATATAGTTGATTAATTCGGAATCCATCAAATAGGAAATTTTGCCTCCAAAACCTATCCATGGTTTTTTAATAGATAGCAAGTCCTGTGGCAAAATGAATTGACCTTCTGCAAAATCAGTTTTAACTCCATTCTTTAATAAATCTATATTCTTGACCTTAAAATTTTGCTTATAAAAATTGATATTCTCGTTAGAATTTGTGGTCCAACTAGCTATTTCTCTTGACATTTCTGCGTAGCCTAATTGCAGGTCCTTCTTTAAATGTGAGTAACCAGGAAATTTCAAGAAGTTGTCCCACGCATCGAAAACTTTATTGGTCGCAGATAGGGACAGTGCTAATTTATAAGCAAAAATATTTTGTGTAAGTAACTTGGCATTATCAAATTGTAGGTAGCTACAAGCATTATAAATAAAATCTTTGTAGCCATCTTCATTATAAGCGTTAATAAACCATTTAAATCTATGAGCAGCCTGACCTATGACATCCTGAGAATAATAGTCTGCCACAAAAATGTTGGTGTCTACTTGAGTTAAAGTACATTTACCCGCTTTTAAAACTATGTTACCCCTAAGTTGCTTTTTAAAGCCCTTATAAACTAGCTCCAATTTTGTAATTGGCCTATTTATGACCAATAGTCTATTAGAAAACTTATGATTCGCCAAAGCTCTTATAAAATGTACGTCTCTTGTCCTAAATCCTTCTTTTTCACTTTTTCTCCAATCATGAAAAGGAATCACCATTATGTCCATTGATAATTGTTTAAGTTAGATATATGTTAAATCCCACATCGTAAGCATGTACCGCTTAACACTACATGGAATCACAAGATGGGACTCATACAAATCTATGAGATTTTTCTGTGCCCCAACCTTTTTTCTGTAAATGTCTATTAAGTGTGGGTGTAAGCTACCCCCAAGTAGAACTGCTTATTTTTCTAAAACTCCATTAAAGTTATCGTTTTTAATTCTTCCGGGGCTAGCCCCGGAAGAATTAAGTTCCGCGTATTTTACGGGCGGCATTTTACCAAGTGCATCGTGCGGTCGGTGATGGTTGTAATCCTTCATCCAGATGTGCGTTTGTTCCCTTACCTGGTCAATGTGCTCGAATATGTATTTGTCCAGAACGCCTCTTCGAAAGGTCCCGTTGAACCTTTCCACGAAAGCATTCTGTGTCGGCTTGCCCGGTTGGATATATTTGAACTCGATATCATGCATTTGGCTCCAATCATTGGTCAGGCGTGCTATGAACTCCGGCCCATTGTCCATTCGTATCCTTTTGGGCTTCCCTCTTTTGTTGATAAGGTAGTTCAGCACCCAGACCACACGATTGCTTGGCAATGAAAAGTTCACTTCTACATGAAGTGCCTCCCGGTTGAAATCATCGATAACGTTGAACGACCTGAAGCGTCTCTTGTTCTCAAGGACATCGGTCACGAAATCCATACTCCAGGTGTGGTTGAGCTCGCCGGGGACCTCCAAGGGCTCCTTGACCCTTGCCGGCAGGCGTTTCTTCGCCTTTCTTCTTAAAGACAGTCCAAGCGCCTTATACACGCGGTGGACCCGCTTATGGTTCCATTGCCTCCCTTCGTTGCGCAAACGGTCGTAGGCCTTCCAAAAACCCTCCTCCGAGTGTTGCTTCGCTTTTTGTCGCAAGGCCTCCTCTATCTCACTATCGTCCTTCGACAAAGGTTTATAATAATAGACGCTCTTACTCATATTGAGAACACGGCACGCCCTGCTGATACCGCAATGAATAAGTTCTTTGGCAATACTGCGCTTACGGCAAGGCTTCAGAGCTTTTTTTCGATGATCTCCTTGGCCATTTGATGGTCCAACGCCAGATTGGCGTACATCTGCTTTAGCTTGCGGTTCTCCTCTTCGAGTTCCTTAAGTCGCTTAAATTCCTTGGAATTCATGCCCGCATAACGCGAACGCCACTTATAAAAACTGGCCGAACTGACGCCGTGCTCACGGCTTATCTGTTCGACACTTTTACCATTATCGAACTCCTCTAAGATCTTTGCAATCTGCGTGGGTGAAAATTTACTCTTTCTCATAATACTGTTTAAAATTAAGATTATTATTCTACTTTTAAACAGTATGGTTTTAAGGGAAGCTTACATGGGAAGTGCTTCAAAAAAAAGATTGCGAACAGTTTTCTTCAACAAGAAATTTACCCAGAATTAAAAAGAAAACAAAAAGAAAAACCGTTGAACTAAAAACCATGTCTGCGTAATATTAAATACGTTAGGAAATTTTAAATAAATTAAGTTGTGGTCTTATTTGTAATAGTCTTACGATTAAATAGGGTAACCAAAGTAAACATAATTGCAATATCGGACAATATAGTTGTGTAAACCGCATATATCAAAAAGAGTCCCAAACCAAAAATATAGGGAATCCCTCGCTCTATTTTCAAATAACGTGTAAGAAATACTATATAGGACAAAACTATTAAAAGGCCTAACAAGCCTAGGTCATAATACGTCCAAATGAGTTGCGTAAAGTGTCTCGTCTGGGTAAACTTTCCTGTACGGATATCAAAATAGGAATAGGGTCCATCTCCCAAGTATTTAGTTTCTATTTTCTTTGCGGCGACCAGAATAATCTGAAAACGTTTTGCCGTACCCAATTCATAGAATTTCTGTGCACTTTCCAGTGAGAATTGCCTTTCCAAAGTACCTCCAAGCTTGTTTTGGATAAACTGCTTTTCTCTTAAACTATAACCTGCTAAAATAATTGATCCGGTTAAAGCTAGAACGCTTATCTTAAAAATAAGTGTCCCCTTATATTTCTTATAAATTGGTATAATTACAAATGTGGATATTAGAATCACCACAAACAACTTGGAAATATTAGACTCCGTTAGAAATAACGTCGCTACGAGATATAGCAAAGCCAATTTAGGAAATCTAATAATGCCTTTTACACTATTTTCCCTAAATAAAATTATAGCGATTATTAGCAATAGGAATACCCCAAGGGAATGGTCTGACTTAATAAAAAAACTACCGAACATAAAATCAAACCATTCTATGGTTTGACCGCTATTATTAAATTGTATCAAAAAAGAGAAGAAATACTTCTGCACCAACATAATAGGCAGCTGAAATAAAGCTATTTGATAAAAGATTTTTAGTATCTTCTTATGGGAAATATAGTTTTCCTTATAATTTATATAACTAAACAAATAAACCCCTAAAGGCAACAAAGGAAATATAAGATACGTTAAGGTCAACACTATGGGACTTTGCCTTAAAACAGCGGTGCCGAGCACTACCCCAATATAAATTATTGCCGTAATTGCTATCCTATTGAATACCACTTTTTGCCTAAAAACTGCATAAAGCATATAGACAAAAAATAATAAGCCTGTCAAAAAAAAAGTGAGGATGGTGTTGGAAACACCTAGTAAGAATTGAATACTACCTCCAAAAACAAAAGTTATTAGAGTAATAATATAGAAACTTATTAGATATAGCTGTTTAAAGTTTTTCATAGCTAATTAAATCCTATCTTTTTAAGTCTTTCCAATTAAAAGTGCCTATGGCCCTTACGTACTCTATCAAACTAGCATTTGTCATTTTATTAACCAAGTATTTCCAATTAGGCACAAAGAGTAAAGTCATTGCCGTAGTTAATGCAAAAGCCACCCCATTGATTCCAAAACTGGAACCTACATAAATAAAAACAGGCATAATGAGTAAGTTCAATATATTCCATTTGAATTCCAAATCTGTTCTTCCCGTTGCAATGACCAAACTCCCTATTGGGTTTCCTAAGGCTCTAAATATCATATATATGGATAAAATCCTTACAATGCTTACAATATTATCAAACCCAGACCCATAAAATATTTGGACCACAATTGGAGCAAAGATTATTATTGTCAAATAGACCGGTATATTTATCATGGAAACTATCCGTATAAGTTTTAAATAATTATTTTTTAGCTCAAGAATATTATCTTGAAATTTAGCTAATGTAGGGGAAGCAACTTTTACCAAGATAGGATTAATAACTTGAGCGGGTCTAAAGACTAATTGTTTTGCCAAACTATACCCTCCTAATATTTCTGGACTGAAAAATTTTCCTATTAGTAAGATGTCCAAATCCCTATTAAAATAATTGGCCACCTGCCCACCAACTTGGTACGACCCTATTTTTAAGAAAGGAATAGTTTCCGAGAAATTAAAATGAAAAAGCAATCCATATTTTCTAATACCAATACAAAAGTAGAGCAGATTAGAGATTACATATTGTACTAATGCAGAATATACCAATGACAATACTCCATAATTTTTAATTGCAAGATAGATTGCCACCACTAACGAAATGAGAGCAGCTATAATTTCAACTATACCTATGTTTTTAAACAAGAGGTTCTTAATTTCAATAGTTTTAAACTGAATTCCAATTCCTGATAGCACCAGATTTATTCCTAATATAGATATTAGATGTCCTAGTTCAGGATTTTCATAAAATTCTCCAATAATGGGACTACATATAAACAGTACTAAATAAAGTAATACAGAAAACACGAGATTAAACCAAAATAAACTAGCGTATGTTTTTTTGCTAATATTTTGTTTATGAAGTATGGCGGTAGACAGTCCCATGTCAGAAAATAAATTAGTAAAACCAATAACAAAAGAAATTAGTGCCATTAAACCAAAATCCGATTTTTCGAGAAATCTTGCTAGAACGCTGATTTTTATTACAGCTACAACTGCAACAACAAGTGTGGACAGTGTTGTCCACTTTAAACCTAATACGACTTGTCCTTTTAGCGACATCTATTGCTTTGATATGGTTTTCGCCAAAATTTCTAAGTCTTTTAAAACCTGTTTCTCGTTAAAAATAGTATTAAGGTTTGTTCTATTTTTAACAATAATTTGTCCCTCTAACGTCGTATTCCTAAAGTGTTGAAATTCCAAATCAAAATCAAATACCCGAATATCATTTTTAGTGAAAAATGAAAAAGCTGGGTTTTTAGAGGACATATAAATTCTAGCACCCATATATAACATGGCAATTATATTTCCCATAGCTTGCTGCCTATAGTGATAAAATATGCCTGTTGAGCATGAGGCAAGCATCTGAATATAATCTTCTCTACTCATAAAGTCCAATAATGCACAAAAAGAGGGGCCTAACCTTCGACGGCCATTGGTTAGCACCATATCTCTATATGTTTCATTGCCTCCATAGCTTAAGGGCACATAAACCAAAGCATTGCTCTCCATGTAGGGACTAAGCTTTTCAAAAACGTCCAAATGGTTGCATTCTGGAGTATTGGAGTTGCCTACCAATATATGCTTGGCATCCTCTTTTACTTTTGTGTCTCCACTCCCAGCTAAATACTGTGATATAGTACTGAAAGGTGCATATAGATAACTTAATTTGTTGGGGTAAGAATCTGAGAAACAATGATAATCTTCTTCGATATAGGTAACAAAATAAGTTATCTTCTCAATTGACTTAAAAATAACATCATATCTGCTTTCTTCTTTTGAATTGAATACAGAATATAATCTTCGTAGCGTTTGGTACTTTAAAATTATTCTTCCAAAATAAAGTTTAGCATCTGCACGCAACAAAAATTCATTAGTTAAAGGAGCGTATGTTGATGGTTTTATTTTTGGCAGACCGTAAACGTCAAAACCCCAAGTATACCATGCAATGTTAATATCCATTGTAATAGAAAGTAAGGCTTTTGCGAATTCTAAATGCAAGGAGTGAAGTAGAATTGCCTTAGGACTCTTATTACGAATAATATCCATTATGTCGTCATCTCCTTGATTAAAAAGAGATACCGATTTAGACTTTGATTTTATGTAGTTGTATTCTTTAAAGTTATCATCGCTAAAAACGAGAAAGCAATTTTCAATATTAATCCGCTCAAAATTTTCTATAATCTGATCAGTAACTTTTTCATCTTTGACAAAATGTAGAACCATTATAGACCTGCCATTTTAATTGCCTCTACAATAAAGTCAATTTCATCGTTGCCGAGGTCGTAATACAGAGGTAAACGTAATAAACATTCAGAGTATGTGTCGCTCATAACGAGTTCTTCCCCGTTATAAAAAGGTTTGTAAAATTCACTTTTATGCAGACTTAGATAGTGGAACACGGATAAAATTTCTTTTTCCTTAAGTTCTTTTATTACTAAGGATCGTTGTTCAAAATTTGGGAACACCATATAAAACATATGACCATTATTGGTAGCATACGAGGGTATATTTGGAAGCCTTATATTATTTTCATTAGCCCAATTTTGCAAAGCCAATCGATAGCGATTAAAAATTTCTATTCTTCTGGTTTGAATAGAAACCAAATTCTCTAATTGAGAAAACAGAAAGGCCGAGATTATTTCTGACGGCAAAAAAGATGATCCAACGTCAACCCAACCGTATTTATCTACTTCACCCCTAAAAAAGGAAGACCTATTCGTGCCTTTTTCCCATATTATCTCCGCTCTATGCTCAAATTTTTGATTATTAATCACCAACATTCCTCCTTCCCCTGATATAATATTTTTAGTTTCGTGAAAAGAAAACGCCGCCAGATGTCCAATGGAGCCTAAAGGCCGTTTAAGTCCATCACTGCCCGTATAGTAACTATCTATCGCTTGTGCGGCATCTTCTATTACATACAGTCCGTGTTTCTCCGCTATACTCATTATTTTGTCCATATCACAGGATACTCCTGCATAATGAACTGGTACAATAGCCTTTGTTTTTGTGGTAATTAATGCGGGAATACTGTCCTCGTCCATTCCGGGATGGTCCTTACGGCTATCAACGAAGATTATTTTGGCTCCTCTTAATACAAATGCATTTGCCGTGGATACAAAAGTGTAGGAAGGCATAATCACTTCGTCACCAGGCTCAATATCTATTAAAATAGCCGCCATTTCCAATGCGTCCGTGCAAGAAGTTGTCAATAGGCATTTCGAGAATCCAAATTTACTCTCAAAAAATTCATGGCATTTTAAGGTATACTTTCCATTTCCAGAAATTTTACCTGTACTCACAGCATCTGCTATATAATCAACTTCTTTACCTGTTAAGTGTGGTTTATTAAAGGGTATCATCATTCCAAATATGATATATATATTGTAAACTTAATTCTTTAAATCCTGCTTTTTTATACAATTTAACTGCTGGAATGTTAATTTCCTGTGTTGCAACTAAAAAACTGTTGTACCCTAGTTCTAATATCAGTTGAGTAGCTTTGTTTATCAGTTGGGATCCTACTCCTTTACCTCTGGTCATAGCATCGACAGCTAATAATCCAATTTCCGCCGTTTCATCGTTAACCTTAGCTATTGTTACAAAACCAATAATTTTCTTTTCTTCCAGCGCAACTAAGGTCTGAAATGCAAGTTTTTTTTTCAATGATTTTGACAACCATTCACTATATAACTTGTCATACTCATCATTTTTAAAGCCCTCGTCTACATAAAATCTTGAATGTTTTCCGCTTTGTAGAGCTAAATTTTTCAACTCGACAGAGTCGTGTACATCTTTGTCAAATGATGTTATACTGAGACTTTTTGACACCTCAAACGGAATTTGAAAATTTTCCTTTTTGAAAATTATCTTAGTGTCTACATGTTTAAAACCTTTATAGTCTATTTTTTCATTGGAGAAAACGTATGATAATTTAAAACGTTCGGAGTCAACCTTAACCTTAGCCAAAAGATGCTCGTCAAAATCATCCAAAAAAACTTTTCCAATCGAATAACCAAAGAAAAGACTATCCCAAGGTAATTTTTTTATTTCAACATCCATAAGCAACAAATAGCTTTATTATATTAAAAGAATTCCAATTTGATTTTTTGATGCAATAGTGCCGTAGATTCTATGAAGGGGTCGTATCTATTGTCTATACTTATTCTTTTGTAGCCGTTCTCTGATTTTATTGCATAAATATTAGGCGAAAAAAAACGGTGAATCGTTTTTTCATTAATCTCAATTCTATCATTCATAGTACCGATAATAATAGATGCAATAGAAATAGTTGTTTCATGTTTACTCTCTCCTAAATCAATCCTGAATTTTTTGGGAATTTGATTAAGCTCTATATTTATACCTTGTATTTTTGAAGATCCCGTGATTTTGGTTTCAATTACATTATCTTCATCATAAGTGTTCTTATGTTCAGGTATGTAATAGAATTTAATCCTATCATCCTCTAACATTTTGAATGTCAATTTTATAGATATTTCTTGATTAGTTAAGCCCTTATCATAACACCCTAAAAGGAGATAACTCAAGAATAGCAGTAAATGCGCCTTCGCAATTATAGTTTTTCTATGCATTTGGCTAAACTTTGTTTCCAGTTTTTAACAGGCTTTTCCAAAAAATTCTGAGCCTTGTCTGTGTTTATTACAGAATTTTTAGGTCTCAATGCTTTTGCTTTATAATCCTTGGAAGCGATGGGCAAAATAGTCGTATTGATATTTGAAAGCTCTATAATTGCCTTTGCAAAATCATACCAACTTATATTTCCTCGGTTGCTAAAATGGTAAATACCAAAATCCTTGGAATCTTTATGCACGAGTGCTATAATGAATTCGGCTAAATCCTTTGCGTATGTTGGGGATCCGTATTGATCGGAAATAACATTAAGCCGTTCCATTTGCTCTCCTAATTTCAATATGGTTTTTACAAAGTTGTTTCCGTATTCAGAATATACCCAAGAGGTACGCACTATGAAATACGAATCTAAATATTCTTTAACGTAATTTTCACCTTTCAATTTGGACAATCCATAAACATTCAAGGGGTTTGGTTGGTCAGTTTCTATATAGGGCTCGTTTTTTTTTCCATCGAATATAAAGTCTGTTGAAATATGTATTAGGATGCAACTATGCTTAGCACAGGTTTTGGCCAATATTTGAACTGCCTCTGCATTACTTTTGTAACATAATTCTGTTTCTATTTCTGCTCTGTCAACAGCAGTATAGGCTGCACAATTAATGCAGTAATCAAAATTGGTCTCTTTAAAAAAGTTTGAAATATCCTTTTCATTTGTAATATCCAATGTCTCGGAATCTGTAAAAACAAACTGGTAAAGCCCTAAACCTTTGACTAATTCTTGTATGGAACTTCCTAGCTGTCCTTTAGCACCTGTTACTAAAATATTCTTCAAAGTTTTGCATTTTTAAATAATGGAAGTTCTAAGTCTTTATTGGACAGAACAATCTCGTTGTCTGAGATTTTCCAATCTATACCTAGTTCCTTATCATTATATAAGATACCTGCTTCCGCCTCCTTGTTGTAATAATTATCACATTTATAATAAAACTCTGCTGTCTCTGATAAGACGGCAAAGCCATGACCAAAACCTTTCGGTATAAAAAGCTGTTTTTTATTTTCGCTATTTAATTCAATAGCCACATATTCTCCAAAAGTTGGTGAATCTTTTCTCAAATCTACGGCTACATCGAGCACTGCACCGCTTAATACACGCACCAATTTTGCTTGGGCATGTACTCCTGTTTGATAATGAATAGCTCTGATTACACCTTGAGCGGAGAAAGATTGATTGTCTTGAACAAAATCAATAGTAGTTCCTATTCCTTTATTGAACCTTGTCTTATTAAAAGACTCGAAAAAATAGCCTCTGTCATCTTCGAAAATATTAGGCTCCAAAACAAAGCAACCTTTTAGCTTAGTTTCAGTAAAAGTCATGTTTTGTTGTTTAAAATTCCTAATAAGTTCTTCCCATATCCACTTTTCATTAAAGGTTTTGCTAATTCTTTGAATTGATTTTTATCAATATAACCCATTTCATAGGCAGCCGCTTCAATAGCGCCAATTTTGAGTCCTTGGCGCTCCTCAATGACCTCAACGAATTGAGAAGCTTGCATTAAGGATTGAAAAGTTCCCGTATCTAACCAAGCTGTGCCTCTATCCAAAATACTAACACTTAACTTTCCTTTTTCTAAATATACCTTGTTCACATCTGTAATTTCTAACTCGCCCCTAGAACTAGGAGGTATATTTTTAGCTATTTCAACCACATCATTGTCATAAAAATAAATCCCTGGAACCGCAAAATTGGATTTTGGTTCTAGTGGTTTTTCTTCTATGCTTATTGCTTTTCCTTGTTCATTAAACTCGACAACTCCATATCTTTCCGGATCATGGACCCTATAAGCGTATATAATGCCCCCTTCTGGATTGTTGTTGGATTGGAGTAAACTGGCCAATCCGGAGCCATAGAATATGTTATCTCCCAAAATCAGTGCAACCTTATCCTCACCTATAAATTCTTCTCCAATTATAAATGCTTCGGCAAGACCGTTCGGAGCATCTTGGGCCGCATAGGAGAAAGAACATCCATATTTTTTACCATCTCCTAACAAATCTTCAAAAAGGGGAAGGTCTTTTGGCGTTGATATAATTAGAATTTCCCTTATTCCTGAATATATTAAGGTTGATAACGGGTAATATATCATTGGCTTATCATATATCGGCATTAACTGTTTGCTGACTGAAAGCGTAAGTGGATGCAATCTTGTTCCGGAACCCCCTGCGAGTATTATTCCCTTCATTCTTAATTTTATTTATACATGTTCTTATAGTATTCTTGGTAATCTCCGGAAGTGACATTGTTTAGCCATTCTTCATTAGAAAGATACCAATCTACGGTCTTATCTAAACCCTCTTCGAAGGTTACAGAGGGCTTCCAACCTAATTCTTTGTTTATTTTGGAAGCATCAATGGCGTATCTAAGGTCATGGCCTGGCCTATCCTTTACATAAGAAATTAATGCTTGAGAACTGCCAACAGGTCTAGATAATTTTTGATCCATTATATCGCAGAGTAATTTTACCAAATCTATGTTTTGCCATTCGTTAAAGCCACCAATGTTATAAGTTTCATGATTGCTTCCTTTATGAAAAACTAAATCTATTGCATTAGCATGGTCTTCAACAAATAACCAATCTCTTGTATATTTACCATCTCCATAAACCGGAAGCGGCTTTTTTTCAATAATATTATTAATAAATAAAGGAATTAGTTTTTCTGGAAAATGATACGGCCCATAATTATTTGAACAGTTGGTAATTACGTATGGCATGCCATAAGTCTCTCCATAGGCCCGTACAAAGTGGTCTGAACTTGCTTTTGAGGCCGAGTATGGGGAATTGGGGTCATAAGGAGTAGTTTCGGTAAATAAACCATCGGCTCCAAGACTACCATATACCTCATCAGTGCTAACATGGTAGAATCTTTTATCGTTAAAATTCCCTTGCCAAATATTCTTAAAGCCATTTAGTAAATTAACAGTCCCTATAACATTAGTTTTAACAAAGGCCATTGGGTCGCTAATGGACCTGTCTACATGAGATTCAGCGGCCAAATGCACAACGCCGTCGAATACATAATCTTTAAAGAGTCTGGTTATAAATTCCTCATTTGCGATGTCCCCTTTAATAAATTCGTAGTTTGGGAGAGCATCAATATCCTTTAAATTCTCCAGATTACCAGCATAGGTCAAGGCATCTAAATTATATATAGTGTAACTTGGATATGTTTTCACAAATTTTCTGACAACATGAGAGCCTATAAAACCTGCACCGCCCGTAATTAGTATTTTCATTATGTATTTTAATTTAATTAACCGTTAGCATTTCCTTTGATTTTCTGTCCAGATATTTTACTACCGAGAACAAAAAGTAAAGACCTACCAACAATAGAGGCACTAAAACAATATTCTTTCCAAGAAAAGATTTCGTAATTTGTTGTGTTTTCCCGAAGTTGATTATCTTAACTGCTTCCGTACGTTGCTCAAGCTCTATTTTCTTGGCCTCAATATCCTCGATTAAACTATTCTTTAGGTCGAATAAACCCGTAATATCAACGGTCTCTTGGTTATCCAAGATAATTCTATCATTACCTAGAGAATCATCAGTTCGTTTTATTTTATTAGAGTAATTGGCAATGATTTCGTCAACCTGATTCAATAGTCGCATATTCTGTTCTATCCTCGAACTGGCGTTAGCTCTATAAATAACAAGAAGACCCTTGAAATAAGTATTATTATTTATATACCGCATTACCTTTTTGGCAAAATCCTCACCTAATCCAGCATCTTTGTAAAAAAATGTAATTCTATGATTATAAGAACTCTTATTTTGAAGTTCTGCTCTGACAATGTCTGCAATTGCTTCGGTATCGTCAAAACTTTGTAGGAGTTCTAAATACTGCTTGTCACTTTCACTTTTAGAATCTCCGACTACCTTAGAGATAGTTACTTCTAAACCACTATAGTCTATATTTTGTATATCTATGGACTCAAAAAACGCAGTGTTTTTGGATTTTATATTGGCTTGTATTTCATCGATGACATCGTATAAATAATTTTTACTGTCCGTCTGAGGCTTTACGATGACCTCGGTTTTAAGTTTCTTTGAGACAATTTGGTTTAATCCATATCCTATTCCCGCTCCCACCACAACTAGCCCTGTAAGGACAAGTGCATTCTTTTTCAAGTACACAAAAAGCCTAAGAAACGCTTTGAACAATTTATTAAACCCGTTCCCTATCATTTGGAACAATTGTCCTAAATCTATCTCATCAGAATTTTTGGAGGGATTTGATGAATTTTTTTCTTCCATTTCCTATGAATTAAAAATCTGTTTTAATATTCTATCCGTTATCAAGTATGTCGGTTTTACACCTGTAGTTCCTAATCCCCCGGATGCCAAGGTGCTTCCGGTCTCTAAAGGATTATCCGATGCATAATAAGCATATCTAACCTTAACATCGCTTTTAATGCTTTTCCGAATCTTTGATGCCGACTGTATCGCTTTTTGATAGTGAACTCCCTCCATTTCCAGTCCAATGACGTTCCAGGTTGACTTATGAAAAAACTTCAAAATATCCTTGTTCTGCAACGAGGTGCCCAATACTGTAACCATAGTACCCTCAAAAACCTTTAGATCATACCCCTCAAAATCCTTTGCGCAAAGCTCGTTCTTAAACGGGTAATTATCTGCAGTACCCTCAAAAATATGAGCAGAAGGAATCATTAAATCCCCTTTGCCTCCTTCTAAAATTCCTGCTTTACCCATGATGGATATGGAATCTACATTTAAAAAAATAGCCTTCTTCTTTTTGTTTCCAAAGGGTTTCAAAAACTCATCAATAGTTTCATAAGCTTGCTCACCAAATGCATAGTCCATTACAAATATAACAGGTTTTTTAGCATCAGTGGCCTCAGGAGAATCATAACAACATGCATCTTCCGTTAACTTGGCCAGGTCAAAAATCTGCACATCTATATTTGTCCCTGAAGTGTCTTTTAGGGATATCATACCGTTTTTTTCGGCTACATCTTGAACTTTTTGTCTTAAAGAGGTGTTGCCAGAACTACTTAAAGCTTCATAAATTTCTAAGGAGTCGGAGTTGGGAAATTCTGCCTCTAGCGCCTTTCTCGCGAACAATGAATTCATTACGCTATGCATATTGGCAGAAATTATATGAATCGGTCTGCCCAATAACCCATGTTTTTTTAGGGCCTCTTTAATGTTATTGGCCCAACGCTCTCCATGAATATGATGACCCAGCCTTTCCCGTAACAACGAACTAAAAGTTACCGCTCGTTTTTCTCCTGTAACTTCTTCTTCTAACGCCAATTTACCGAGCCAATAAACAATCTTAAGAAAACGTTCCGGATTGTCCTTGGTCGCAAATTTCCCATATACCTCGACGATTTCTTCAAAAGACCTTCCCAAAATATTTGCAGTATGTATCAGTGCTATTTCACGCTCTTCTTGGGTGATTTTATCTTTACTCACCGTCTTCTCGAGTTTTGACCAATCTCTTATGGTCTTTTCCGTTTCGGGAATAAGAACACGCTTGCATATTTTATCGGACTCAATGAATAAAAACGTTAAGTGCGTAAGAATATCATAAATATCCGATCGGCCACGGGTAATTTCGATATTCATTTGCTCATCGTCTATTCGATAGCAATTTCGCCTTCTTTTTGGTGGAATAATAGGTGCTATGTGCGATATGCCAAAACCTTCGTCCGATGTAAGGTTGATAAACCTACATTGTTCTATTCCTTCTGGAAGTCTTTCCAAGACATAAATAAGACCATTGAGTTCTGCCTTGTCCTCCGCTACTGAGCCATAAATTTCTGGCCGTAAGGACAGCAGGGCGTTTTTGAGGGCCTCTCCTGATACACCGTTCGGTTTGTAGAAACCTCTATTGAATAGATGTCTCATGGTAACGTAAAGACGTTCTATGGCATTTGTAGATTCTTGCGCTCTAGTGGTAGTGATTGCTTTTCCCATAAATATTTCCTACAAAATTACAATTAAAGATCTATTACGCTTACTTTAATTCTCTTTTTGCGCTAATAGTACATCTGCAACCTTTCTATCGTTAGAAAGTCGCTGTACTTTATTTTGTCCGCCAAGTTTTCCAATGGACCTCATATATTCCTGAAAACCGTTCTTTTTAATCGAGGAGATTTTCAGGGTCTGCAGAATGTTGCCTGCTATCAAATCATAGTAGTAACTATTCTGTTGTTGAAGCGATTTATCTAAGGTTTCAATGAAATCCTTCATGTTAGACGGTTTTCTTTCGAACTCAATGAGCCATTCATGATAGGGCAGCTCATTTTCAGCAGGAGTAATTTGGGGTGCAACGGTGAATTCATTGACTTTAGCATCGGTTTGATCCATGGCTTCTTGCATTGCCTGCTCCACTTCTTTGGCTATAACATGTTCCCCAAATGCCGAAATAAAGTGTTTAATTCTTCCAGATACTATTATTTTAAAGGGCTCGATAGAAATAAACCGAATGGTATCTCCTAAATTGTACCCCCACAGACCTGCATCGGTGGAAATAATCATAACGTAATCTATATGCAACTCCACCTCTTGCAACGTAATTCGTTTCCTGTCTTCTTCAAAGAAAGTATCTGCCTTTATAAATTCGTAAAATATTCCGGAATCCAAAAGCAGAAGCATTCCGTTTTCCTTTTGAGAATTCTGATACGCAAAAAAACCTTCACTGGCCGGAAATAGCTCAATGCTCGCCACTTTCCTTCCTATAAGTTCCTCAAACTTCTTCTTGTAAGGACCATAGTTCACTCCTCCATAAATAAAAAGTTCAAAATTTTTGAACAAATCTCCAATATTCCGATTGGTTTTTTCTTTGAGTCTTTCAAAGTACATTTGCACCCATGAGGGAATCCCCGCAATTACCGTCATGTTCTGCCCCACCGTTTCCTCCACGACCGCGTTCACCTTTTCCTCCCAGTCTTCAATGCAATTCGTTTCCCAAGAAGGCAGTCTATTCTTTTGCAGGTAACTCGGCACGTAATGTGCCGAAATTCCAGAAAGCCTCCCTAGCTTAATTCCATTTTTCTCCTGTAGGACAGGACTGCCCTGCAAGAATATCATTTTACCGTCTACAAAACCCGTATTACCCGTTTCATGAATATAACCTAATATAGCGTCTCTTGATGCATTTACCTGATTCTTTATAGAGGACGCCGTAATGGGTATGTACTTGGCCCCAGAAGTAGTGCCAGAAGTTTTTGCAAAGTATACAGGTTTCCCCGGCCACAACACATTTTCCTTACCCTCTATGACTTGGCCTACGTATGGTTTAAGTTCCTCGTAGTCTCGTACAGGCACACGAGAAATAAAATCTGAATGGTTCTTTATTTCCTTGAAACGGTGGTCAATGCCAAAAGTGGTGTCCTTCGCCTTTCTTATTAAATCTTCAAAAACTTTATCCTGGGTCTTAAAAGGACGTTTGGACCATGATGCGGTCTTACGTGCAATTTTGTAAGCAAAAATCTTAGCGGCTAATCCTTTTAATGACATGGGGTGCTAATTAAAATCTATAAAATCGGACGGATTCACCGGGTTACCGTTATCCCATAGTTCAAAATGTAAATGGGGTCCGGTGGTCAGTTCACCCGTATTACCCACAGAGGCTATAACTTCACCAGAGCGGACTATTGCGCCTTGAAACTTATCTAATGACCCATTATGCTTATACACACTTAAAAGACCGCCTTTATGTTCCAGGATAATTACGTAACCCGTATCTGCTGTCCATTCCGCAAAAATCACTGTCCCATTAGCAACAGCCTTTACTGGCGTGTCTATAGGGGCAACAATATCTACGGCATAATGTTTTTTCTGGGCGTCAAAATTCATGGTAACAGTGCCGGTGATCGGCGGAAATAACACGAGAATGCTTTTTGCGGTTGTGCGCTCAAATAAATTGTATTTATCCTCCAAAGCTACCTCAGCCCTTAGGAGCGAATCTTCCTTGGTAGGTGTCAAATCAATGGATGTTGGGTCTATTTTAAATTGATCGAATAAGGAATCCCTGTTAATTTCATTATTTTCGATGTCTCCCTTCAATACCATTCTAATATTATCTAAATACTTATTGGTATAATTCAAAATCCGTACTAAAGAGTCTGTTTTATAGGTAAGTTCGGTGGCCTGTTTCTTAAGTCTAGTAGAAGAATAGCCAGGGATATACTCCCTTAGCGGGGTAAAGGCTATTAATAAAATGGTGAAACCTATAAGCCCTATCATAAAAAGAGAACCGGTAACAAAAACGTTGAGCCGGCTTAGTTTGAAGGATATCTTTTCCTCAAAAGTATTTTCATTAAGAATAACCAAGCGATACTTATGAAGTAGTTTTCGCTTAATTTCCTTTCTCTTTTTTACTTTTTTAGCCATTACAACAAAGATAAACTTACCAAGGTAAATAGCATTGATTCGTCAGCAAAAATCTATACCTGTCTTTGTAATCGACTTAAAATCAGCAAATAAAGGCACAAAAACTCTTGCGGACAATTAATACATGGCAGGATGCGTTAATATCTTAGCAAGCTATTTTAGTTTTTAGTACCTTTGTTACTCTTATAAAAGATATTGATATGACATTTTCTAATATAATTCTGGCTATTGGCCCATGGCAAATAGCAATTGTTGTTCTCGTAGTGCTATTGTTGTTTGGAGGAAAGAAAATCCCCGAATTAATGCGCGGTTTAGGAAGCGGTATTAAAGAATTCAAAGATGCCTCAAAAGAAGATGAAAATTTAGAAGAACCCAAGAAAGAGTAGTCCTTCTCCCAATTTAAATTTATCATGCGCCAATTAAACTGGCGCTTTTTTTATTTCATTTTTTCTTTATCACTATCTATTTACTTACCCATCAATAATTACCAAATATCTGGTGTGCAATACTACGTTTTAACGCTTGCCCATTTCCTAAAGTAAACAAGATTGCTGTTTACACGACAAAAACCAGCTCTTTCACAACAAAAAATAAATCGGTCGAGGCCTAACTTGTATTTTCGGTTTTTGGATACCGCAAACAAATGGCCGGTGCTCCATAATGAAGACAACTTTTAATGTACTTCTAAACATGAAGATGATGTATACCCCTATAAAAAATATTTTAACGCTTCTCTTTGTGGCGTTCACTTTGATCATCAACGGACAAGGTCTTAACGATTTATCCGTACAGGAAGAATCTCCTAGTACAATAGACCATAATTTTACCGAAGATGCCGACCAATCAGCACAAGATGAGGATTCCTTCCTGCGAGCTGCCGACGCCAACGACATTCCGCAGCGCACATTTTCCAATTTAAAGGACGCTACCGATGGATATTATGTGATATCCATGGTGCTTAGTTCTGATAAGAATTTAAAAAGAGCTATAAAAAAACATAAAAGAAAAGGGTTTGAGCCAGGTTATATCTTTATTCAAGACAAGGGTCTTTACTACTATTACCTCAAGAGTTACAACGATTGGCAACCAGCAATTGAAGACGTTAATTCAAAATTCGATAATACTTACAAAGACAATGTCTGGATTCTTAAAATAGATGATAGTGAGCCAAACCGGGCATTGGCCGTCAATAACAGTTCCAATCAACCAGTCTTGGAGAACGAAATAAGTAATGAAATTGCTGGAAATATAATTTTAGAAAAAGAAGTTTCCGAAAAATCAGCCAATAAGGATAAGCTTGTTAAGCGTGCCGATGAATATTTCAATAAAATGTGGTACGCTGAAGCGGCAAAATTATATGAAATGGCCTTGAATAAAAGTCAAGACAATTATTCATACCAAGTATTACAAAAAGCTGGAGATGCGCACTATTTCAACACGAACATGGAGCAGGCTTACAAATGGTACAATATACTATATGAGAACTACAGTGATGAGATGTCCGCGGATAATATCTTTAAATACGCTCATTCGCTAAAAGGAACGGGTAATTACGCAAGATCAAAGAAATTGATGCGCCTCTACAATAAAAGATTAAAAGCTTCAAGCGAGCCGGCTAGCGCCTTTAACAAACAAAGAGAAATAGAACTTGACAATATTCTGAATACCGAGAAGAAATTTGATATCAAAAATCTAAAAATCAATTCAGAAAACTCAGAATTTTCTCCTATGTTCTTTGGAGAAGATGTCGTTTTTGCTTCTGCTATGGACTCCTCCGTTTTTAATACCAGGCGGTATAAATGGAATAATCAGCCCTATTTGGACCTCTACGTTTCTAAGCTAAATGAAGAATCACAAGAATTGAAGAACGCCGTTAAATTCTCAAAGAAAGTCAATACCAAATATCATGAAGCTTCCGTAGCTTTTTCTCCAGACAATGAGACCATGTATTTTACGCGTAACAATTACGGAAAGAAGCTAAAGCGAGACAAGAAAGGTATCAACCACCTTAAAATTTATCGTTCTAAAAAGGTTAACGGTGAATGGTTAGAGGCAACGGAAGTTTCCTTTAATAGTGACGCCTATTCTACTGGGCACCCAGCTATAAGCTCGGATGGCAAGAAAATGTATTTTGTATCCGATATGCCTGGATCTCTTGGGGAAACAGATATTTTTGTCGTTGATATCAATGAAGATGGCTCGTTTTCAGAACCACGGAATTTAGGTCCAGAAATTAATACGGAGCAAAAAGAAATGTTCCCCTTTATTAATGATAAAAAGTTCTATTTCTCATCGGACGGACATACAGGTTTGGGAGGACTGGACGTTTTTGAAGCTTCTTTTGATGCCGAAAAAGGATTTACTGAAGTACGAAACCTTGGCAAACCTATAAATAGCAATAAAGACGATTTCTCCTATATCGTAGATGAGGAGACTCAAAAAGGCTATTTCGCCTCCAATAGGGATGGTGGAAAGGGAGATGATGACATCTATTCCTTTAAACGACTTGTTTTAGAAGAAATTCCTGAGAATAAAAACGCTATTGCTGGGGTTGTTACAGAGCTCATTACGGGTGATTTAATGCCTAAGGCCATGGTAGAATTACTGGATGAAAACAATATTAAGCTCAAGGAGGTAGAAACCGCGGAGGATGGCAGTTTCATATTCGAAGATTTAGATTCTAACACAAGGTACACTTTAAGAACTACAGGTGGTGACACTTATTTTGAAGATGAAAGGGAAACCGCTACAGAGGATAATACAACGGTAAATGTAGAAGTTAAGCTAAGAAAGCTTCAAGAAATGATAACTGTTGAGAATGGTATACGCAAGCTTAAGACAGAAATGATTCACTTTAATTTTGATAAGTCTTACATAAGGCCTGATGCCGCTAATGAACTTGATAAGTTAGTAGAAGTAATGAACGAATATCCTGATATGGTCATAAAGGTAGAATCCCATACAGATTCCAGGGGTAGTGCGGTTTATAACAAATACCTGTCCGGTAAAAGAGCCGAGTCTACAAGAGACTATATTATTTCTAAGGGAATTGCGCCAGAGCGTATACAAAGTGCTACTGGTTATGGAGAGGAAAGACTCTTAAATGGCTGTGATGGAAGCGTAGCCTGTACTGAACAGAACCACTACTTAAACCGTAGGTCAGAATTTATCATCGTAGAAATGTAAATAGTACCAAGATAAACTAGAAGAAAGCCATGGATTCACGTCTATGGCTTTTTGCTTTTGTTTCAATTTGTAAATTATCTAGGAGCATTTCTGAACTCGATTATCCAATAAAGCCTAACAATTTCCACTTATGTCATTTAGACTCTCAATGAGATTATTACATACTTGAGTATATTGTAATATTCCATAAAAAAACCGTTAAACCTATAATTCAACCACTTGTAGATTATTTATAATACGCTTTTCCCTTTCATAGTTTTTATAATCCATTGGTCTAGTCTATTCGCTATTGCAAAAGACATATCGGATATTTATAGCTTAGAAAGCTATAAATGTTCAGGTATGGAAAAAATTATACTCGTAAAAGAAATATATCTTGAGGCTTTTAAAAATTGGAAGAGCTACATCCTAGAAAATTATTTCAAAGTTTTTTCTTGGCTGTGTTTTGCGCTTTTAGCACTAGCCATTTATGCTTTTGTCTTTAGGGTGTCTACCGGATTTTCCTTCAGTAACCTATAAAAGTTAAAACAAATAAGAACAAAAAACGCCAGTGAAATTTCACTGGCGTTTTTTATATATCCTTAATATTACTTTTCTGTAAAACGCACCGTTTTCATAATGGCTTCCAGTTCAAACATATAATCTCTCTTCTCCGTTGCAGGGGCAAAGGTAAAACCTTCCAGCACTAATTTTCTGTTGTTCGGTTTATCATTAATGATATAGGTTAAAAAAGGGCCTGCCATAGGATATCCGGACATTTCCCAAATACCTCTGACCTCAGCTGCTTTTCTGCCAGCTATTTCTACAGGGAAAACATAGGGCGAAAAGGCCTTCTCCGTTATCATATAATTTTCCTTTCCGGGAATGTCTTCGCCAGGTATGAACAGTCTCCCGATGGAATCTCTCATACTTACGATATCTTGCACAAATGTAGAATCGTTCTTAAAGGTATCCCAAGGCACACTGTACGCAATAATGTTCATGTTACCCTTCTGAATCTGACGGTCTATCCAAACAAAGTCTTTTTCTTCACGACCTACTTTATAAATTGATGGTACGTTCAATTCAACACCAAAATTGTTCTGTAGGGCCTTTTCTTTACTTAGCGATTTTAAGAACCTCTTTTGAGCCTCATCCAATTCCAATTTCTTAAAAGCCTCGATAAATTCCGGTGCCTTTTTGTTGAGGTTAGTAATGATTTCATCCTTGGTTCTACCCTTGATTACACCTACTTTTTGTGGCTTAGCGTACATGTTCTTTTTCATATGGGCTATGCTCAGGGAGTCTTCCATAACATAAAGAACGGCCCTTGTATTCCTTACCGCTCCAGAAAATACTTGCGGTGGTATTTGGGTAATGCTAAATAAGGCTTCGTCCCAGGTAAGGCCTAGTGCGGGAGCAGCAAAATTCTCTCGAATTCTATCCCCCACCTCGCTATTCCATAACTCGTTGTCTATAACTACCGTTAAGGTGTTGTAAGCGCCTATGGAATTGGGCAAGTAATCCTTTTTTTCTCCTTCTTCACAAGAGGATAACAGCAAAAAGGTGAAAATGGGCAAGAAAAATAATTTTTTCATTTTGTATTTCTGTTTACGATGAACAATCGCACAATTTAAGTTTTGTGCCTGGTTTTAAATTGTTACCACTAATACCGTTCCATTCTCGTAAATTGTCAATACTAACTCCAGGATATTTTCTAGAAATGGTCCAAAGCGAATCACCACTCCTCACTTCGTGTACGCGAGAATTGCTAGAAGTAGCTGTTCTAGAAGGGGTCTTTTTCGGTGTTATTGCCGCTACCACACTTTTTCTTGGGTATATGGTCAACCGTTGTCCTATTCTTAAATTATTTCCCCTGAGACCGTTCCATCGTTTTATCTGGCTTACCCCTACTCCGTATCTCATGGCTATTTTACCTAGATAATCACCATCTCGCACTCGGTATCTGATCCTGTTCTCCTCCGCTTGCTTTACCAATTGCGGTAATGGACTTTCTTTACTTTTAAGCTCTTTAGCAACATGGGCATAAATGGCCTCTTCATTGGCTACAAACTTCCCCATTTCCGCTAACGGAAGCCGCAGTGCATGTTCCTTGTTTTTTTGAAAAGGAATAACATCTAACTTATAGGAAGGATTCAATATTTTCAGTTCTTCCTTGGATATCCCTGTGAGTTCCGAAATCTGGTCGAACGTAATCAAGCTTTTAACATGAATGGTATCCGTCTCAAAATAAGGCCGGTCTACTTTCTTTCCTTTAATACCATGTTCTTCAGCATACTCGAAAATATACATTGTTGCTAAAAAAGCAGGAACATACCCCGCCGTTTCCCTAGGAAGGTTTCTTCTTATGTTCCAATAATTTCTATGCCCTCCAGACCTTCTTATGGCCTTATTAATGTTTCCGGGTCCAGAATTGTAGGCTGCCAATGCCAAATCCCAATCCTCATAAATAGTATATAGCCTGTTCAAATACTTACAGGCGGCTTCTGTTGATTTTATAGGGTCGCTGCGTTCATCTACGTAACTATTGATTTCTAGCTTCATTTCACGGCCTGTGCCGTACATGAACTGCCAAAGACCCGTTGCGCCCACTCGTGATCTTGCTTTAGGGTTCAATGCGGATTCCACAATGGACAAATATTTCATTTCCAGGGGAATATTATGGTTGTCCAATTCTTGCTCAAAGAGGGGGAAATAGAATTGACTTACCGTCATCATCTTTTCCATTAGTCCACGTTTTCTAGTAAGAAAAGATTTTATAACACTCTCTAATGAAGGGTTATATGTAACATTAAAAGGGGTTTTTTGATTAAGCCGTTCTAATCGAAGTTTCAAAGTGTCCGTATTTAAATCCAATACCGCCCCTTCACTGGTATCTAAAGTAGTGACTTCATCGTAAATTTCATCAAAAAGTGAAGCGCTGGCCATTAGTTCTTTCATCCATAAACTGTCCAATTTTTTGGCCAATTCCATATCACGCAAATTATACGTAGTAGAATCCTTGGGTTTCATGAGGACAAGATTCCCTTCCGGAACAGCTTTTGCGGCGCTTGAACTTGGTGTTTGAACTATGGAATCAGAAACTAAGACGGGCACGTCTTTAGAAATTGATTTTTCTAAATTCCCCGTTTTACTGAACTGCACAACGGAATCTACTTCTTGCCCATTGGTAAAGAAGGCAACAGATAACATTCCTAATAAGATGAAAGAATTAAATTTTAACTTGCTCATATTGGACGAAATATTCTAAGCGGGACCAACGAAAATCGTACATTTTTTTGTGAGAATAAAATTTAATCTCTTAAAATGCAGATAATTTCGATATGTTCCGTTTATCGATAACGCCCTTACTACGCTAATATTGCAGCTATTCCAGGTAAGGTTTTACCCTCTAGGCTCTCTAACATTGCACCACCGCCAGTAGATACGTAGCTCACTTTTTCCTCAAAGCCAAATTGTTTTACCGCTGCAACGGAATCACCTCCTCCAACAAGGGAAAAAGCACCATTTTGTGTAGCTTGGTCAATAAAATTACCTACGGAAATAGTTCCCTTGGCAAAATTTTCCATTTCAAAAACTCCGACCGGACCGTTCCATAGAATAGTCTTGGAGTTTGTGATTACATTCTTAAAAATCTCTAATGTTCTTGGGCCAGCGTCAAGACCTTGCCAGCCGTTGGGTATTTTATCTACATCAACCACCTGTGTTTGGGCATCGTTGCTAAAATCGTCTGCAGCCAAAACATCTACCGGAATATGAACGTTAACTCCTTTTTCTTTTGCCTGTTTTAGAATATCCATGGCAAGGTCCATCTTATCATCCTCGCAAATGGAATCTCCTACCTCGCCTCCTTGGGCCTTAATGAAGGTATAGGTCATGCCACCACCAATAATTAAATCGTCTACTTTATCTAGAATATTTTCTATAATGGTAATCTTAGAGGATACCTTTGCACCACCCAGGATGGCAAGAACAGGTTTTTCGCCTGTCTGCATCACCTTTTCAATGGCATCTATTTCTTTGGCCAACAAATAACCAAAACACTTAGCTCCCTCAAAATATTTAGCCACTATGGTGGTTGATGCATGTGCCCTGTGCGCCGTTCCAAAAGCATCGTTTACGTATATGTCGCCCAGTTTTGAGAGCTTTTCGGCAAAAGCCTCATCTCCGTTTTCCTCTTCTGAATGATATCTAAGGTTTTCTAATAAAAGTACTTCGCCATCCTGTAATTCTTGAACCGCTTTTTCGGCTTCATCGCCCACACAGTCCTCCACGAATTTCACAGCAACACCGATAATATCAGAAACCTTGGCGCAAATGTGCTTTAAAGACATGTCCGGGTTACGCGCCCCTTTTGGCCTGCCCAAATGGCTCATAAGCACAGCGCTACCGCCGTCTTCCAAAACTTTTATAATTGTTGGTTTAGCAGCCTCGATTCGGTTGGTGTCCGCGACTTCAAAGTCCTCGTTTAATGGAACATTAAAATCGACTCGGATAAGTGCTTTTTTATTTTCAAAATTATAATCGTCCAATAGTTTCATGAAATTTCTACTTTTAGTAAGTCACAAATGTAAAGATTAATTAGGGATGAGATAAAGTGCCGCACAAGATTATTTGAGCAAAAATGTAATTCCTTTATGGGTCAAAAAACGACTATATTTGACTTTATGTTGTTCAAAGATATTTTAGGGTTATCCCATATAAAGAATCACTTGGCGCAAAGTGCAGATGCGGGAAGAATACCGCATGCACAATTATTCGTTGGTCCAGAAGGCTGTGGCACCCTGCCTATGGCATTGGCCTACACCCAGTATATCGTCTGTGGAAATAAAAATGGTGAAAACTCGGAAGGTTCCATGAACTGCAATTTAAAGTTCGATTCCCTTTCCCACCCTGATGTTCATTTTGCTTTTCCGGTCGCAAATTCAGACAAAGTAAAAAGCCATGCAGTGAGCAATCATTACATGCAGGAATGGAGACAGTTTATAAGCGAACAACCTTATGGTAATCTTTTTGACTGGTACCGTCTAATAGATATTGAAAAGAAGCAAGGGCAAATTGGGGTGGATGAAGCGCTGGACGTTGTAAAAAAATTATCCCTAAAGTCTTATGAAGGCGGTTATAAGGTGATGTTAATATGGATGGCGGAACGCATGAACAACGCTGCGGCCAACAAACTCTTAAAACTTATTGAAGAACCTCCTGAAAAAACGGTATTTCTATTGCTTTGTGAAGACGAGGAACAAATAATACAAACGATACGATCAAGATGCCAAGTACTACACTTTCCACCCTTGTCAGAGGATGCCATTACAAAGGCTCTAATTGAAAAAGGAGCGAACAAGCAAGAAGCTATCCGCATTGCACACGAGGCCAATGGAAACTTTAACAAGGCCGTTGATTTGCTGAATGAAGATTCGGAGGATTTGGTATTCGAGAAATGGTTTATTCAATGGGTGCGTACTGCATTTAAGGCAAAAGGCAATAAAGGCGCTATACATGAGCTTATTCTTTGGAGTGAAGAACTTGCAAAAACTGGAAGAGAGGTACAAAAAAAATTCCTACACTATTGTATTACGGTAATGCGCCAAGCAATGCTTATCAACTACGGGGCAGAAGAACTCGCATACATGAAAATTCACGATGCTGGTTTCCAATTAAAAAAATTCGCGCCTTTTGTTCATGAGAACAATATTATTATCATAACCGAGGAGCTTGAAAAAGCCATTTATCATATTGAAAGAAATGGCAATGCCAAAATAGTTTTTACGGATCTGTCCATAAAACTTACGCGACTATTACACAAAAAACCAAACCAATTAAAGACATGAAATCATTTTTAGAATATCCTGCTGAAATTTTACTGTTAATATTCTTGATCGTTACTTTTTTACAAAGTGGCATCGATAAAATTATAGATTGGAATGGAAATCTTGGTTGGCTCAAGGGTCATTTCTCAAAGACTCCATTAAAAAATATGGTCCCCCTACTTCTTGGTACCGTGTTGCTTACCGAAATGGTCGCAGGGATTCTTTGTTTAATCGGCCTGGTCCAAATGGCTACTACGGGCAACACCGTCATGGCGCTTTATGGGGCAATATTATCCTGTCTTGCGTTATTAATGCTCCTTTTTGGACAAAGAATAGCTAAAGATTATGAAGGTGCCAGAACCATAGCCGTCTATTTTATTCCCGCTATATTCCTGGTCTTCCTGTTACAGTAAAGGACCTCGGAACAAACCCATGAGGCATTAGAAGGAAAGCAAACATTTCTTTGAAGCTAATATTGAAACATTATCAATCTCGATTATCGAGTAAAAAGAAAACCCTCTGAAAAAGGAAGGTCTTGCAGGCATCGAGCGCCCCAAACGCAAGGGGGAACCGCTGTACCGAAACACCCCAAAACAAAAGACCTTCCTTTTCGGAAGGTCTTGGAGGCATCGAGCGGATTCGAACCGCTGTACAAGCTTTTGCAGAGCTGTGCCTAGCCACTCGGCCACGATGCCATGATTTATGGACTGCAAAGGTAGTACCTTATTACAAGGTTTCAAAAATATATAATCACGTTCTTTTTGATTTTAAGGTTACCGTAACTTTTTCAACATCACCGTTTATAGGAGGGTTTACTTTGGATACCGCTACTTTTGAAGTTTTAACAGTTGGTAGCTCTTTAAATATGCGCCCGTTTATTCTTTGAGCTACATGTTCTAAAAGTTTGGAAGGTATGGCCATTTCCTCTTTTACGATATGGTTTATATGAACATAATCCACGGTATCTTCAAGACTATCCGTAGCAGCGGCTTTGGACAAGTCCGCTTTCACTGAGATATTCACTAGATAATCGCTTCCTAACCGCGTTTCTTGAGGTAGGCAACCGTGATAGGCGTAAACTCTTATGTTTTCTACAAGGACTGTTCCCATTTGTTGATGTTATAAGCCGTAAACTTATGATAAAAGAAACAATTTCCTAATACGTACACCTACAATTACTAATTCCTTGGAAGAGATCTACCCCTAATGTTAGCACGTGAGTACCCGTGCTATAGCCAAGTAATTCGTTAAGAATAATTTGATAAGAATACCCAAAATAAAAATTGCTCTTCTTTAATCCTGCTATAGGGGCAATGTATAAAGGGTCACCAATCTGATCATTAAGAAAACGATAGGTTACACCGGCATAGTAGTAATCTTCAAAATCGTACCATCTGAACTTTACGTTCAAATCGGTTACCGAACGGCCATCACTCTCAAAAAGTTGAAAAAATACCGATGGTTCTATTTCTAGGTTGCTGTTCTTGCTCTTGCTATACCTATATCCCGTGTAGAGGTAATAATTACGTAATCTATTGGGCTCAAAAATAGGGTTGAACTTGGTCAAATCCTTATCTATTAAATTTGATGCGTTGGCGCTGATGTAAAACTTATCATACCTATACAAAAGACCTACGTCAAAATTATGGTTGGTAGTAGCCCTATCATCTGTAACACTAGGGTCTAAAGCATCAAAATTCTCAATATCTATTCTAAACTGGTTAAAATTGTAGGAGATACCAAAGGATAGAAATTCATCATCATACCTGTCCAACGTTAAGTGATGTGCAAATGAAACTCGTGCTCCCCTTTGCTTGGTTTCTCCATTGCTATCATTGTACAGTAAAGCGCCTATCCCTGATTTTTCTCCAACACGCATATCAGCCGCCAAAGACTGTGTGTCCGGAGCATCTTTAATGCCAACCCATTGCGTTAATCCGTTAACACGAATTTTTACATGGTCGCCAATACCTGCATATGTTGGGGACATCACAAAAGGATTATCTGCCAAATACTGAGACAACTGGGGGATTGTCAGCTCCTGACCTTTAAGGGCGAAGGCACTTATTAAAAAGGCCAAGGTCAATAATTTATTTCGCATAATTTTCAAGGTTAAGTTCTATCTGTATAAGGTAAAATGTCCAACAAATTCTCTGTTGTCCTCGTCTCCGTTAAGCTTTATAACATACCAATAATCACCTGTGGGGAGTTCGCTTTGGTTGTACAGACCATCCCATCCGGCATCATTTAAGCCCATTCGGTAAACCTCCCTACCATAACGATCAAAAATGATGGTTAGTATCTGTGGAAAGGCTTCTTGATTTCTTGGTAACCAAGCGTCGTTTTGACCATCACCGTCAGGGGTAAAGAAATTTGGTATCTCTATGTCTATGAACTCCATAAAAATATTGGCTTGAGCCTCACATCCGTTATCGTCCACCACAGTTACAACGTAGGTATCCGTTCTTCTAATAATGAAGGTATTTTCGTCTCCATTATCCCTATCGTCAAAATAGAAGGTGTATCCTTCTCTTCCTCCTTCTGCAGTTGCCGTAATTTCATTAATTCCACTCTGCTCTAATGTTAAGGTAAGTGGCTCAAAGTTTTCTATCTCAAAATCAAAGGTTTGAACACATCCGTTGGCGTGCGCTATTGCTATATAATGCATTCCCGGAGCGGAATTCCTAAAATCTGGATTGAGTTGCATATCTGCGGGGTCTGTCGAATCTAACGCATATAACACATCCCCTATTATTGTTTGGTCTTCTAGGGTAATGTTTACATAATTGTCCGGTGTGTCACTAGAGCATTCGTATATAGGTTCAACGGAAGCGTTTAAGTTAACCCCTGGGGTAATATCTACAACAATATTTGCCTCACAACCATTGGCATCCCTTACGAAAACCAAATAATTATCCCCTGGCAGACCATTGAACACCGTTCTGTCCTGTACATAGTCCGCATCGCTATTAGAATTTAGACTTGTGCTATAAGGAGCTGTTCCGCCTGTAATATTCAATGTAATTGAACCATCGCTATTTCCTTCACATACCTCTGGAAGTATAGTGGCGTCTATTTGCAGTACCGTAGGCTCGGTAATCGTGTACTGTAGTTGTTCAAAACATCCGTTCTGATCTTGTGCAATGACTGTATAGTCTCCCGGTGCTAAGTCCGTAAACGTATTTTCACTATCAAATTGGTTTAGGTTAGGTGAAATTGCATATTGATATCCTCCTGCGCCGCCAGCAAGCGTCACCGTAATGCTTCCATCTTCTTCCCCAGCACAGCTAACATTTATGATATTTTCAGTGTAGCTCAAAGGGACCGGTTCAATAATTTCTACACGCTCGGCAGAAACTGTACAATCTTCACTGGTCACATTCACAAAATAAACACCTGCCGACAACCCTGTAAATTCACCAAACATTTGAGGTCCGGCAATTCTTGAAGCAGTACTTAAGGAAACATCCGTATAAAGTTCGTATTGGTAATTTCCTAGTCCACCGGATGCATCTGCATAAATAATGGCCGTACTTTCTCCCGTACAATTAATTACGGCCGCCGAACTATCAACATCCAAAATCAATGGCATAATAGGGTCTTCCGTGATTTCATTGGACTCGATGGGGGCACAATTAAAGGAGTCTTGAACATAATAACTATACGTTCCTGCACCTATATTAGAGAACACATGGGTGTTTGGACCATTTACTTCATTAAACGCACTGAACGTTATTCCGTCCACACTAAAAGTATAGGGGCCTGTGCCACCTGTGGCTATCAACTCCAATTCTGCCTGTGTGGCACAGGTTAACGCACTTGTTCTAATCAATTGGGCGGAAACCTCCGTTGGATCAATAATTTGAATTCTATTTGACTCTGCTGCGCAGTTATTGTCGTCCATAACCGTAACGCTGTAGAATCCTGCGCCCAGATTGTCAAAAGTCGCAGATGCCTGTGGAACAGATATGGGCTGAGCAGTTGTGCTGGTCATATCTGGATACACATTTAACTGATATTGATAGATAGGTGTTACGTTCCTAGCCCCGACCGAAGCTGTAATGGAAGCCGTATCATCACCATAACATACCAAGGTGCTGGCAGAAATGGTCGGAACGATATCATCCGGACGAATCAGGGTAATATTTCCAGTGTCGGTATATATACATCCAAAGGTATCCTCCACTACTATATCAAAATCTCCTGCAGACAAGTTGGTGAACAAGAAAGCACTAACATTGGTTTGTACGTTCGGAGCTTGACCTGTCGTAGTATTTATCAAAGTAATGGTATAAGGTCCGTTTCCTCCCTCTGGGTTCACCAGAATACTACCTTGGTCATTAGAACAGCTTACGCTAGATTCTATGCTGATTACAGCACTTATTGGAGCTTCAGGAGCTATAATGGTAATAACATTAGAATTTTCAACACAGAATGGCGCTTGGGTTTGCGTAATCCTCACATAATAAGAGCCGCCTGGAAGACCTGTTATCGGAGGTAATGCAGTACTCGTATTTCCGCTGCCGAGTTGCCCCGCAATAGGATTGTTGTTCGCATTGAATACTTGATAATCATAAGTCCCCACGTAATCTGTGATATTTACACTGAAGCTTCCGTCATCAATACCATTATTTAAGCATTCCTCATCCGTAAGTTTCGTGGCAACCACCTGCATCTCCAATGGTTCTTCAATGGTATGTACCGTATCAATCGTACATCCTGTGTCCAAATTGGTAATACTTATGCTATAATTGCCGGCCCCTAGCCCTGTGAAGAGACCCGTGTTATTACTGTCCGTGTATGTCACGTTGATACCATTAATCACAAAGTTTAGGTTTGGTGTCGACAAGGGCGGGTTAATCGTAAGATTTACCTGAATTTGAGCGTCATTACCTGGATTACAAGTAACAGGAGCTATATCCGTGATTACCGGATCACTAATCTCAACAAACTGGTCTATAGTTGCGTTAACTGCTGGGCTAGCACATCCATTGTCATCAAAAGCTGTTATTTCATAATCGCCTCCCGCATAATTAGTTTCTACATAAACAGCATTTGGACCATCCTGAACCACGGTTGCCGTAGTTGTATTTACAAATCTATACCTCACGAAATTGTTAGAGCCTCCTGACAGTGTTGAAGTGTCCACAGAGATACTTGCCGTGTTTGCATTATTGCTCACGGTACATGCAAATTGCTGTGTGTTTGCCGTAAAGCTAGAAACTACGTTAGGTTGTGTAATGGTCTGTGTAATGTCTCTGCTACATCCGTTTGGAGATTCTACTCTTATCGTGTAGGTAATACCCGCAATGGAACCTTCCAAACCAGTGAAAACCGCTGTTGCATCCGTATTACTTGAAGCGTTTATCGGGAACGTAGCGCTACTGCCTGGGCCAGCTATAATAATAAACGTGTAAGGTCCTATTCCATTATCAGGAATAGCGTTGACGCTAATCGTACCATCGTCAGCTCCGTTACACGTCACATCTGTAAAGTCATCAATAACAATGTTCGGTACAACAGCGGGTTCCAATCGCTGTGTTATTGTGCTACTACAGTTATGGCCAGTTGCTGTATCGGTAATCGTAAATACATAATCCCCTACCATAGTCAGGTTTGTGAACGTCGCCGTTGCACTTCCTAAAACTGCGGGTTGTGGTGTAGAAGCATCGGGGAAAGTAACAGTATAATTAAATGTTCCAGAGCCTCCGGTCTGCGTTATCGTAATTTCTCCTCCAGAATTACAATCGATTGTTTTATCAATATCGGCCCTTGGAGAAATAACTTCATATAAAATCGCAGCCGATGTTGTCGCGGCACAAGTAAGTTGGTCGGTTATCTGTACCTCATAAGATCCAGCACCTAATCCAGTAAACGTTGTGGTCGCCTGTGGCGCTCCAAACAAGCTTCCATTTCGCAATAATTGGTACGTGTAATTACTTCCCTGACCTCCTGTAACTCCTACTACCTCAATCTCTCCAGAGAAATCCGTACAATTTCCTTGGTTAACCTGTAAGTTCGCGGAGATAGGCTCAGGGTTTATTAGTGTTACATCGGTTAATCGTTGCATACAATCGTTCTGATCCTTAATCCAGACCTGATAATCCGTTCCGGGCGTAGCTGAACCTGCAAGACCTGTAAATCTTGGGTTGTTCACAAAGCTTCCTACTGTCGGTGATGGGTCTGTAGCTAAGGCAACAAAATAGGTGTACGTTCCCCAACCTCCTTGCGCATCGATAATTTCAATTACGCCATCATTAAAGGCACAAGTAATAGGTTCTACTTGCGTATTTCCTGTTATGGGACCGTTAGGACCAGCAATAGCGAAGAAATCTGTTGTAGTACAATTGGGGTTGCTATCTTGGACAATATCTACCCTATATTCACCCTCTCCTAAAGCAAAAGGTGTTGTAGGGCCAACATTGGCAGACACTCCATTGGCACCGCCAATAAGAACATCATCTCCTAAGGAAACGGTTCCTTGAGAATTATATATCTGCCAAGAGAATCCTCCGGTATATGGGTTAATTGGGTCGTTGATGGTAAAACTCACCGAGCCATCTGTTCCATCACAAACAACATCAACAACTGTAGACGTTATTTCAAAATTATTGGGTTCACCTACCGTATGTGAAACTGGGACTATACAGTTGGTATTTACGTTTCTCACTTCAAAATTATGCGTTCCCGTACTTAAATTCGTAAAGGTGTTCGATGCTCCGAATACACCACTTGGCAGTTGTCTAAATTCGTAATTTGCCAAGCCTGCCGGTGTGCTTGAGTCCGTAAGCGACCCAAAGGCGTTTATGGTAATATTCTCACCTGCAATACATGATATGGTTTGGTCTACTGTAATAGTAGCCGGCAATAATTCATCGAATGGAGCGATACTGGCCGACGCCGTCCCTTGGCAACCGTTGTCATCAAAAACAATAATGGTGTAATCTCCGCCAAGAACATTGGTTTCGATATAGGTATCGTTAGTGCCATCTTGAACAGGTGTCACCAAATCCAAATTATTGAAGAATTGGTAACGTACGAATGTATTGGAACCTCCGGTTGCACTTTGAACAGAAATACTTGCATTGTTCTCGTTATTTCCGGTAGTACAAACGAACTCTACAGGTATGTTCATGGTAACCGCTATGGCAGTTGGTTCACCAATAGGTATTGCCACACTGTTTGTTGGACAGTTATTGGAAGAAGATGCCGTAATGGTTACGATATATCCCGCTCCGGTTGTAGGTGCAAGACCAGTAAAGGTTGCGCTGGTATTCGTTGTGCTTGATGGGGTAATATTTACACTACTACCATCTCTGTCAGTAATCTCAAAAGTATATGGCCCAATAGCATTATCAACAGCAGAAATAGTAATTGTACCATCGGTATCTCCATTACAGGTTACATCTGTGGTATCGATAGTATCAACTACAGGCTCTAATCTCGTTGGGACTTCAACGGTAAAGGTTCTCGCAGGACACGATGGTCGATTGTTATCATACACGGACACCGTATACGTTCCCGGTGTAGACGTGGTCCATTCTTCCGGTGAGGTCAGGGTTGTTCTCGTTTCGTTTTCAGGTCCGGTAATCTCATAGTCATAAGAACCTGAACCATCTGTAGCTTCAATGGTAATTACAGCATCCGGGCCATAGGGGTTTGGCACTGTTACGACAGAACAATCCAATAATTTTGTATTTGTTGCACTTGCTTGTAATACAGGGTATATTTCTGCAGTATCCGAAGCCGTACAACCATTAGCATCAATAATTGAAATAGTGTAGGAACCTACAGCTACGTTATTGAACATACCTCCATTGTCAACATATATTGTTCCTCCATCGATGGAATATAGATATGGTGCACTACCGCCGCTTGCGTTCACGGTAATTCCAAAGGGTGTTGCACAATTTGTCGTTGTTACGCTAGTAATCGTAGGACTTTGTGAAATATCCATGGACACGGTATGAGAAGGTAACGTGGTCACCGGACAATTATATTGATCAGCAATCTCTACAAGCACATTGAACGGTGTTGCCGTTGCATCAACTAAATTAGAAATAGGCACTTCTACTGGATTATCGGTTGTAACGATATCTGAAATAAAATTAGTGCTACTTAGAGTATACGTATATGTTCCTCCACCACCTTGCGGATTCTGGATTTCCACTAATCCCGGGTTGGCACAGGTTATATGTGAAAGTACGTTAGGGGTGAATGTTATAGGGTCTAGTTGTTCTACTTCTACGTTCTCACTTCCTATAACACAATTGTTCGGTGCGGCTCCTCTTATTTCTACGAAGTAGTCCCCCGTACCTAAATTTGCTGGAGTTGGTACCGTAAAGGAATCCCCTGAAACAAAGGTTCCTTCTGTGCCGGAGGTTATCAATGTTGGTGCTCCAATTGGAAGTGTATCGTCCAAGCGATAAAAATCCCAATCAAAAGAACCGCCAAGTTCTCCAAGTGTTGTTTCTGTAACCGTATACGTAACTTGTCCGTTTGTAACTCCGTCACAAGTGGGTGTTACATCTGCTGATATCTGTACGGGTGGTGGTGCAAGCGTGTTTACGTTTTGTGAACTCTGCCTCACACACGGACTAGAATCACGTACATAAAACACATAAGTTCTTCCAGGCACAAGTCCGGTAAACACAAAGCTTCCTTCTCCTGCTGGCACGGTGTTACCACCAGAATCGACCGTTCCCCCTGGTTGCCACGTTGCAGATGCAGGATTAAAATTAACAGGGTTTTCCGAATAGGTGTATTCGTAAGGTGCTAGTCCCTCGGTACCTTGAACCGTAACCTGAAGATCGTTACAATCCACAATGATAGCAGAGATGCTAATATCGAGGTCATCCAAAGGATAAGGGATGGTATACCTTGGCAAATCGGTCTGGCAGTTAGTACCTACAACTCTAATAGATGGTTCTACTTCTGTCCCTGATGTATATGCAGCTCCGACGAACGTATCGCTAGATTGCCAGTTTGAACCACCGTCGGCACTAAATTCTAATGTGCCTAAGGTCAATGGATAATTGTCGAATTCAAAACCGTACATGTTTGGGTCAGGGTCGCAATTTACCGGTGCAATACCTATAATATCCGCTGTAAGCTCATCGGGATTGGTAATGGTCACCGGTGTTTCTGTTCTGTCACAACCATTTGCATCGGTAACGATAATCGTATAGTTCCCCGTGCCAAGGTTAAAATAGTTCTGGGTAGTCGCAACCACGTTCGTATTGGTCTGGTCGGATGCCCCGCCGTTGTCCAAATCGATAATTTCAATGGTATAAGGATTATCGCCCGCAGTAATGTTCACTGCAATGGAACCTGTACCATCATGACATTCAGGAGCAGTAGGGGTGGCTGTATACGCTAAGGTAACCGCCGGTGCTACCGTTTCCGTGGTTGTAAATTCACAATGTGGGTCTATTCCGTTATTGTCCCACACATAAACATCGTAATCCCCATCGTTACCCGTAGTAACGGCAAACGTATTGGAAGCACCGAAGTCCGCAAGGACAGGAACGTTTCCTGTAGGCATGAATGCGTATACAAAATTGCCGTCTCCTCCCGTCGCGTTCACGGTAATACTACCATCCGCACAAGAGCTGATATCCACGACATCTATGGTTGCGTTAAGATTAGGGTCTAAGGAAACTGTTTGTGTATTGGAAGCCAATGGGCATCCAAACTGATCTCTAACTTCTACATCATAACTACCGTTGGATAATCCTGTAAATGTATAGGTAACATCCGTTGCAATGGCAGGTGTTCTCCATGGCCCTCCGTCTATTCTAAATTGATATCCTCCGTTGCCTCCCGTAACGTTCACTACAATAGATCCGTCGTTATTACCAGTATAACATGCGGTAGGTACTGCATTAAACACAATGAGTTCTGGACCTGCTACCGTGATTGCGTTATCTATGACGTCTTCACAATTATTACTATCCCTAACCCGAACTACATAGCTCTCCCCTGGGTTACTTACTGGAACATTATTGAAGATAGGTGAATTCTGATAAGGTCTTTCTACGGAAATAATAGATGCATAAGGCGCGGCAAGGTCTGCGTCATCACTGATTTCCAATTGATATTGATACGCCGGTGTACCTCCTGTAGTACTCGCTGTTATCGTTGCTCCCGAATTATTACAGGTAAAATCTGTTGTTATCGCAGCGCTGACATCAAGTGCCGTTGGCTCGGTTAAAACTTGACTTAGCGAAACTGTACATCCGGTTGGGTCATTTACATCTTGAACTACAATATTATGCGTTTGTGCATTAAGTCCGGCGATTGTTTGGGCCGTTGTAAATGGGCCTACAAAACCACCTCCGTTTATACTATATTCAAAACCACCAGCTCCGTAATTGTCGGCATCAATGGTAATGCTACCAGAAGCATCACCGTTACAATCTAAATTTTCAAAAGCCGTGACGGTAGCTTCAAAAGCGTTGCCATCTGCAATAATCACCGTGGTATCTACATGGCAATCTGGACTATAAGTAACCCTTAACGTGTGCGTTCCTACTGCAATAGTATTGAAAATATTGGCTGAAACTCCTGGCCCTTGGGCTGCACCATCTAAAATGTAAATGAACGAACTATCAAAAGGTGTAACACTTACATTACCGGTCCCATCGCAATTATACACAACAGTATAATCTACTGTAGGCGCTACTGGTAAAGGAGCAATGGTAACATCGCTTAACGTAATTTCACATCCTATCGCATTGGCGTCTCTAACGCTTATGGTATACGTGCCATCGGATAAATCCGTGAACGTATGACCGCCTGTAGTAGTGGTTGTCCACGAACCACTATTTAAACGATATTGATAGTCCCCAGAGCCACCCGCCGTTGGTGTAATACTTCCAACAGTGATTTGGCCAAGTTGAGCACAGGTATAGTCTTGTGTTTGTACTGCCTCTGCAACTAATTGGTCTGGTTGATTAACGGTAACAGGTATGGTCGTTGATTCGCATAAGTTTGCATCCCTTACTCTTACTTGATACGTACCTGCGCTTAAATTCGGAAAATTGGTGCCTGTACCATACGTTACCCCATTATCAATACTATAGGTAAACGGAGCTTGTCCTCCAGAATTGACCAAGATGGCTATTGACCCATTACTGTCTCCAAAGCATGTAACGTCAGTTGGTGTTGGGGCAAAGTTAATTGGCGCATCCTGTGTAATTGTCAAAGCAAAACTTTCTGAACAATAACCTGTGTTTCCACTATTGTCTCTTACATAAACATCGTAATTCCCTGCTGCAAAACCAGCCACTGGGTTTGTTGTGCTAAAATCTCCATTGACAGGGGTAGCGCCACTAGCAACAATGGCATAGGTATAGTTCCCGTCACCACCATTGGCGGTAATCGTTACCTCAGCTGATGTATCACAGGCAGCTATGTTCGGAGCCACAGCAGATACTGTTAAATTAGGTTCTATTGTAACCGTTTGTGTGGCCAAAGACAACGGGCATCCATTTTGGTCTCGTACATCTATATCAAAAGAACCATCTGATAAGTTTTGGAAAGTGTAGGTCGTTGATGATGCCGGAGTAGGCGTTAACCATGGTCCTCCATCAATTCTAAATTGATATCCTCCATTACCATCCGTAACGTTTACTTGAATAGTGGCGTTGTTTCCTCCGTCGTAACAAGTCATCGGAACGGCATTGAACACTAATGGGTTCAATGGATTAATGATTATTGATGTATCGATAACATCCTCACAATTATTTGCATCCCTAACGCGTACAACATAGGTGCCATCGGCTAAACCTGAAAATACCCGGTTAGTACCATTCGTAGCAAAATCATAAGAGGCTACAGGTGTACCACCAACATTCTCAAGTTGATAGTTATAAACAGCTGTACCACCCGAGGCGTTCGCCGTAATCGTTGCCCCATTCGTACATGTTAGTGCTGTCGTAACATTTGCATTAACCTCAACGGCAGTTGGCTCCGTGATTAATGCGGATACGGATGTAGTACATGTAATTTCGTTCGCTTTTCTGATTAAAACCGTTTGGTTACCCGCTCCAAAAACCGCATTTGTAGTTACTGGTGAACTTGTAGATAAAATCCAATTTGTGCCTCCGTCCTCAGAATATTCAAACCCGGCAACCGAATCAAAATTCGCTACTTGAAAGGTGATTGTTCCATCACTCAACCCGTTACAGGATGCATTCGTAGAACTTTGCAAAGTACTTCCGAAAACTTGACCGGCAGCCACGGTTACCGGCGTTTCAACAGATAGTTCACAAACCTCCGGTATTTGAAAAATTTCTATGTCATCTAAAGCTAAATCGTTTCCATTATTCCCTATTTTTTCGGTTCTGATAACGAAATCCAGATTCGTGTTTGCTCCTGGATCTAAATCCGCCGTAAACAGAACCCAATCGTCAGGGCCTGTGTTCTTAGCAATATCACCAGTTCTTATGGATTGGATTACCGTTCCTCCGGTATCCACTATTTCAATGGTTAAATCCGGATCTAGTATAGTCCTCGTAGAAACAACGAGGTTAAAAATGTGAAGTGATATCCTTAAAGGTCTATTGGGAATAATATCATTTATAGGTTTGGTATAAATAATTTGTCCTGGACTTGGTGTTCCTACGTTGATTACTAAAAATCTTCCGTCTGGATCTGAAGGATTTGTGTGGTCATTAGGGCTTATCCAAGCTCCGAAAGGCGCTACTATTCGATTGGTAACACTGTACTGAAAATCGTTAATATTTCTATTGGTATCTCCGCCACCAGCTGTACTTGTCGTCTGGTCCTCATACGCATATCCTCTTGTGTCCGGACTTGGTATGGTGCCATTTCCAACGCCAAAATCTTCTGATAAAAGCAAACTAGGAGTTGGTGGAGTCTGGGAGGTATAATAAGTGGTAACGGTATAGGTGCCAGGAGCTACGTTATTAAAAACATTGCTAGTAGGGTCTGGGGCATTGGGGACACCGTCTAACTCATATCTGTAATCGTACCCACTTATACTCGGCGAAGCCGTAATAGTACCCGTTCCATCACAGTTGTAGTTCACCTCAGGGGTCAAGACCACATTAGGAGGCGTGGGTAAATCCTCAACAGTAACGTTCATAGGGAACGAACATGCACTGTCCCTTACCAGGACTGTATAGTCTCCAGGAGGCAATACAGCGATTGAAGACGTTCCCCATGTGCTACCACCGTCAAAACTATACTCATAGGGCGCATTACCTCCAACCACATTCGTAATACGTACTTCCCCTCCGTTAGGGTCACAAGTGGCATCTCTAGATACTCCTGCCGATGCACTTAACGGAAATGGCTGATTCAGTACGTACTGTTGCGTAATATCACACCCGCTACTGTCAAGTACTCGGATATCATAATTTCCAGCGGATAACCCAACAAAATTATGGGTAGGTTGGTAATTAGCTCCGTTATCGATACTGTATTGAAAAGGGGCTACTCCGCCTGTAATGTTGATGGTCAATTCTCCATCAGCATCACCTGAACAAGATGGCTGCACTTCGCTAATAGAATCAATGGTAAGTCCGCCATTATCAGCTATCGTAACCGGAGCCGAAATTCCATAACATCCATTCGCATCTAAAACTATAAATTGATACGTTCCGTCTTCTCCTAGGAAGTATTCGTCGATTAAATCGTTGTCGGTATCTCTCCAACCAAAAGTAAACGTTGTCTCTGTTTGATAGGCATTAGGGTCAATATTATCTACTATTTGTTGTTCGGTTGGCGAACCTCCTGGGCTGTGCAATACTGTTCCGTCCTTGCTCCAAATGGCGTACTGGAAGTCCGGATTACCCTGACCTCCGGTTCTACTAAGTTCAATTGTACCTGCCGAACAGCCTATGTTGGCGGTGGTCAGTGCTGAAACCGTTGGGTCTGGAATACGATTAACGGTTATGGATTGCACATCTATACATCCATCATCAGATCTTGTAATGATAAAATAATCGCCCTCGTTTACATTGAAGGTATGTGAATTATTAGGTTGTGCGGTTTCATCGTCAATAAAAGTGCCTCCTGGGTGTAATCCTTGATAAGGGTCGTTTGCAGGGGCAACGGGCGCAGCGGTACCATCATCCAGTCTTAGCTCGTAAGAATAGTTAGGGAACACATTTAAAGCGTCTATTTGAATTGATCCTTGGGCGTTACAATTAGCTTCCGTCGTGGTCAGGTTTACTTGCATGTCCCTGTTCAAAATACCGATATCCGGAGTACTAAACACACATGCGCCAACAATTGGATCTCCCGTAAATGGGTCTAATTGCGTTACTTCTACTCTAAAAGCTCCGTTGGTGGTAAAATCAAAACTAGGTCCGTTATTAGCGCTAAAAGGAATCGCTATGGTGTTCGTGGCAACATCAACCAATTGATAGCCATAACCACTTCCCAGATTTGTTATGGTAATATTTCCATCGGTATTACAAACTACATCTCTACTGGTGTAATCTATATCTAGGTTGTTCTGAAAAACATCAAAATAAAAGCGGCTTACGCATCCGTTTAGGTATGTAATGGATAATCTGTATTTGCCTTCAGTCCCGACCGTAAAATCACTTCCCGTCTCTACCTGGTTCCAAGTACAACTTAGGTTTCTGTTCAAACAGTTCTCCGGTTCTACGGTACAGCTAGATTCGTCTAGACGTTCCCAAAAAAGGCCTTGTGCATCGCTAATATTTACCTGTAAAAGCTGGCTGTCGTTTGTTCCACACAAGAATATCTTGGGAAATTGTGTTGTACCATCATTACAGTCTACGACAATTTCCCCCTGTATATCGTTAGAGGCATTGGCATCGCTATTTAAATCGTTGAAATAGTCTAGAATAGGATTAGTCTGAGTTGAACCAAAAAGCTCAACATCAATTATTTCCATAAATCCTTTACAAGGGTCTGCTATTTGTTTGTCTACCAGATATGTTCCTACTTGGTTTACAACCACTGTGCTGGGGTCATTATCCGGGTCACCATCGTTTATAGGGGTATCCGTGGCATCTATTACACCATTGTTGTTATCATCTCTTACCCATACATAATTGTCAAAATTATCCCCTGCGTCAAGTATTACATTATCTCCACATAATTGCGTGGTTCTTCTAAAATTACAGGCCGATAAATCATCCAAAAGAAAGTTGGTCGCTCCGGGAGTAGTAAAGCCACAATTATCAAAATCCGTAACACTAGGGTCATCTGTAATCTGGTTGTCATTTTCAATACCTTGATAGGTAGAATATGCTAAATTCTGTATTAAGTCTGTACAAGCATCAACAAAATCAAAACAATTTTCTGCCACTCGCACCCTCATTCTAATGGACGAAACAGGACTAGTATCGGTAACCAAGTTATTTGGAATCGTAAAAAGAACTATTCTTGTTGCTGGGTCATACGTGTATGTAACTCCTGTTGGCAGTGACCCTGGAGTCGTGAAATATGCTTCGTCCAAGGTTACATTGATGGGTAAAATATCTCTTATCGTATAATTATCCGCGTCATCGTTTCCAATGTTGTCAAAAGACAGGACATAATCCAGTGTTTGACCAAGGTTAACGCCTAATCCCGTAATGTCATTACCCGCAATATCTTCAACTCTTTTTTCTAGAACAATGTTGGGTTCAATAATCTCAATGTTAAAGGAGTTGAAAAAGGGATAAAATTGATCACCATTCGTACGAAAACGAAATGTTGCCGCAGTTTCATTATTAGGAATGGTATTGGTAGGCAGGTTTAAAAAATCAGCATCAAAACCAAGTGTATTTAAACTAGAGGGTACCCTGCCTACAAGATCAACCCCGTTCAGTGTAATATTACTATTAAAGAAATTATTTTGGGGGTTAACAGTGTTTCGCATTCTATAGAAACCGGAACCTGAATTCAATGCTGCCCTAATTTCCATTCTGTCGCCCGTAATAGCGAAATCACCTTCCAACGCCGCTGCTCCTATATTAGCGTTCACGGGACCTGTTGGAATGGTCGTAAAGCCGTTATAATCGATCGTAATAGAATTTGAACCGGTAACACGCGCAAAACCATCAAATGTTGTTATGAGCTTTCCACTTAAGTTAGGGTTTTCGTAGGCAACCACCAAGGTCCAGCCACCTGCGCTACCACCAGGCATATGGCTAGTTCCGGTACTTAAATCATATCCCACACCTTGAGCGGCCGGTATATTTGCTACGGTATAATCGCCTTCTGGATTTGCCTGTGCGGTTATCAATGCGGTAATATCTGCGTAACAAGCGTAGGGTGCATTACTGGACAAGGCCGTATTGGTAAGTCCATCATAAAGGATTTCATCCGCTGTAATGTCTACATAGGTTCCACCGGGAACCATTAGCTTTACTTGGTCAATTGGATGTGTTCTAGCCGTACCGGAGGCATCAGTAGTGTGGTCTCTAGGGTAGGTTGCGGACCAATAGAGTGCCGCATATCTAATTCGGCTACAGGAAGCATCTGCGAAGGTAAGGTTGGCAGTACTAGAACTAAATGTAGTTACATCATTGTCTACATCAATGTAACGCATATTCTTAAAATCATTGTAATTGTAATACCCGCCGGTTTCAGTGTCCCGATTACTTGCAGGGTTAAAACTATTATCGTCGTTAAGGTTGTTGTAAGCATCATTTGGCTCGGTATCACTGGTACCGCCGTCCCTGTTCATGATACTGTTGCCCACAAAAGTCAGGTCGCCCTTCATATTGGCTTGATATCTAAAAGTATCGCCAGAAGGATAGGTTCTAGTAAAGGATTGATATTCCTGAGCAAAACCAGTGAATGCGAGAAGGCAAAACAGCGCCGTCAAAAAAAAGATACGGGAAGCTCGTCGGGAACTAACCGTAGCTACAGTTTTAGTATTGAGAAGGTAATTAAACATAATAATCATCCGGTGTTATTCAAGTAGACTTATTCTCCTTAAAGCTCAATCTTGTTCATTGGCCAAAAAAAGAGTACTCCAATAACAAATATGAATTATAGTGACGATGTGCAGAATTTAATGTTGTGGTATGGGACTATATTGTTGTGAAAGCGGCATTACCTTAGGTAACCGGTCTACAAGAACCCTGTTTATTGCTATTCATCGATGTGCAACATCTTAAGGCAGATGAACGATTTTTGCTGAGAATGAATACTTCAATAACCATAAAAAAAGGGTAAAAGGGCTATTTCTTGAACTAAAAATAACGGTCTATTTTTACTTGGAATAGGGTAGTTTCAAAATACGATTTGACCGAATGTTGATGATAAAAATGAAAAAATCCCAATGAAAAACATCGGGATTTACAGTGAAATTTCAGCTGAATTTTAAGCGATTTGATTTGAATTTACCCGCATAATCCACATTTTATCATCATAGGCATCGTTCAATCTAGAGTAATAGGAAATCAGCGCATTGCTCCAAGAATCGTGGCGCTTTAAGTAAACGTACCGGTACTTGTTCTCCGGGTTGATAAAATAACTTGCATTTAAACCGTAAGAGTTTAAGAGTTTTACAAAACGATTAGCGTTTTTCGGGTTTGCAAATACGTTAGCAATGATGTAATACCCTGAACCTATTCCATTTATTTTATACGTTTGAGGGTCAATTTCCTTAGCGGCTACTTTATCCTGTGCTACTACATTCTTCTGTAATACGCTTGTATCGTATTTGGAAGACTTCTCCTTGAGTTTGTCAACGTTGGCGGCATATTCCCTATTGGTATATCTATTGGCTACGTTCATAATCCACGTAGCGTCATTGTAAGCGCCATTAAACTGGCTTTCATGGGCCGCCACGGCTTCGCCCCATGTGTCATAACGCTCTAAGTAAACATACTTTAAGCCGTTGTTTGGGTTGTCTATGTAATTGGCATCAATACCTTTGTCGTTAAGCGTGTTCAAAAAGTTATCCATATATTTCCCTCCCTTATAAACGTTTGCTACCACATAATAGCCGTCTTTAACATTAGGTAGGTCCCTGAACTTTCTGCTTTTTACTTTGTCTTGTACGATGGATGATGTACCAGACCGTTGACTAGTATTTCCCTTTGGTTTAGTAACAGCGATCGCATCTTTTTCTTTGGTGTATGTGCTAGCTGGTTCCCTGTATTTGTCCTGACCGGTTTTTTTGGTAGCAACAATTTCTGTTGGCGCAACGGTTGTTCTTCTGTTGGGCCTAGCCACCCCATTTTTTTCTTCAGATTCCGATGTACTAACTTTGTCTATAGCAGCCACACTTTCCTCAGATACGTTCGGGATAATTTTCGGTGCTGCGGTAGCGGGCTCTTTTCTGGCTGCGCTATTGTTTACGATGGCATCGTTCTGGGTTTGCCTGCGGATATTCTTTGACACTCCTCCATCATTACTATTATTTCTTCCTGTAGCTGCAATACTACTTTCATCGTTCCCTTTAAATAGTGCTTCGGCCTTTCTTTCTAAATCGGGGCGTTCGCCGCTAGTTTCGTTTCTAACCATGCGCATGACCATATTGAATCGTCTTTCCAGATCTTGCTGCCTTGTTGATTCTAAAGAATCCTGTCTAAACATCAGCTCTTCGATTATGGCATCGTTCTCAGCTAATTTTCTTTTCAATTCAGCAATCTCTTCCGACGAGGCCAAATTTTCGGGTTCTAGCGAATTTTCGACAAGGTCGTCCGTGTCATCCTCCAACATTACCCGGTCTTCCGTAAGATTAGGCGTAAAAGAATACGCAAATGATATCTCATGTGTAAGTCCAAAATTGTCAAAATTGTTAGACAATCCCTTCTCCATGGTATATCCTAAAGAGATTCTTTGGTTGAGGTTGAAACCGACCCCGGCTGAAGCACCGTAAAAACTATCATAACCACCTTGTACCCAACCCAATTTGGGCAAGTCCAAAATTAGACTACCTCCTAAGGTGAGTTCCTCTTCCCCTACTTTCCTTACTCTCGCTAAAGGCATTAGTCTACCTTGTCGTAATACCCCGGACTGGTTTTCAAACTGATGGGTATATTGTAAGTGTCCCGAAAACGTTTTATCCTTGAATTCCGTTAAGGATTCGCTAGTCTTTATATTGTAATCGAACAGGTTCTCAGCGAATACACCCACATCAAACTTGCCATAAGATAAATTGAAACCTGGCTGAAAGGATAATAAATTCTGATCCTGTAATCCTGCAAGAAAAGGGTCTTCCTCAACTGTAGTAGCTCTTCCTTCATCAAACCCGCTATTGTAGTAAGAAAGGTTTGCTCCAAAGGTAAAATTACTTTTATCGCTCAACTTTATACCATATGCATAGTTGGCCAAAACACCATAGTTGCTCAAGGCTCCTAATCGTTGCGTATACAAGCTAAGTCCAAGACCAGTACGGTCGCTTATACGACCACTGTAACTTAGAAAATAGTTTTGGTTGTTATCATCAAATTGTACCGATTGGTTTCTATGTAAGAGGTTTACATAGGATTTATCTTCTCGAACAGTTGAGAACGTTGGATTTATTAAGAACCTGTTATACTTTAAAAGGTTTTGTGCAGGCACATCGTAAGCCACAAAAGGGTTGTCCTCCTGAGCTCCGACTTTTACGGTGCCGAGCAATAATACTAGTAGATATAAAACACTTTTCTTTAGCATGGTGAAATTAACGTATTACTGTGATAGTTCCCTGTTTAAGGACTTCACTGGCATTCCTTATCTTATAATAGAATACCATGTTCTGTTTGGTAAATGCGGTGGACGTTTGCGGCCAATTGTTCTTATAGTCGAACTCGTTTACAACTTCCTCTCCCTGTTCGTTGTAAATAATTACATTCACATCTGGCTTGTTTGAATAGGAGTTTGGTATAACCCATTGATCGTTGATACCATCGCCGTTTACCGTAATGACATTAGGTACTTTGAAGGTATCTAAAATGCTAACCTCTACTTGTCTTATGATGTCACAATTATCTATGGACGCCACCAAGGTATACGTTCCTGGTTCTGTAAAAGTTACACTGTCGGAGTTGCTCATTTCTGCGTTTGCAGAATTCATCCATCGGTAAGCTGTACCGCCACTAGCGGTAACCGTTCTTGAAGTACCTTCCGGTATAACAATATCTCCAGAGGGATTTAGGGTTATTAAGTTCTCATCCAAAGGAGAAACAGTTACTTCATTTGAAATGAGAGGACAACCGTCCCTATCCAATACTAGTCGGTATGTTCCGGGTGCGTTAATATCGTATTGCGCGTCTGTAGTATTTACAGTAGCTCCTTCTAACTGCCATTCAAAGCTTTCCGAAGAAAGGTCGGTTGATGTGCTAATCGTCACAACATCACTGGCCGAGCAATAAATACTGCTTGTAGCGCTAATGGCTATGGTTTCACTAGTCAATAATTGAACGGACAGTACATTAGAGTTTTCATTATAGGAATCTATGGTGGCATTTAAACTGTAATCCCCATTTTCAGAATTGGAAGCTATGCTTATCGATTTTCCATTTTGTCCCGTAAGGTCTGACCCATTTCTTAGCCACTGGTAGGTAAAGGCATCTTCTAAATCTGCCGTCACATCCGTGGTGGTTCCGTCAGCTGCGACAGCGTTAATAGTGGTTACATCAAGAATTATACTGGTATTTACACAAGACGTGTATGCATCCGCATAATCCACAATTACCTCAAAAGCATCCGGAGCAACGGCTACCGTATTCTCTGAGTTCCTAACCGATGTGGAACAGGCGCCTCCTGATTGAGAAACCTCTGCGTAATAAGTACCCTCTTGGGTAATATTGAGGGAGTTATTTGTTTCCCCTGTAAGTTCTACACCATTTCTAAACCACTTATAGGTTGGTCCGCTAGCATCGGTGCTAACGCTCAACGTTTGTGTTTGAGACGGTAATACCACCACATTCGCCGGATTATCCCTTGTTACCGTAAAATTGTCCGCATTGGTCATCGTGATTGCGGCTGAACGTTCGGTACAAATTCCCGAACCTGAAATCTCAACAGCATAATCTCCCTCAAAACCTGCGTTTGCCGCATTAACGGTGTACGTAGTTCCTATGGCCCCAGCTATGGCAACATCGTCCTTATACCATTGATAGCTCCATGAAGGGTCTGTAGTATTGATAGCCAAAGTTTCCGTGTCTCCTGAGCATAAAGCTGTCTTAGAGGGAGGTGCAACCGCGATACCTGCGCCGCCAGCACCTATCGTAACATCAACTATGTTAGAATCTGTATTACCGGACCCGGTACAAATGGGTCCGTAGTCTATAAACGCGTTGTACATTCCGCTTTGGGAAATGTTTATCGTATGGCCCGTTTCACCAGAAATTTGAGTTCCACTTCTAAACCATATGTATTGATATGTTTCAGGGTTGGCTATATTATCAACTTGTAGGGTAATCGCATTTGTACTACAAATACTTCCCGGAGGTGTTCCATCTCCTGCTTCACTTATATTGAGATTTGAAGTGACGTCCATGTAGTACATGTTGTAGGCGTTAGATTCAGCCCCAAGTTTTACGGGATCGGTACTCCGCACTCTCATCTTGTAGCCTTGACCACGAGTAGTAACGGGAATTGCGAAATCTGTATTGAAATCCGAATTGGAATTTTGATCGGTTATGGTTTTCAAGGTGGTTGGGGCATCAAAACTGCCATTGGCATCCGAGAGCTCCAGAATAAACTCATTACCGGCGTTGGCAGTGCCTGCCCAAGTAATGTTGACAAAATATTCATTGAATCCCCCGTTACCGGCACAAATCGCCGTCCATGGGGAGTTACCCGCAAGATTAGGATTGTCCGCAGGTTCAGGTGCATTGATTACAATGGCCTGTGCTGTTAGTTGTAGGCAACTAAAGAGCAAAACCATTGCGCTTAAAACGTTCTTTTTGAAATTAGTTTTCATAATGATCTGTAGTTTTGGGCCCCTACTTGTTATGAATTTCCGAGGTCATTTTCTTGTGTACCCTAGCATTCAACGTCAAATATGGTCTTTATAACGGATATTTTGAACTTATTGTTGTAGGGGTGAGCTTTTCTGTTGTGAAATGCGAAGTATGCAAGGTCTATCCATTTTAAACTTAGCTATTGTGGCATTTTTGCTACTTTTGTAGCCTGAAAAATAATGACATGAGCGAGACAACAAAGTCTTTGAATTTTATAGAGCAAATCGTTGAGGAGGATCTAGGTAAAACCCATTCAAACAATGAGCTCCGTTTTAGGTTTCCACCAGAGCCCAATGGCTATTTGCATATCGGCCATGCGAGTTCAATTTGTTTAAATTTTGGTCTGGGTCTTCGCTATGATGCCCCTGTTAATCTTCGATTTGACGATACCAACCCGGCAAAAGAGGAACAAGAATTTGTTGACGCCATTAAACGGGACGTAGAATGGTTGGGCTATCAATGGGATACCGAACGGTATGCCTCTGATTACTTTCAACAACTCTATGATTGGGCCGTACAGCTCATTAAGGATGGTAAGGCCTATGTTGATGACCAATCTTCAGAAGAAATGGCCGCGCAAAAAGGCACGCCAACGGAACCGGGAACAGATAGCCCGAACAGAAATAGGCCCATAGAAGAAAATTTAGCGCTTTTCGAAGCGATGAAAGATGGAAAATTCGATGAAGGTACCCACGTGCTTCGCGCAAAAATTGATATGGCCTCCTCAAATATGTTAATGCGTGATCCTATCATGTACCGTATTCTGCACAAAAGCCATCATAGGACAAATACCGATTGGTGTATTTATCCGATGTACGACTGGACCCACGGGGAGAGCGATTACATAGAGCAGGTATCACATTCCTTTTGTACGCTAGAGTTTGCCATGCATCGCGAGTTGTACGATTGGTTTTTAGATCAGGTCTATGATGAAAATAAAGTTCGCCCAAAACAACGCGAATTTGCCCGTAGAAATCTAAGTCATACGGTAGTGAGTAAGCGTAAGCTTGCTCAATTGGTAGAACAAAATGTGGTACATGGCTGGGACGACCCAAGAATGCCAACAATCTCCGGTTTACGCAGAAGAGGCTATACCCCCGAATCCATTAGAAATTTTGCGGACACTATAGGTATTGCCAAGCGGGACAATTTAATCGACGTTTCTTTGCTGGAGTTTCATATTCGGGAACATCTAAATAAAATTACGCCAAGGGTAATGGGTGTTCTAGACCCATTGAAATTGGTTATTACCAACTATCCTGAGGCTGGGGAAGAATGGCTGGAAGCAGAGAATAGTCCCGAGGATGAAACTTTAGGAACAAGACAGGTTCCTTTTTCTGGAGAACTTTACATTGAAAAGGCAGATTTTAGAGAACAGGCCAACAAGAAATTCTTTCGGTTAAAGTTAGGGGGAGAAGTGCGTTTAAAAAACGGATACATCATAAAGGCGGAAAGTTGCACCAAAGATTCCGATGGAAATATTACCGAAGTTCAATGTACCTATGACCCTAAAAGTAAGAGCGGTAGTGGCACTGAAGAGAGTTTAAGACGCGTTAAGGGCACGTTGCACTGGGTATCCATAAAGCACGCCATAGAGGCGGAAATTCGCCTTTACGACCGCTTATTTACCGATGAAAGCCCCGATACCCACAAGGACAAGGATTTTATGGAGTTCGTTAATCCGGATTCTTTGAAAGTAATAACCGGTTTCTTAGAGCCTAGTTTAAAAGACGCCAAGGTAGAGGACCGTTTTCAATTTCAGCGTATTGGGTATTTTTGTGTGGATCCTGACAGCACTGCTGAAAAATTGGTGTTCAACAGAACAGTAGGTCTCCGTGATTCTTGGGCCAAGATTCAGCAAAAAAGATAGCACTTCAAAAAAGACTGATTGTTTTATTACTTTCAATTTTAGCTTGTTCTATTTTCAGATGAGCAAGACTACACCGTGTTTACCAATCGACCAAACTCACTTCACTGCGCTGCTCGCCATAAATAATTGAAAAAAAGCCTCGTTTTTCGTAGGGAAATTGCAGAGCCTTCGTCTTATCATCAAAATTAAGCGATGAAAAAGACCCTGACCCTTGTGCTTTTGTTTATTGGATTAATCATCAATGCCCAAGAAAACAGTATTAACAAAATAACCTTCGAAGGTTTAAAACGAACAAAGGAAACTTTTCTTAAACGGCTAATCAAGACCAAAGAAGGGGCGGTTTTGGACACCTTAAAAATTATTGGGGATGTAGAGCGGCTAAAGCGGCTTCCGGGTATTGCCAATGCAAGTTATACCTTTGCAGAAACGCCTAGTGGCACTGACCTAACCTATACTATAGAAGAAAATTTTACCTTAATTCCGGGCTTGCGTATAGCTACGGCGAACGATGGCAGCTTCGCTTATCGTGTTTCGGCCTTTGAGTTCAATCTTTTTGGCAACAACCAGTTACTAGGTGCTTTTTATGAAAAGAACGTCTTTAACTCTTATGGAGCTTTTTGGGAACATCCCTTTCTATTTAGTGATAAACTTGGGGTTGGCTTAAACTATCAGGACGTAACGACCCAAGAACCCGTTTTTTTCGAAGAGGGAGATAAGAATTATCGCTTTAATTCTAGAAACTTAGAGGCCAATCTTCTCTTTTCTTTCGATTTTAACAATGAAGCCGAACTGGGCGCCATTCTGGTTAAGGAAAGTTATAGTTTTGAAGGTAACGACCCTCCTCTTCCCAATAGGCCTTTAAACCTAAACGCAGATAAACTTATTTATAGGGCCGCCTATCGCTACGTTGATCTGGACATCGAATATCAATATCTGGATGGATTGCAAAGTGAATTTACGGGACAGTACATACAACTGCTACAGGGTGATGCCCCAGGAGAAGAATTTTTACAAAGCTTCATTTCCCTAAGAAATGATCTGACCTACTATAAAAAAATTGGCAAAGGCGGCAATTGGGCCAATAGATTACGCTTGGCTGCAGCGATTGGTAATGAGGATTCTCCGTTTGCCCCTTTCACGTTGGATAATCAGCTGAATATACGTGGCGTAGGGAATACAGTAGACCGTGGAACGGCTGCAATAGTTCTAAATACGGAATATAGGCACACCCTTTACGAAAAAGGTTGGTTCGTCATACAGAGTAACGCCTTTGTTGACGTGGGCTCCTGGCGAAATGCAGGTGAAGACTTCTCTCAGCTTTTTGACGGTACTTCTACAAGATTATATCCTGGCCTAGGTCTGCGTTTCATTCACAAGCGTATTTTCAATGCGGTCTTTCGATTAGATTATGGCTTTGGAATTGGAAACAACGCAACTAACGGACTCGTTTTTGGAATAGGTCAATATTTTTAAGGTTCGCAATGCGGTTTTTAGCCAATAGAAAAAGGCCCAGTCCGTATGGATTGGGCCTTTCTTTTTGATATGCGCTTACCTATTCTTTGTTCTTCTTTGGGACATTGGTCTTTTTCATAGACTCACCGATCATATTACTGGCGGTGAAGGAAGCCACCATATTATTTAGCATGTCACTCCCTGCTTGTGGAGAATTTGGTAATAGAATTAAATTAGTGTTCGTTTCCTCACCGATGCTTTGTAGGGTATCATAATGCTGTGTTACTACAATAAGCGCGGAAGCCTCTTGGCTATTAATGCCCACTTTGTTCAACACTTCTACAGATTCCTCTAGGCCACGGGCAATTTCTCTACGTTGGTCTGCAATACCCTGCCCCTGCAGGCGCTTACTCTCTGCTTCGGCCTTTGCTTTTTCTACGATTAGAATTCTTGCGGCATCCCCTTCGAACTGTGCGGCAATCTTTTCACGTTCGGATGCGTTAATTCGGTTCATGGCCTGTTTTACCTGAGCGTCCGGGTCAATATCGGTAACTAAGGTTTTAATAATATCAAACCCATAATCTGACATGGCGTCGTTCAATTCTGCCTTTACGGCCAAAGCAATATCATCTTTCTTAACGAAAACATCATCCAATTTCATTTTTGGGACCTCTGCCCGTACGACATCAAAAACATATGAAGTAATTTGGTCGTGTGGATAGTCTAACTTGTAGAAAGCATCGTAAACTTTATCCTTGATTACCTTGTACTGCACAGAAACTTTTAGTCGTACAAAAACATCATCTAACGTTTTAGTCTCAATGATGACATCCAATTGTTGAATTTTTAAACTCAACCTTCCCGCGATGCGCTGTACAAAGGGAATTTTAAATTGAAGTCCAGAATGTCTTATACTACTGAATTTACCGAAGGTTTCCACAATAGCAGCTGTTTGCTGTTTTACGATAAAAATACCCGAAATAATCACTAGGATTACAAAAATAACAATTGGTATAATAAAGAAGTTTCCCATAATATCTTGATTTTAGTTAATATTGGTAATTTACGAAATCGCTATCGTATATGTGTCGTATTTACTTGGGATTTGTTACATTGTTTCTTCAGGCAATACTACTTCCAAATGTTGCCTAACGTAATTAACAGAAGAATTTAGACAAGAACTTTATACATGGCTGGCAAAAAAGATCTCTCGTTGTTACAAAAAGAACTTACCCCTATTCTTAACCCGGGCGAGTTCGTTTTTGTCACGACAAAGGACAGTTCAATTGTCAATAATGGGGAGGCTATAGGTCAATTTAAAGAAAAAGAAGGTTTTACGCTAATTCTCGAGAGAGGCAAAGCACGAGAATTAGGTTTATCCTACGACTACATTGCCTCATGGATAACGCTGTCCGTGCATTCTTCTTTGGAGGCTGTTGGTTTAACGGCATTATTTTCTACGGAATTGGCGAAACACGAGATAAGTTGTAATGTTATCGCGGGTTACTACCATGATCACATTTTTGTAGCAAAAAAGGATGCCGATAGGGCTATGACTGTTTTATCAAACCTAGCAGAGAATAAAAATAAACAGTAATGGCTTGAGTCCGAAAACCAGCTTCCTAGCCGAGTAATTTTATAGCTTTACGTATTCTAGAAATAGTTTCAGTCTTACCAATCATTGCTATAATATCAAAAATATGCGGCCCTTTCATATCTCCGACCAGTACTAAACGCAACGGCGGCATTACTTTTCCGAATGAAAGTTCTTTTTCAGTTATCCATGCCTTTACCATGGTCTCGGTGTCTTGAGCGGTGAAATCATCTATGGATTCCAAGACCAATGCAAGCTCTTCCATTATAGCCCCTGTTCCTTCCTTCCATTGCTTCTTGACCGCTTTCTCGTTGTAGCCATTTGGTGATAGAAAAAAATAGTCGCTCAAATCCCAGAAATCCGAAACGAAAACGGCACGTTCCTTAATCAAGGAAATTACTTCTTCTATGTAATCCAAGCCATATTCCTCTTGCTCCGATGCTAATTTTGTATCAAGTTCCTCTTTAAATGCTATTGCGAGATCTGCATTTTGCATAACCTGCATGTACTGTTGATTATACCATTTGGTTTTATCTGGGTCAAACCGCGCTCCAGATTTGTTTACACGGTCTAAAGAGAAGGATTTGACCAACTCGTCCAGGCTGAACAGTTCCTGTTCCGTTCCTGGATTCCATCCCAATAAGGCCAAAAAATTAATAACGGCTTCAGGAAAATATCCCGCTTCTTTATACCCCGCTGCATCCTTCCAAGAAAGGGGAAATACCGGAAAGCCCCCTTTCTCACCATCTCGTTTGCTTAGTTTTCCCTTTCCTACAGGTTTCATTATTAAGGGTAAATGAGCAAATTCCGGGGCCTGCCATTCAAAAGCATCATATAACTGTTGGTGTAGGGCCAAAGACGGCAACCATTCTTCGCCCCGTATAACATGAGTAATTTCCATTAAATGGTCATCAACAATATTGGCCAAATGATACGTGGGCATGCCGTCACTTTTAAATAATACTTTATCATCCAAGACATTGGTGTCTATTTCCATAGCTCCACGTATGGTGTCCTTAAGGTGAAGTTTTTCGTCGGGAGGGGTTAAAAATCGTATGACATAATCGTCTCCGGAGTTGAGTCTTTTTTCAACAGCCTCGGGCATCATTGATAAAGAATTGTCCAATTTTAATCTGTTATGCCAATTATAAATAAAAGTTTTACCCTTTGATTCATGGTCTTTACGATGAAAATTAAGGTTCTCGGCGGTATCAAAGGCATAATACGCTTTGCCCTTTACAATGAGTTCCTCTGCATAGGCCTTATATAAATGCTTTCTTTCGCTTTGTCTGTAGGGTCCAAAATTGCCCTCTTTACCAACGCCCTCATCAAAAGGAATTCCGCACCAGTTCAAAGCATCTACGATATATTCTTCCGCGCCTTCTACATATCTATTCTGATCCGTATCCTCGATTCTGAGAATAAAATCGCCTTTATGTTTTTTAGCAAAAAGATAATTGAACAATGCAGTGCGAACACCACCAATATGCAAGGGTCCTGTAGGGCTTGGCGCAAAACGCACTCGTACTTTATTTGTCATTGAGCAAAGGTATAAAAAGCGGCGTATCCCTAGAATCATTTCTCAAGAGAAATTATATAATCGACACCGCCAAGACCATACTCTTTTAAAATAACCAAAAGCGGGGTGAGGGTTGCTAAACCATTCATCTTATCGCTTTTAACAAATTTTTCTAATTGAAAAAATTAGATTACGCCTATCTTGGCTTTAAATATCCATACAATTGCAGACGTACAACAAGATATTAACTAAGCTGAACGAATTTATTCGCAAGCACTATACCCAAAAACTAATAAAAGGAGTGCTGCTTTTCTGCGCTTTTGGACTACTATTCTTTATGGCCGTAATGGGAGTGGAATACCTATTATGGCTTAGCTCCACTGGGCGCTTTATTTTACTGCTTATTTTTATGGTCGTAGAATCTTTTCTGCTTTTTAATTATATCCTTAAGCCTCTTTTTTACCTGTTCAAAATAAAACGCGGTATCTCCGTAAAGGATGCTGCAGAAATGATTGGCAAACATTTTACTACGGTAGGGGACAAGCTATATAATTTGTTGGATTTAGCGGAGAATAAAGAAAAATCTGAGTTGTTGCTTGCCAGTATAGACCAACGTTCCCATCAATTGAGCAGCATTTCCTTTTCCAGCGCTATTCACTATAAAGATGCCCTGAAGTATGCAAATTACGCGGTAATTCCCTTACTAATCGCAGGTTTGGTCTATTTTTCCGGGAATTGGAGCTCATTTTTTGGATCCTATGAACGTGTAGTTAATTACGACTTGGCATACGAGCCACCCGCTCCTTTTTCTTTTGAACTCTTATCCAGCGACTTAAGGGTAATTGAAAATGAGCCCTTTACTTTCCAGGTAACCACCAGGGGTGACATTAAACCGGAGAACATTTATCTAGTCCTCAACGGAAAAGAAATACTGCTGCAGGAAGAAAAAGGAATTCATCAATATACCCTATCTCCCCCAATAGCATCCGGCTCGTTCCATTTTAAAGGAAATGAAGTGAATTCAAGGGAATATTTTATAGAAGCATTGAAAGCACCAGCAATAATGGATTTTGAGTTGGTGCTAGACTACCCCTCCTATCTTAAGAAGAACAGCGAGACCTTAAAAAGCACGGGGAACGCCATTTTACCAGAAGGCACTAAGGTTACTTGGAACATAGTGGGTCAGCATACCAAAAAAATTGATTTAATAACATCGGACACCGTCTTGTCTTTCAGCAGAGAAATCAACGATTTTACGTTCTCTAAAAGAATATATGGTGATTTTCCATATCAACTAACCACATCGAACGAGAATAGGACAGATTATGAAAAATTGGATTACAGTTTTAAAATAATCAAGGACGGCTATCCAAATATTAAAGTGACGCAGGTTTTGGATTCCTTAAATCCGAACATTGCCTATTATTCCGGCGAAGCCACGGATGATTACGGATTAAGGCGGGTTGACTTGGTTTATTACGAACGCGGAAAGGAAAAAGAACAAAAAAGTATCACCATTTCCAGACCTAACAATGGGTTTGACCAATTCTACTATACCTATCCTTCCGGATTGCAAATCGAGGCAGGCAAAAATTACGACTATTACTTTTTAGCAACGGATAATGATGCCATTCATAACGGTAAGTCCACCAAAAGCCAAGTCTTTAGTAAGACGCTATTAGATGATAACCAGTTGAAAAACAAAGACTTAGAATCTCAACAGGCACTGATAAACAACTTAGACAAGTCTTTGGAAAAAGCTAAAGAACAAAAGGATGCCCTTCAGGAACTCAATAAAGAACAAAAAGAGAAGAGCAGTCTCAACTTCAATGATCAAAATCAAGTAAAGGATTTCTTGCAGAAGCAGGAGCGACAAGAAGAGCTCATGCAGAAATTCAGCAAGGAATTAAAAGAAAACTTGAATAAAGGAAACAAGGACGACAAGTTGAATCAACTGCTCCAAGAGCGACTAGAACGCCAAGAAATAGAGGCTAAAAAGAATCAGAAGCTCCTTGAGGAACTCAATAAAGTCGCCGAAAAAATCAACAAGGAAGAATTGGTTAAACGTTTAGAAGAGTTAGGTAAAAAACAACAAAATTCCGAACGTAGTCTAGAACAACTTCTAGAACTGACCAAAAGGTATTATGTAACTGAAAAAGCCGCTCAATTGGCCACGGATCTTCAAAAGCTTTCGGAAAAACAAAAAGAATTAGCAGAAGAGGCCATCACAGAAGCTACTGCGCTACGAGAACAAGAGGAGTTGAACAAGGAATTTGACAAAATCGCACAGGAACTCGAAGAATTACAAAAAGACAACGCCAATCTAAAAAAACCGCTTGATCTACAGATAGACCAAAACAAAAAACAGGGGGTCCAGGAAAATCAAGAAAAAGCCTTAGAGGAAATTCAAAAAAACGATGAAAATCCTTCAGCTAATACAGAGGAAAAGAAGGAATCAGCGGCCGAGGCTAAAAAAAACCAAAAGGCAGCGTCAGATAAAATGAAAGAAATGAGCGAAGAGCTTAGCGACTCTTCCTCAAGTGGCGGAGGAGGGGGTTCTTCCGTTGCGGAGGATGCGGAAATGCTGCGTCAAATTTTGGATAACTTAATTATATTCTCCTTTAAGCAAGAAGCGCTATTTGACCAATTGAGTCAGCAGCAAGAAGAAGATGCGTCTCAATACGCTAAAACCGTACGTAATCAAAACGAACTGAGGGGGTTATTCGAGCATGTGGATGACAGTTTATTCGCACTATCACTTCGTCAAGCAGAGCTGTCAGAGTTTGTTAATGAGCAGATTACGGAAGTCTACTACAACATTGACAAGTCGTTGGAAAGTATGGCGGACGGCCAAATATACCAAGGGGTATCTTACCAGAAATACGTACTTACAGCTTCCAACAGCCTTGCTGACTTCCTAGCGAAGGTCATGGATAACATGAATCAGAGTATGCAAATGGGAAAAGGACAGGGAGATAGTCAGGGAGGTTTCCAGTTGCCCGATATCATCAAGGGGCAAGAGTCGCTTGGAGAAAAAATGGGGAAATCAGGAGAACAAGGCAAGAGCGGCCAAAAAGGTGAAGGACAACAAGGTGAGCAAGGGCAAGAGGGAGCTAACGGGGAAAAAGGTGAAGGACAGCAAGGTAAAGACGGTCAGCAAGGCAAAGGCCAAGACGGCAAGGATGGTGAAGGTGCCGGTGGACAAGGTGAGGGAAGTCCCGAACAAGGAAACGGCCAAGGGAATACTGGCTCTGGAAACCAAGGTCTTTCTGAAGGGGAGTTGCAGGAAATCTATGAGATTTATCAAGAACAGCAACGTATCCGCCAAGAACTGGAACAACAATTGGAAAACATGATCAATTCCGGAGAGCGCAAATTAGGCGAAAAGTTAGTGCGTCAGATGGAAGATTTCGAGAATGATCTACTTGAAAACGGAATAACCCAGCGCACTATCAACAAAGCAAATACCATTCAGTATGAATTATTGAAATTAGAGAACGCTGCGCTAAAACAAGGACAAAAATCCCAACGCGAGAGCAATACTAATTTAAAAGACTTCGCTAACCCTATAACTACTAAGCCCTCATTATTAGATAATTATCGTAACGAAGTAGAAATTTTAAATAGACAAGCCTTACCTTTGCGCCAAAATTTTCAGAACAAGGTAAAAGCGTATTTTAAAGGCGATGATTAATTTTAACTACGAGCTAGACTTCACATTAAAAGACCCAAATAAATATATTGCCTGGATAAATCGCATCTGTGATTCTGAGGATACTGTAGTAAAGGAACTGAATTATATTTTTTGTGACGACGACTACCTTCTAGCTATTAATCAGAAATATCTGAAGCATGATACGTATACGGACATCATCACGTTCGATTATACAGAAAATGAATTTGTTTCCGGGGACATCTACATTTCTATTGAACGTGTTGCGGAGAATAGTTTAACCTATGCCGTTTCACTTGAAAACGAGTTGCTTCGTGTTATGGCACACGGTATACTACATCTTTTGGGTTTTAAGGACAAAGGAGCGAGTGATATCGCAATGATGCGAAAAAAGGAAGAAGAAAAAATAAATCTGTTCCACGTGGAACAGCGGTAAATTATGTTTGGAGAAAATTACGACGTTATTGTAGTAGGAGGTGGGCATGCTGGCGCAGAGGCAGCTGCCGCAGCTGCGAATATGGGTTCAAAAACCCTATTGGTAACGATGAACCTACAGACTATTGGTCAGATGTCTTGCAATCCCGCCATGGGCGGCATCGCAAAAGGACAAATAGTACGAGAGATAGATGCGCTTGGCGGGTACAGTGGTATTGTTACAGATAAATCCGCGATTCAATTTAAAATGTTGAACAAGTCGAAAGGCCCCGCGATGTGGAGTCCTAGAGCACAAAACGACCGCATGCGCTTCGCTGAGGAATGGCGTCTAGCGCTTGAGAATACCCCCAACGTAGATTTCTATCAGGAAATGGTTTCTGGTCTTTTAGTTGAAAAAGGTAAGATTGTCGGGGTACAGACGTCTCTAGGAATTCCTATTAAAGGAAAAGCCGTGGTTCTTACCAATGGCACTTTCTTAAACGGATTGATACATATTGGCGAAAAACAGTTTGGCGGAGGACGATCGGGAGAAAAAGCTGCGACAGGCATTACCGAACAACTCACTTCCCTTGGTTTTGAAAGTGGACGTATGAAAACCGGCACTCCTCCACGTGTAGACGGACGCTCCTTAGATTATTCTAAAATGATACTACAACCAGGTGATGCCACTCCTGAAAAGTTTTCCTACACACCCACTGAAACTTTAAAAGTTCAGCGGGACTGTCATATGACCCATACCAGCAAACTGGTTCATGACCTTCTCCGCGAAGGCTTTGACCGTTCCCCTATGTTCAATGGTAGGATTCAAAGTATTGGGCCCAGATACTGCCCCTCTATTGAAGACAAAATAAATAGGTTTGCAGATAAGGACAGTCATCAAATGTTTATTGAGCCAGAAGGATGGAACACAGTAGAGGTCTACGTAAATGGTTTTTCAACATCCCTGCCAGAGGATGTTCAGTTCAAAGCATTACGTTCCGTGGTAGGTTTCGAAAAGGTGAAATTCTTTAGACCAGGTTACGCCATAGAATATGACTACTTTCCCCCAACACAATTAAAGCATACCTTAGAAACTAAGTTGATTGACAATTTATACTTCGCCGGACAGATAAACGGAACTACCGGGTATGAAGAGGCTGCATCTCAAGGACTGATGGCAGGTATCAATGCACATCTAAAAATTAATAAAAAGGAACCTTTTATTCTCCAAAGAGACGAGGCTTATATCGGTGTACTTATAGACGACCTTATCACAAAAGGAACAGAAGAACCTTACCGCATGTTTACCTCTAGGGCAGAATACAGAACCCTATTACGACAAGACAATGCCGATTTACGACTTACTCCCAAAGGGTATGATTTAGGATTAGCATCCAAAGAACGTCTTACTCGAATGGAAGAAAAATTGAATAAGTCCAACCAGTTTGTAAAATTCTTCAAAGACACCAGCGTACTACCAAAGGATATAAATCCTATCCTAGAAAGTGTAGACTCCAACACCGTAACACAATCGGATAAAATGTTCAAAGCCTTCTCAAGACCTAAGGTTACTATGGAGCATATGCTGCAACTTGATGTCGTCTCTAATTTTGTTGAAACGAATGAATTGGACCGGGAAATCCTTGAGCAAACGGAAGTACAAGTCAAATACGCAGGATACATCGCTAAGGAGAAACTAAATGCAGACAAACTTCACCGTTTGGAATCTGTAAAAATTCCAACCAACTTCGATTACTCCAAACTAAAATCTTTATCCTTTGAGGCAAGAGAAAAACTATCGCATATTCAGCCGGTCACCATATCACAAGCTTCAAGAATTAGCGGTGTTACACCAAGCGATATTAGTGTGCTTCTCGTTTTCCTAGGCAGATAATAACGATCGTTCCACGTGGAACATTAAAAAGCCGTCTTCTTGGAAGACGGCTTTTTGTGTTTATAAAACTTTCGATATTACTATCTTCGGTCCTTCTAGACATACAATATGTATACCTACTTAAAGACTAAAGATTACTTTCTAACTCAAGAAGAATTCGAACTTAAATACGATTCAGAATTTGAGATGCTCATTACACATCCACAACCCAATAATTTATCTAAATATTACCAAAGCACCAATTACATATCTCATACCGACGACAACGACACGTTAATCGATAAGCTATACCACTATATTAAAAAATACAGTCTTCGGAAAAAAATCCAATTAATAAATACGCTAGACGTCCCTAAAAAAACCATTTTAGATATTGGTGCCGGCACAGGTGATTTTCTTCTAGAAGCGTCCAAACAAAACTGGCTAACGAATGGAGTAGAACCCAATGAACAGGCAAGGACCAAAGCACATTCCAAAAAAATACCTCTAGAAACCTCCCTGACCAAGATTCAAAACAAGCAACATGTCATCACGCTATGGCATGTCCTAGAACATCTACCAAAACTAGAACAACAAATTATTGATATTACTAATCTCTTGGAGAGTGGGGGATATCTCATCATCGCCGTGCCCAATTACAAATCGCATGACGCAAAAAAATATAAGACTCATTGGGCTGCATATGATACTCCCAGACATCTTTGGCATTTTTCTAGCACCTCTATTTCTCTTCTTTTTGAACCTAAAGGATATACCTTGAAAAACACATTACCCATGTATTTCGATTCATTTTATGTGTCTTTACTATCTGAAAAATACAGACATGGTAAAGCGAAGTATATGAATGCTTTTTTCACAGGATTGTATTCCAATATCAAAGCCACATTCAACGGCCAATACTCTTCTCTCATTTATATCCTTAAAAAAGACTAAAACTTATTTTAAGCCCATCTACGGCCCTTTATTAAATACCTATATAAGAATACTTCAACAAGTTCAGATAAGCTCTCTGTTATCCTCTTTTAAGTTCTTTAATATCATTAATACTTATACTATATTCTAACTTCATAGATTATACTTATTTCAACTATTCTGTTGCTCTTACTTTAAGACAAAGTTATACCCACTATAAGAAAAGCTTTGCTATTTTTGCCCAACTAAAATTTTAGCACTGATGAAAAAACTAATGTTTACAATTTCTTGCCTTGCCGTTCTAGCCTCATGCAAACAAGAAAAAATCGGATATGTCGACAACGTAAAGTTGATGAACGATTACCAAGAGAAAATTGATGTTGAAGCAAAATTTAAAGTAAAAGCTGACGCTCTTACTAAAAAGAGGGATAGTATTTCTCAAGCTTTTCAGATAGAAGCACAAGCCTTTCAAGCTAAAGCACAAAACATGTCTCAACAAAAAGCGCAAGAAGAATATGCTGTTTTTCAACAAAAGGGTCAATTCATGGGTCAACAACTTCAGCAAGAAGATCAACAACTTCAAGCAGAAGGTCAAGTTGAAATGGACAGCGTTGTAAAAAATGTAAAAAGAGAAATCGAAGCCTACGGTAAATCCAATGGTTACAGCTATATACTTGGCGGTGGTGATGGTGGTAGTGTCCTTTATGGTACCGAAGCCAATGACCTTACTTCAGAAATAGTAAAAGCACTCAACGATAAATACAAAAAGTAGATTATACTACATTTATCAATTACAAGCCGGTCTGAGACCGGCTTTTTTAATCATCCTTCCTGATACCTTCTATTTTCTCTAGACCACTTTCTATTGTGAAGCGATCCCTAGGAAGAAATCCTTTAACTATTAAAACCATACCACATACTACCAAAATTAAACCTATTCCTTTCTTTATAAGATGTATCCGATTATTCGTAAGTTTTCGTTTTAACTGCTTGGCTAACAGTATTTTAAAAATATCTGTAATAAAATATGAAAGCAACATTGTGGTGAAAAATACTCGTATGCGCACCGGCTCATTATCTAAACTTGGTCCAACAATAATGATAATACCCAACCAAAATACAAGTACCCCTATATTAATAAAATTCAAGAAAAAACCTTTGAAGAACAAACTGAAGTAATCATTGCTCCTCACCTTTAACCGTTTATCAATTGGTCTCTTAGTTCCTTGCTTAAAAAAGATAGTGATACCATATACTAAAAGAATAACGCCTCCAAAAACGTATAGACCAGGTTGATTACTTAAATTTTCTAGCAGTTGGTAACTACTAAAGTATGCCGCTAGTATAAATATAATATCAGCTATAATAACACCAATATCGAAACTCAATGCTGCTCTAAAACCTTTGATTGCACTAGTTTCTAAAAGAATAAAAAACACAGGACCGATCATGAAACTTAATAAAAAGCCTAAAGGAATCGCAGCCTGTATATCTTCTAACATTCTTTACTACATTCTTTTTATCACTCCTCCGAATACCGTTTTTTCTTCCAATTTAGGAGGATTACCGTGAACCAAAACCTCTCCACCCGCCTTTACGGCAGCCTTCACATATTCACTGGCATATATTTCCGCCTTAGACCCGGCATTGACATTTACAGTTGAAAACTTCGTTTTAAAATTCTTCCCTTCGTATACGCCACCTGTATTTATTTGAACATCTTGTAACTCAGAAAATCCGTTAGTCTCAATAACGCCACCCGAAACAGACTTAATAAGCATCTGTTCTACCTCCGCTGATACCGTTAATTCACCACCTTCTTGGGCTTTCAATTCTATAACATCTTGTTTAATGGTGCCCTCTGAATTAATCCTAGCGTCTTCGTTAACATCTATGACCATAATATCATCGGTATAATATAAATCTACAAACGTTTTATATCCACTGAATATTTTACCTATTTGCATTCGGATTTTAAGTACTCCATCATTATTTACAATAGCTACCTTATCTGTACTTTCACCAGTAATAATCGCCTTGTTTTCAGAAGACCGTATAAGGTTGATGGACAATCCGTCAAAACCTTTAACCTCCGAAAATTTACTTAAGCTTTTGGTAATCTTATTATCCTGTCCGTTTCCTAAAAGTAAGTTTAAGCAGCACAATAACAAAACAACATGCTTCATAATCAATTAATTTGTATCCTACAAAAGGATAATTTTACAGCTCCCTATTAGCAAATAGCATACCATTATGAAACCTAATTATGTTTACCTATTAGCGAAAAATCCAAGTGCCGTTTTTCTAAATCGGTATTCTTCACCATTACGACAACCTCATCACCAAGCTGGTAACTCTTCTTAGTTCGCTCTCCTACAACGGCATACTCCTTTTCATCAAAGATATAATAATCTCCTTTTATGTCCCTGATACGAACCATTCCCTCACATTTATTCTCGATTATTTCAACATAGATTCCCCATTCCGTAACCCCACTAATAACACCAACGAACTCCTTGTCATCATGGTCTTGCATAAACTTGATCTGCATGTACTTAATAGAGTCTCTTTCTGCGCTGGCAGCCAATCCTTCCATGTCGGAAGAATGCTGACATTTTTGCTCGTAAATTTCCGCCTTTGGTGATTTTCCATTATCTAAATAATGTTGTAACAGCCTATGTACCATAACATCAGGGTATCTTCTAATAGGCGAAGTAAAATGCGAATAATAATCAAAGGCTAAACCATAGTGCCCAATATTATCTACTGTATAAATGGCCTTACTCATGGTACGTATGGCTAAAGTATCTACCAAATTCTGTTCTTTTTGCCCTTTTACATCCTCTAATAATTGATTTAAGGAAGAACTTATGGATTTTTTATCCGTAAAATCTAGTTTATGACCAAATCTCTTGATCAAACCATTTAGAGCCATGAGTTTATCTTCATTTGGATCGTCATGTACACGATAAACAAAAGTCTTTTTTGGTTTCTGTTTACCAATGAACTCCGCTACTTTTCTATTGGCAAGCAACATAAACTCCTCTATAAGCTTATTAGCGTCCTTAGATTCCTTAAAATATACGCCCACTGGTTCGTTTTCCTTATTCAGATTAAAACGCACTTCGACCTTATCAAAGGAAATTGCTCCTTGATCCATACGTTTACTACGCATAATCTTGGCTAATCTATCCATTGTTAAAGTAGCCGTTACGACTTCCTTGTCTACCTCATAAGCGCCATCGCGTATAGAAATATCCTGTGGAATCTTTCCATTACCAGTTTCTATGATATGCTGTGCTTCTTCATAAGCGAAACGCTCATTAGAATTAATTACCGTTCTACCATACCACTGGTCTACAATCTTCGCCTTTTTATCCAATTCAAAAATTGCTGAGAACGTGTATTTTTCTTCGTTAGGTCTTAAGGAACAGGCATTATTGGATAATACTTCCGGTAACATTGGTACCACTCTATCTACTAAATATACCGAAGTGGCCCTTTCATAGGCTTCATCATCCAAAACGGTGCCTTCCTTTAAATAATGGGAAACGTCTGCAATATGCACACCGATTTCATAATTACCGTTTTCCAAAACAGTAAACGATAACGCATCGTCAAAATCCTTTGCATCCTTTGGATCAATAGTAAAGGTCAATGCATTTCGCATATCCCTTCTTTTCTTTATTTCCGATGGTTTGATAGCCGTATCCAAGCTATCCGCAAAACGTTGAACCTCTGTAGGAAATTCGTAGGGCAAACCATATTCCGCTAATATGGAATGTATTTCCGTATTATGTTCTCCTGGTTTTCCTAAAACTTCGGTAACCTGTCCATAAGGAGAATCTACATCTTCCGGCCAGTCGGTAATTTCGACCACAACTTTATCACCATCGTTAGCATCCTTTATCTTATCCAAGGAAACAAAAATATCCGTATACATTCTAAAATCCGTTGGACGCACAAAAGCAAACGTTTTCTGCATATCCAAAATCCCCACAAATGTAGTTTTGTTACGTTCTAATACCTTGTGAATGTCCCCTTCTAATTTCTTCTTGTCCCTTCTAGGATAAATATATACCTCGACGCGGTCTTTATGAAAAGCCTTGTTCAGTTTATTCTGAGGCACAAAGACATCGTCTTCCATACCCTCGATTACGATATAGGCATTCCCCTTTCCCGTAATATCAACTATTCCTTCGTGATAGGTTTTTGTATCCTCAAGAACCTGATAATTTCCTCTACTTACTTCTATGATGCGCTTCTTTTCCTTTAACTGAACTAATCTTTTAATAAGATTATTTCTATCGTTGGCCTCTGTAACCCCTATCTTTGCAGCAATCTGCTTATAATTAAAGCTTTTCTTTGGTTCTTTTTCCAGTACCGTGAAAATGCCTTTTGTGATTTCATTTCTTCTATGGTTTCTCGCCTTCTTGTTTCTCTTCGACATTAAAATTTTAATTTTTTGAAAATTACGAATTATAATCCACTACCTATTCTATTCTTAAACCTCTTGCATATTTTCTAAGGTTATCAACATATATTATATAATAACTATTTCTTTTATAAATTTTAAAAAATAAATGGTGATTATAATGGTTTGTTAATAGACGTGATAACTTATTCAGGTATTTCTTGACTTTTTGAGATACCATAACTTGTTCACATATTAAAAACACAAATGTATATTGATTATCAGAAATTTGAATGAGTTATCATTATAAGTTGATAACCAATTTGAACAACTAATTATTCATAAGTTTATAAAAAATTAGTGTTAACTAGGAGTCTAAATTTCTTCACAACCTAATGACTATTTCTAACATCATTTTTAGGCTATTAATGAAATAGATACTAATTGAAAAAGGAGTTTCACAACCAAATTTTTTACTTGTTTTTTGTAAACATTTTTTAAAGCGGTTGTTCCACTATTTAACTCACTAATGAACAACTAATAGAAATGAATAACCAAAATATGTTGTGTAAGCTATGTTTTTTGTGGTGAACTCCATGTATGTTGTACATTTGTAATACGTAAAGCGGTTTCCCCGACCTAATTTTATAATCAAGTAATTCGCCTACTATGAAAATATCTATTGGTAACGATCATGCCGGCACAGAGTATAAGCTCGCAATTATTGGACTCTTAAAATCAAAGAATATAGAAGTGTTTAATTATGGAACTGATGGAACGGATAGTGTTGATTATCCGGATTTTGTTCATCCCGTGGCCCAAGATATAGAATCGGAAAAATCGGATTTTGGAATTATTATTTGTGGTAGCGGTAACGGAGCTTCCATGACCGCGAACAAACATCAAAAAGTTAGGTGCGCACTTTGTTGGACAAAAGAAATAGTGGAATTGGCGAGAGAACACAATGATGCAAATATCTTAAGCTTACCAGCAAGGTATATTTCGTTACCACAGGCCTTGGAGATGGTAAAAACGTTTTTAGAAACTGATTTTGAGGGCGGTAGGCATGAGCGTAGGGTACTTAAAATACCTTGTGTCTAATTTGAAAGAATACGTATGTAGACCGGTCAGAGAAATCTCCTATTTTTGATAAAATTAAATCCGGTGCACAAACATGCTCATAATCATTCCCATCCTAAGGTAAAAGCTAAGAACCTCATTATTTCCATAGTTTTGAATACGGTAATTACCGTATCTCAGGTTATAGGGGGCCTAATTTCCGGGAGTCTTTCTTTGCTTTCCGATGCCTTGCATAATTTTAGTGATGTTCTTTCTTTGGTCGTAAGCTATATAGCTACCGTACTTTCTAGAAGAAAGGCCTCTACCAATAAGACTTTTGGTTATAAGAGGGCAGAAATAATAGCCGCTTTTGTAAACTCTGCTACACTGATCGTAGTGGCGCTTGTGCTAATTAAAGAAGCGGTGGAGCGTTTTATTGCCCCGCAAGAAGTAACATCGGATTTGGTCATTTGGCTTTCAATACTGGGAATAGCCGCTAACGGAATTAGTGTTTTATTGCTAAAGAGAGATGCGGATACCAATATGAATATGAAATCTGCCTATCTACATTTACTCACGGACATGATGGCCTCCGTTGCGGTACTCATAGGAGGTTTGTTAATGAAGTTTTATCAGTTCTATTGGGTAGACCCACTACTAACTTTGGTTATTGCCTTTTATTTAATTTACATGGGCTACGATTTATTAAAGCAGTCTACTAGGGTTCTCATGCTTTTTACCCCAAATAGTTTACAAGTAGATGAAATCATTACTACCATTAAAGAAATAGAATCCGTTAAAAATGTTCATCATGTTCATATTTGGCAACTTAATGAGGAGGAGGTGCATTTAGAAGCACATATAGATTTTGTAGCGGATATTAAACTGTCGGAGTTTGATGTAATTTTGGAGCTAATAGAGGAACAAATGTTTCATATGTATGGAATCAACCATGTGAATATTCAACCAGAGTTTGGGAAATGTGACAGTAAACAAATAATAGTACAGGACTAATGTTAGATATTACCGTAAAGCGTTTTAATGAAATAGATACAGACGAGTTGTATCAGTTACTTCAATTAAGAAGTCGGGTATTTGTAGTAGAGCAAGCTTGTATTTACCAAGATTTAGACGGTAAAGACCAAAAGGCGATTCATATTATAGGTAAAAAGGATAACAGAATTGTAGCGTATACGCGAGCGTTTACCGCAGGAGATTACTTTGAACAGGCAAGTATAGGCAGGGTAGTGGTAAGCGACCAGGAACGTTCACATGGTTATGGTAAAGTAATCATGGAGGCGTCCATTAAAGCCGTGGAAGAGGTCTTTAAGGAAAATACCATTAAACTATCCGCACAGACATATTTAAAGAAATTCTATAATTCGCTAGGCTTTAAAGCATATGGAGAGGGATATTTGGAAGATGGCATACCACACATTGTTATGCTTAGAAACTAAAAATGGCGCTCAAAGCGCCATTTTATAATAAAGTCTATAAATCATAGCGCTTTAAAGCGCTATGATTTATATCTTAATGAGTTGTTTATTACTTAAGTTAATATCCTCTAACATGTTATCGGTAAACTTATAGTGCCCCCTAGTGGTAATTATTCTAAACCTGTTAGATTTCATTCTACTTAAAGTATCTAAAAACAACCACTTCGTTTTTAACAATCTTGGTTTTTGAGATTTAAGGCTAATATCAAAAAAGTATTTTCTACCATTCTTTAAGGCTACGATATCTGGGGTAATTTTATTGTCCGCCCCTTTTCTGGTGTATGATTTTGGGGTTTCATAGCCGTCTAAATCTGCCTTGATATTTTCAAAACCAGTGGCTTCTAAATGGTTGATGGATTTCTCTAAAAAATCTGCGTTAGCTGTCTTGTCTAATTTTATCATAGCTTATAATATAATGGAATTTCATCCAATCACAAATTTTAAGCGCTGATTAACAATGCTTTAACTTTTTAGATGTAGATTACCGTAAGACTAGGCCGTAAGGTTTTGGACAAGAAAATAGCATAAGTTTTGGAGCCAAGCTTGGAAGCATTTTCATTCTTGATTATCAGGTAAAGGCGTCGGGAGTTTGAATAAAATGTTGTATGGTTGTCTTAAGATCAATTGTTCTTCTGCCAAGTTTTTTCGTTTTCCATTCCGATTAGTAATCTGAAGGGTAATCATAATACCGATAACTACAAGTACAATCTTGTCAATAGCGTAAAGCAGATACTTGTTAAAGCGGTTTCTCTTACTTGTAGCCTTACCCGTTTTGTAGCCTTACCCTTTTTAGGACATCGCTAAATTCATAAAAATATCTTTATCGTTGACCGTTTCGGGGAAGAATTCTTCCCCGAAACGGTCTTTATACTCTCTCGGTGGCATATCTCCCAATGATGAATGTGGGTGCCGCGTATTGTAATCCTTTTTCCATTTATCGGTCAATGTCCTGATCTGGTGCAGGTCGTTGAACCAGTAGGCATCAAGTACGTCCTCCCTGTAAAACCTGTTGAGCCTTTCCATGTAACCGTTCTGCATCGGCTTGCCCGGTTGTATGAACCTTAGTTCCACTCTTTTTCCCTTGCACCACGCCGCCAAGGTCTTCGAGATGAACTCGGGACCGTTGTCACAGCGTATCGTCTTTGGAAGCCCTACTTCCTCTTCCAGATACTCCAAGGTCTCCACGACCTTTCTTGCCGGATAGTTCAGACCTATATCCATGGCCAGTGCCTCACGGTTACAATCGTCCATGACGTTGAACACCCTTACTTTCCTTCCATCGGAGAGAACGTCCGACATGAAGTCCATACTCCATACCTCATTGAGCGCCGTAGGGGCCTCCAATGGGTTCTTTACCCTTGCGGGCAGTCTTTTCTTATGTTTTCTGCGCAGCTTCAGGTTCATCTTCCTGTAAACCCGAAGTACACGTTTCCTGTTCCATTTATGGCCTTCGCGACGAAGCCGTTTATAGTACACCTCGAAACCCCTTGTCGGCAGTTCTTCCGCCAACCTCGATAGCGCGTCGATCACTTCCGTATCGTTCTTTTTGGTATGGTAGTACCACATCGAACGGGCAAGCCCGATCACTTGGCAGGAACGCGATACACGGACCGAATAGGCATCCTGAAGGTACTTGGCACGGTGCTTCTTGTCGGAAGGCCCTAGAACTTTTTTGACAGTACGTCCTTGAGCATGCGCACGTCCAGGCTTACGTCGGCGTACATCTGTTTGAGCTTGCGGTTCTCCTCCTCGAGCTCTTTGAGACGTTTCATGTGCGTGACTTCCATTCCGCCATATTTCTTGCGCCAATAATAAAAGGTGCTCTTGTCGATGCCCAGTTCGCGGGATACATCCCCGACACTACGGCCCTGTTCGTTCTCTTTCAAGGCCTTGATGATCTGGCTCTCGGTAAACTTGCTTTTTTTCATGTGACAGTTAAAATTTAAAGTTAGAAAATTCTAATTTTAAGCTGTCCTATTTTTAGGGAAGGCTACAAAACGGGTAAGGCTACAAAACGGGTAAGACTACATTTTTAGGGAAGGCTACATGTAAAGAGAAGTTATTGCACATAACGGTTGAGCTATGAACAGTACGGGAACAAACTAGCGTTTGCTTTCCGCCACGCACATAGCGAAATCTTTTGGTTTTCTTTTTTTCTTTGTCCCGCTAAAAAGCAAAATCCCAAAGATTTTGCGGACTTCATAAAACTACACAAACCTTGCGATTAAGCCCTAAGCCCGTATTGTTTATAGGTTTTGTTAGGCGCAGTTATTTTCTAGGATGCTAATTCTTTCCGATAGTCTGCTCAGTATATTTAACACTCTGAGAAAGCTGGCT